>JALSGV010000042.1 GCA_026982565.1 Gammaproteobacteria bacterium
TCAGTATCACCGTGGTGGAGGAGACGGCGGTGGCGCGCTGGGGCGAAACGGCCTGCCTCAATGCACTGGGGCGGATTTTCACACCGGCGCAGGTGCCGGAACAAACCCGCCTGCCCCGCCTCAGTGGCCCACGCGGCAGCAGTGCCGCTGTGCTGGCCAAATACCGGGAGATCGTTGCCCAACTCCGGCCTCTGGGGCTGGCGGTGCGAGAGCTGAGTCTGGATGAACGGCGTTCGTGGCAACTGACCCTGGACAACGGCATTCGTCTGGCCCTGGGGAAGGAGCAGGATGAGGTGCGCATCAGGCGCTTTGCCAGTGTCTACGGGAAACTGCTGCGGAATGGCAAGGGCCGCGAAATCGCCGCGGTGGATCTGCGCTATGCCAATGGTTTCGTCGTGCGCTGGCGCGACGTTGGAGATGATGACAACAAGGCTCACATGAGCTGATGTGAGAGAGAGGAAACGTGCCAAGAAAAGATGAAAAAGACCTGATCGTCGGACTTGATATCGGCACTTCCAAGGTGGTCGCCATCGTGTGTGAAATCACCGAGGAAGACAGCGTCGAGGTGGTCGGCATCGGATCGCATCCCTCGCGCGGGCTGAAGAAAGGGGTGGTCGTCAACATCGAGTCGACGGTGCAATCCATACAGCGGGCGGTGGAGGAGGCCGAGCTGATGGCGGGGTGCGAGATCCATTCCGTTTATACGGGGATCGCCGGCAGCCACATCCGCAGCCTCAATTCCACCGGCATCGTGGCCATCCGTGACGAGGAGGTGACGGCGGGGGACGTGGACCGGGTGATCGACGCCGCGCGCGCCGTGGCCATTCCTGCCGATCAGCGCATTCTCCATGTCCTGCCCCAGGAATTCATCATCGACAACCAGGAGGGGATCATGGAACCCGTCGGCATCTCCGGTGTGCGCCTGGAGGCCAAGGTGCATCTGGTGACGGGGGCCGTCAGCGCGGCGCAGAACATCACCAAGTGCGTCAAGCGTTGCGGGCTGGAAGTGGACGACATCATTCTCGAACAGCTGGCCTCCAGCTATTCCGTTCTCACCGAGGACGAGAAGGCCCTGGGCGTGTGCCTGGTGGACATCGGCGGCGGCACCACGGACATCGCCGTCTTCACCGATGGCTCCATACGCCATACGGCGGTGATCCCCATTGCCGGCGACCAGGTGACCAACGACATCGCCGTGGCCCTGCGTACGCCCACCCAGCATGCCGAGGAGATCAAGGTGAAATACGGCTGCGCCCTGGCGCAACTGGC
Source organism: Gammaproteobacteria bacterium (assembly GCA_026982565.1). GTDB lineage: Bacteria > Pseudomonadota > Gammaproteobacteria > SZUA-140 > SZUA-140 > SZUA-140. The sequence continues at coordinate 1,270 of JALSGV010000042.1, forward strand.
CAATCCCGACGAGAGCATCGAGGTGCCGGGGGTCGGGGAGCGCAAGCCGCGGCGCCTGGCGCGCCAGACCCTCGCCGAGGTGGTGGAGCCACGCTACGAGGAGTTGTTCGTGCTCATCCAGGCGGAGCTGCGGCGCAGTGGATTCGAAGACCTGATCGCCTCGGGCGTGGTCATGACCGGGGGCAGTTCCAAGATGGAAGGCGTCATCGAGCTGGCGGAGGAGGTGTTTCACATGCCGGTGCGCCTGGGCGCGCCGCAGAACATCTCCGGTCTGGCGGACGTGGTCAGGAATCCCATCCACGCCACGGGGGTGGGCCTGTTGTTGTATGGCTTTCAGCAGCGGGACGTGAAAAAGCCGCTGCAAAAGACAGGAGGAGGTTTCAATAGTATTTGGGGCAGGATGAAGAGCTGGTTTCAGGGGAACTTTTAGTGACTGGATATCTGATTTTATTAGTGGAGGAGGTGTGTCATGTTTGAACTGATGGATTCGTACAGCCAGAATGCAGTAATCAAGGTCATCGGCGTGGGCGGAGGCGGCGGCAATGCCGTCGACCACATGGTGGCGGCCAATATCGACGGGGTGGATTTCATCTGCGCCAATACCGACGCCCAGGCGCTGAAGAATTCCGCCGCGCGCACCACGCTGCAGTTGGGCAGCAACATCACCAAGGGCCTGGGCGCGGGGGCCAACCCGGAGATCGGCAAGCAGGCCGCCCTGGAGGACCGCGAGCGCCTGGTGGAGGTCATGGACGGCGCCGACATGGTCTTCATCACCGCCGGCCTGGGTGGCGGCACGGGCACCGGCGGCGCCCCTGTGGTGGCCAAGGTGGCCAAGGAGATGGGCATTCTCACCGTCGCCGTGGTGACCAAGCCCTTTCCCTTTGAGGGCAAGAAGCGCAACCAGATCGCCGAAGATGGTATCGCGGAACTGGGTGAATACGTGGATTCACTCATCACCATACCCAACGCCAAGCTGTTGTCGGTGCTGGGTAAGGGGATCTCCCTGCTGGACGCCTTCAAGTCCGCCAACAACGTGCTGCTGGGCGCCGTGCAGGGCATTGCCGAACTCATCACCCGCCCCGGTCTCATCAACGTGGATTTCGCCGACGTGCGCACCGTCATGGGTGAGATGGGCATGGCCATGATGGGTTCCGGTGTGGAGCGGGGCGAGAACCGCGCCGTGGAGGCGGCCGAGGCGGCCATCAACAGCCCCCTCCTGGAGGATGTGAATCTCGCCGGGGCCCACGGTATCCTGGTGAATATCACGGCGGGCATGAACCTGTCCATCGGTGAGTTCGAGGAAGTGGGCAACACGGTCAAGGAATTTGCCTCTGAAAACGCCACCGTGGTGGTGGGGACGGTCATCGATCCGGAAATGAGCGATGAACTGCGGGTGACCGTGGTGGCCACCGGCCTGGGCCGTGAGGAGGCCTTTGACGAGACGCCCATGCAATTGGTGCAGAAGAAGCGGGTGGTCAACAATGACGAGGAGGTGGATTACAAGGCGCTCGACCGGCCCACGGTCATTCGCAACGACATGACGACTGAGCAGGCCGCCCTGCAGGAAGGAACCAATCTGGACTTCCTGGACGTGCCTGCCTTCCTGCGCCGCCAGGCTGATTGAAGGGAGAAAACCAATATGTAACAGAAGCTTGCATGTGTGGCTTGCAGGGAGGCGACGGCATTTGCCGTCGCCTGTAAGCAGTAAGTTCTATGCAGAAAATCCCCGCTATGCTAATATCCGGCGGATTTATTAGCCGGGTCGGTCCAGCGCGGCTGTCGGGTTAATGGGAGGAACATGACAATGTTGGCGGCGGGAAGCTGGCCCTGATGATCAGGCAGCGCACACTGAAGAATATTATTCGCGCGACGGGCGCCGGCTTGCGGACGGGAGAGAAAATTTTTCTTACCTTGCGGCCGGCACCGGTCGATACGGGTATCGTATTGCGGCGCACCGACCTGGAAACGCCCGCCGATATCCAGGCATGCGTGGAAAATATCGTCAGAACAAAGGCTTCCATGGTTTTGGGAAAGGCGGGAGTGGAAGTCGCCGCCGTGGAGCACATGCTTTCGGCTTGTGCGGGGCTGGGCATCGACAATGCCATCATCGAATTGAATGCGGCGGAGATGCCCGTGATGGATGGCAGCGCCGGACCCTTTGTGTTTCTCATGCAGTCAGCGGGCATTGCCGAACAAGAAATGCCGCGCAAGTATCTGCGAATCAAAAAGACGGTTAAGGTGGAATGCGGAGAGAAATGGGCAAAACTGGGGCCATTTAACGGTTTTAAGGTTTCTTTTACCGTAGACTTGGCAGGGCAGGGCGGCGCCACGCACTACCAGGAGCTGTGTATCGATTTTTCACGCACCTCCTTCGTCAAGGAGATCAGCCGGGCGCGGAATTTCGTCACCTGGTCGGAACTGTGCAAGACCCGCGATGGCGCAGTCCCCGACGATGGGCCGCGTTACGCGGATGAATACGTCAAGCACCGTATCCTGGCGACGACGGGCGATCTCAAGTTGTTGGAGTACAGCGTGATCGGCGCCTACAGCGCGCACCAGTCGGGCCATGAATTGAATCACCAGTTGATGCAGGCCCTGCTGGAAGACAAGGACGCCTGGGAGATCATGAGCTTTGGCGGTGAAGCGAAAACACCGGAAGAGGCGACGCTGCAAACCGCCCTGGGCGGTTGATGGCTTAGTCCGGTTTATTGCGGCTGGCGAGGCGCTGCAGGGCGGCCTGCAGGCGGGGATCGCCGACAGTCGTGGCCAGGGAGCGGATCAGCGCCGCAGTATCGGGACTGAGATGCCGGGGGTGCGCCGCTTGTATGTGCGGCGGGGCTGGAATAGCGGGCATGGTCTTGATGTGTATGGATGCCAGTCCCCGCAAGGGGGGATGCTGGCGCAGTTGCGACATCAGGTCGGGCGTCTGGTAGCGCAGCAGTGTGTTCCAGGCAGGTGAATCGGTCTGCAGGACAAGGCGGCTGTTACTGAAGTTGACGACCTGGCAATGTGATGCCAGGTCATCCGGCAGGCACTGACATACGATGTTGTCGATGTTCTGCAACAAGCGGCAATGGCGATACAGGTCCGCGAGACGGTCGTCGTTCTGCTTCAACATGCTGGCGAGGGACTTGGCGGTGCTCATGGACGTGGCATATGATTATTAACCCGGCAACGATATATATTGTTGCCGGGTTAATAATAACATGGATAGAAACTATCAATATTAAAGGATAGCAGCGGAAGACATGAATATCATCCTCCTGACAAAACGCGCCAATCGCGCGGCCAGTCTCAGTCTGGGGCATGGTAAATCCGTGGTTTTGCTGGCGGCGCTGATTTTCGTATTTCCCGCCCTGGGGATTGGAGTGGGCTATTGGCTGGGCGCATCCCAGCAGGACGGGCAGCTTGTTTCGCAGGAACTCAGGGAGGAATTGCAGCGCCAGCGGGAGCATATCGACCGCGTGGCGCGTCAGGCACAGGAGGACATGAAGGGGCTGACGGTGCGCCTGGGGCAACTCCAGGCCCAGGCGGTGCGTCTCAATGCCCTGGGGCGGCGCCTGGTGGAGGCCGGCAAGCTGGACAAGGATGAATTCGATTTCAGTAGTCTGCCTGCCGTGGGCGGGCCGGCGGGAGATGCGGCCCGGATGCAGCAGATGACGCCCCCCGACTTTCTCAGCACCCTGGAACAGCTGGCATCGGAGCTCGGCAAGCGCGAGAGCCAGCTGAGGGTCATCGAGTCCTTCTACATGAACCGCAACCTGCTGCAGGAAGTGCGGCCGGCGGGCAGGCCCATCCGCAGCGGGTGGATCTCTTCCTATTACGGGATGCGCACCGATCCCTTCACGGGCATGCAGGAGTTCCACAAGGGCATGGACTTCGCTGGCAAGCAGGGCGCCGACGTCATTGCCGTCGCCGGTGGGGTGGTTACCTGGGCCGGCGACCGCTATGGTTACGGCCTGCTGGTTGAAATCAGCCATGGCAACGGCTATATCACCCGGTATGGACACAACAAGGAGGCGCTGGTACAGGTCGGTGATATCGTAAGCCGCGGGCAGACCATCGCCCTCATGGGTTCCAGTGGGCGCTCCACGGGGCCCCATGTGCATTTTGAAGTACACTACAAGGGCAGGGTCGTGGATCCCCGCAAGTACGTAATGGCAAAGCGCTGACAGATTATCACGACATAACCACTTTCATTCTCTAACCTCAGCTTTCAATAATGGTCGCAAAATTATTCAGTAAGGTATTCGGCAGCCGCAATGACCGGCTGCTCAAACGCATGAACGCCGTGGTCATGGAGATTAATGGCCTGGAAGACAGCATGGTGGCGCTCTCGGACGAAGAATTGCGCAACAAGACCGCGGAGTTCCGTGGGCGTCTCGAGGACGGCGCTGCCCTCGACGATCTGTTGCCGGAGGCCTTCGCGGTCGTGCGCGAGGCGGGCAAGCGTGTACTCAATATGCGTCATTTCGATGTGCAGCTCATCGGTGGCATGGTGTTGCATCAGGGCAAGATCGCCGAGATGCGCACCGGCGAGGGCAAGACCCTGGTGGCGACCCTGGCAGCCTATCTCAATGCCCTGGAGGGCAAGGGCGTGCATGTGGTTACCGTCAACGATTATCTGGCCAGCCGTGATGCCCAGTGGATGGGTAAACTTTACGAATTCCTAGGTATGCGCACCGGGGTCATCCTTTCCAATCAGACGCCGGAGGAGAAGCGCGAGGCCTATGCTGCGGATATCACCTACGGCACCAATAACGAATACGGCTTCGACTACCTGCGCGACAACATGGCTTTCCGCCTCGCCGACAAGGTCCAGCGTGAACTGAATTTCGCCATCGTCGATGAGGTGGATTCCATCCTCATCGACGAGGCGCGCACGCCCCTGATCATTTCGGGGCCGGTGGATGACAAGTCCGACCTCTACAAGAAGATCAACAAGCTCATCCCCAATCTCAAGCGCCAGGAGACGGAGGACGGGCCGGGCGATTTCAGTGTGGACGAGAAGGCCAAGCAGGTCTTCTTCACCGAAGAGGGGCACCAGCATATCGAGGAGCTGCTGGAGCAGGCCGGTCTGTTGAAGCCCGACGAGAGCCTCTACGACGCCGCCAATATCGGTCTCATGCATCACCTCAACGCCGCCCTCAAGGCCCATGCCCTGTTCCAGCGCGACGTGGACTATATCGTCAAGGATCAGGAGGTCATCATCGTCGATGAATTCACCGGGCGCACCATGCCGGGCCGGCGCTGGTCGGAAGGGTTGCACCAGGCGGTGGAGGCCAAGGAAAACGTGCCGATCCAGAACGAAAACCAGACGCTGGCCTCCATCACCTTCCAGAACTATTTCCGCCTGTATAAAAAGCTGTCGGGCATGACGGGTACGGCCGATACGGAGGCCTTCGAGTTCCAGCAGATCTACGGCCTGGAGGTGGTGGTGATTCCCACCCACCGTCCCATGATCCGCAACGACATGCCGGACCTGGTCTTCCTTACCATCGAGGACAAGTTCAAGGCCATTGCCGAGGACATCAAGGATTGCGTGGAGCGCCAGCAGCCCGTGCTGGTGGGCACCACCTCCATCGAGACATCAGAGAAGCTTTCCAGGATGCTCAAAAAGGAGAAGGTCAGGCACAACGTTCTCAATGCCAAGCAGCATGAGAAAGAGGCGCATATCGTGGCCCAGGCGGGGTGCCCGGGAGCGGTCACCATCGCCACCAACATGGCTGGCCGCGGGACGGACATCGTGTTGGGCGGCAGTCTGGAAGCCGAGATCGCGGCCCTCAAGAAACCCACGGAGGAGCAGATCGCCAAGGCCGAAGAGGCCTGGCGGCAGCGCCACGACCAGGTGCTGGCCAGCGGCGGCCTGCACATCATCGGCACGGAGCGCCACGAATCACGGCGCATCGACAACCAACTGCGCGGCCGTTCGGGACGCCAGGGTGATCCGGGCTCCAGCCGCTTCTATCTCTCCTTGCAGGACAATTTGATGCGCATCTTCGCCTCGGAGCGCGTTTCTTCGCTCATGCAGAAGCTGGGCATGGAGGAGGGCGAGGCCATCGAACACCCGTGGGTGACCAAGGCCATCGAGAACGCCCAGCGCAAGGTGGAAGGACACAATTTCGATATCCGCAAGAACCTGCTGGAGTTCGACGACGTGGCCAACGACCAGCGCAAGGTCATCTACCAGCAGCGTAACGAACTGATGGCCACGGACGACGTTTCCGATACCATCAAGTCCCTGCGCGAGGAAGTGCTCAACAAGGCCATCGATACCTATATTCCGCCGCAGAGCCTGGACGAGCAGTGGGATATTCCCGGCCTGGAAAAGGCCCTGGAGCAGGAATTCGGCCTCAAGGTGCCTGTGGCCCAGTGGCTGGAGGATGATGACGATCTACACGAGGAGCCCCTGCGCCAGCGCTTGCTGGAAGAGATGGAAAAGCGCTATGCCGAGAAAGAGGCCATTGCCAGCGCCCCCGTCATGCGCGATTTCGAGAAGGCGGTGATGCTGCAGGTGCTGGACGGCCACTGGAAGGATCACCTGGCGGCCATGGACTATCTACGCCAGGGGATCCACCTGCGCGGCTATGCCCAGAAGAATCCCAAGCAGGAATACAAGCGTGAGGCCTTCGAAATGTTTTCGGCCATGCTGGAGAACATCAAACACGACGTGGTGTGCATCGTCTCCCGGGTGCAGATCCGGGCCGAGGAGGATGTGGAGGCCATCGAGGAACAGCGCCGCTCCGACGCGCCGCGCCAGTATCAGCACCCAGAGGCCGGAGGCATGGGCCTGGCGGAGGAGCCGCAGGGTGAAATGGGCGAGCCGCGGAAGCCTGTGGTGCGCGAAGGACGCAAGATCGGCAGGAACGAACCTTGCCCCTGTGGTTCCGGGAAGAAATACAAGCAATGCCACGGCAAGCTGTCGTAAGGCCCTGCCCGGCGAAGCCGGGGATAACGTTTCACGCTTCACCTTTCACGTCGTGGCATCCATGGCCGTCGGTTTGAGCAATGAGCTTCCCGCCCTGCATCCTGTCGCAGGCATACGCCTGGGGACCGCTGCCGCGGGCATACGCTACACGGGTCGGGATGACCTGGTGCTGGTGGAAATGGATGAGCAGACCCGCACCGCCGCCGTCTTTACCCGTAACGCCTTCTGCGCCGCGCCGGTCATCGTGGCGCGGCGTCACCTGACCCGGGCCACCCCCCGCTATCTGCTCATCAATGCCGGCAATGCCAATGCGGGCACGGGAGAGCAGGGGCTGGAGGATGCATTGGCCACCTGCCGTCTGGTGGCGGAGCAACGCCATTGTGAGCTGGAGCAGGTGCTGCCCTTCTCCACCGGCGTCATCAGTGAGTCGCTGCCGCTGGACAGGTTTCATGGTGGAATCGTCCAGGCCGCGGCAAGTCTCGACGCCGGGTCCTGGCCTGCTGCCGCCCACGCCATCATGACCACCGACACGGTACCCAAGGCGGCATCGAGGCAGGTCGCCATGGCGGGCGGAACCGTGACCATTACCGGCGTGGCCAAGGGTTCCGGCATGATCTGTCCCAATATGGCGACCATGCTGGCCTACATCGCCACCGATGCGGCGCTGGCGCCGCAGGTCCTGGACCACTGTCTTCGGGAGGCAGTGGCCGCTTCTTTCAACAGCATTACCGTGGACGGTGATACTTCCACCAACGATGCCTGCGTGTTGATGGCAACAGGCCGTTCCACCGTGCCCGCCATAGAGACAGCGGACAGCGAAGCCAGCCGGCAATTTGTGGCGGAACTGTCGGCCTTGTGCCAGACGCTGGCCCAGGCCATCGTGCGTGACGGGGAGGGGGCAACGAAATTCATCACCATCGAGGTATCCCAGGGACGCAGCCGTGAGGAGTGCCGCCAGGTGGCCTACACCGTGGCCCACTCTCCCCTGGTAAAGACGGCCTTTTTTGCCAGCGACCCCAACTGGGGCCGCATCCTTGCCGCCGTGGGCCGGGCCGGCATCGAGGATCTGGATGTGGCGGGTGTAAGCCTGTTCCTCGACGATGTCTGTATTGCAGAGGGCGGCGCCCTGGCGGCCACCTACACGGAGGCGCGTGGCAAGGAAGTCATGCAGCGCGAGGAAATCACCATTCAAATTCATCTGGGAAGAGGTTCCTCCAGGGCTGCCATCTGGACCTGCGATCTCTCTCACGACTACGTACGCATCAACGCCGAGTACCGTACCTGAATCGGCGTCGCCCAGCGCCCTTGAAATTCTTTCGCTGTTCCACTATGTATAGGATTTGATTCCCTGGATTCAGATGAGGGGGTGGTTGACGCTTGTATTGTAGTGCCAAGAGAGCCCATTCCGCTGGTTGCGGAACTTATCAGTACTTTTCCAATCATAAAAAAAATCCAGGGTGTGTGAACACGCCGTCGCGGTGACGGCAGTCGTGTTAACACACACTAGTAGTTCGCTATGCAGTAGCGACAGGGAAATCACGTAGTCGTGAACTATCTGGGAGAAAAGAATGATTGTCGTAGAGGACGTGACGCGAACCTACGGTGACTTTATGGCCGTCGATCGTGTTTCATTTGAGATAGGCCGTGGAGAGATCGTCGGTCTGCTGGGTCATAACGGTGCGGGCAAGACCACCATTATGAAGATGCTCACCGGCTATCTGGAGCCCAGCGCCGGCATCATCGAGATCGACGGCCTGGACATCAACCGTGACCGCAGGGCCATCCAGCGCAAGATAGGCTATCTGCCCGAGAATTGCCCCGTCTATCCCGAAATGGCAGTGATCGAATACCTCGATTACAGTGCCGCCCTCCATGGCGTGCCCGAAACGCAGCGGGCGGGCCGGGTGCGCGAGGTGATCGCCAAGACCGATCTGACCAGCAAGGCGGCTCAGCCCATTGATACACTCTCACGCGGCTTCAGGCAGCGCGTGGGCGTGGCCCAGGCGCTGTTGCACCGTCCCGATATTCTCATTCTCGACGAACCCACCAACGGTCTCGACCCCTCCCAGGTGCAGCATATGCGCGAGCTGATCACCGAGGCGGCGCAACATGCCACGGTAATTCTCTCCACCCACATTCTCCAGGAAGTACAGGCGGTGTGTGACAGGGTGCTCATCATACGTGGCGGGCGCAAGGTGGTGGACGAGCGTATGGAGGCCCTGCGTGCGGCCCATCGCCTGCTGATTACAGTGGATGCGGCGCCCGACCAGGTTGAAGCGGCGCTCGAGGGCGTTTTGCCTGTCAATAACCTGGAACACCTGGGGGCTGAAGATGAAGGTCAATACCGCAACTACGCCCTGACGCTGGAAGGGACGGCCAATCCCCGTCAGTGTGCACCCGAGGTGGCGCAGGCACTGCTGAGAAACGGCTGCCAGCTCTATGGTCTGCAGACTGAACAGCGTTCCCTGGAATCCGTGTTCATCGAAACCGCTGCACAATAAAGGAGGTTCTGGATCGTGGCCAATCTTTTGCGTGTCGCCCGCAAGGAGTTCGCGGGTTTTTTCTCCTCACCCATCGCCTTCATTTTCTTTGGCGTTTTTCTCGCAGTGATCCTGTTCGTCTTCTTCTGGGTGGAGACTTTCTTTGCCCGGAATATCGCCGATGTGCGTCCCCTGTTTTCATGGATGCCCATTCTGATGATTTTCCTTGCGGCGGCCATCACGATGCGCATGTGGTCGGAGGAACGGCGCAGCGGCACCCTGGAATTTCTGCTGACTACCCCTGTGCCGCCCTGGCAATTGGTGGCGGGAAAATTTATTGCCTGTCTGTCACTGGTGGCGGTGGCGCTGGCCCTGACCTTGCCCTTGCCCATTACCGTGTCGCTGATCGGCCACCTAGACTGGGGTCCGGTGGTGGGCGGCTACGTGGCAACTTTGTTTCTGGCTGGGGCCTATATCGCCATCGGGCTTTTCGTCAGCGCCCGTTCCGACAGCCAGATCGTCAGCCTCATCGTCACCGTACTGGTGTGTGGCATTTTTTATCTGCTGGGATCGGATACCCTTACGGGCCTGTTCGGCACCCGCGTGGGGGAGATCCTGCAGCTCATGGGCAGCGGCTCCCGCTTCGAATCCATCACCCGCGGTGTGATCGATATCCGTGACTTGTATTATTACTTGAGCCTGACCGGTCTGTTTCTGACATTCAATATCTTTGCCCTCGAGCGCCTGCGCTGGGCGGACAACCGCACCAACAGCCGTCACCGCCAGTGGGGGGCGGTTACAGCGCTGCTGGCCGCCAATCTCCTGGCCGCCAACATCTGGCTGCAGTCCATTGACTGGGCGCGCGCCGACATTACCCAGGGCCGGCTCTATTCCATTTCCGATACCACCCGCGGCTATCTGTCGCGCCTGCGCGAGCCTCTTCTGATCCGCGGTTATTTCAGCGCCCACACGCATCCTCTGCTGGCACCCCTGGTGCCGCGCCTGCGTGATCTGCTGGAGGAGTACGCCGTGGCGGGGCGAGGCAGGGTGCGCGTGGAATTCATCGACCCGCAGGAGAACCCCGATCTGGAGCAGGAGGCCGGGCAGAAATACGGCATCCGCCCCGTACCCTTTCAGATCGCCAGCAAATACCAGGCTGGAGTGGTCAATTCCTATTTCGATATCCTGGTGCAATATGGCGATCAATTCGAGACCCTGGGGTTCCGCGACCTCATCGAAGTCAAGGCGCAGAGCGAAAGCGACCTGGACGTCGAATTGCGCAATCCGGAATACGACATCACGCGCGCCATAAAGAAAGTGTTGCTGGGCTATCAGGGGGCGGGGCAATTGTTCGATAACATTACCCGGCCCGTTGTGTTCAGGGCTTATGTTTCACCGGACGACAGGCTGCCGGAGCGTCTTGTGGAGCTGAGGCAGGGGTTGCAGGAGATCCTGGACACCCTGCGCAAGGAGGCGGGTGACAAGCTCCAGGTAGAGTGGTTGGATCCCGATGCCGACGGCGGTGCAGTGGCCAGGCAGATCGAGCAGGACTTCGGTTTCCGCCCCATGGCGGCGGGACTTCTCGATCCCAACACCTTCTGGTTCTACATGACCCTGGTCAGCGGTGACCAGGTGGTATCCATTCCCCTCCCCGAGTCTCTGGACAAGGCAGGTCTCAAGCGTGGCATTGATGCTGGCTTGAAGCGTTTCTCGCGTGGTTTCCTCAAGACCGTGGCCCTCTATACGCCGCCGGCCAGTCCCTCCATGCCCCAGTTCGGCGTGCCGGGTGGCGGCAAGCAGTTCAACTGGCTGCGTGACAAGCTGCGTGAGGAGCACAATGTGCGCATCACGGATCTGGAGAGCGGCCATGTGCCGGCAGAGGCCGACCTGTTGATGGTCTTGGCGCCCGAGTCCCTGGACAAAAAGCAGGTTTTTGCAATAGACCAGTTCCTGATGGAAGGGGGAACCGTGGTTTTGGCCACATCGCCGTTCGATGTGTCCATGCAAGGGGTTCTGGCGGCAAAAAGTCACGACACAGGCCTTTCCGAGTGGCTGGCGCACCATGGCCTCACCATCAAGGAGACCATGGTGCTGGATCCCCAAAACAGTGCCTTCCCCATTCCCATCCAACGCAATATCGGTGGCTTCACGGTACAGGAACTGCGCATGGTGGACTACCCCTATTTCATCGATATACGCGAGGATGGGCTGGAGCGTGAAAGTGGTTTGACCGCCGGCATCGAGCAGTTGACCTTCAACTGGGCGTCGCCCGTGGTCATCGACGTGGAGAAGAACGGCAGCCGCAAGGTGATTCCCCTGCTTTACAGCTCTTCCCGTTCATGGCTCTCCGACAGCGTCCATATCCAGCCTGATTTCCGTACCTTCGGCGCCATGGGATTCCCCGTGGGCAGCGACGCCGGGCGCCAGTTGCTGGCCGTGGTGGTGGAGGGGCATTTCGAATCCTTCTTCAAGGGGGAGGCTTCGCCTCTGCTGGAAAATAGAGGCAAGGAGGAGGATGAGGAGACGGAGCATGGAAATGGCGGCGGGGAGCAGTCTTCCACCATCATCGGGCGGGTAATCGAGAAATCGCCCGAGTCGGGCCGCATCATTCTCTTTGCCTCCAACAGCTTTCTCAGTGACGAGGTGCTGGAGCTGGCTTCGGCCGCGCTGCGCAGCCGCTACCTCAATCCCGTTCAACTGGCCGCCAATGCCATCGATTGGTCCCTGGAAGAGCGCGGCCTGCTCAGTATCCGTGGGCGCGGGCATTTCTCCCGCACCCTGGCCCCCCTGGACCGCGACGGCCAGCGTTTCTGGGAGTATCTCAACTATGGGCTCGCCTTGTTCGGCCTGATCCTGGTGTGGCTGGTGCGCTATGTCGTGAAGCAGCACAGACAGCGTTACTTTCAGGATGTGCTGGATGGTCTGCTGGAAGGGAGGGCCTGATCGATGAAAAAATGGATCGTCATTTTCAGCCTGCTGCTGGTGGTGCAGATTGGTCTGGCAGCAATGCTCAATCTGAGCCAGGAGCAGTATGCCGCCTTCGAACCGCAGGAGAAACTATTGTCCTTCGAGCCGGCGCTGGTGACCGGAGTGCGCATCGAGACCATGGACAAGGCCGTCGAACTGAAGAAGACGGAGGGAAAGTGGCGCCTGCCGCGGCTTGACAATTTTTCCGCCGATCAGAACAAGGTTGGGAAATTGCTGGAGAAACTGGCGAAGCTGGAAAAGGGATGGCCGGTGGCGACCACCGCTGGCGCCGTGCGTCGCTTCAAAGTGGCGGCGGAGGATTTCGAGCGCCGTATCACGCTTTTCAAGGATGGGAATGAAGTCGCCCTAGTATATTTCGGCACTTCGCCCGGTTTCCGCAAGGTGCATGCGCGGGGCGCGGACGATAATGTCATCGTCGCCGTGCCCTTCTCCCTGTTCGAGGCCGATGTGAAACCGGATGACTGGATCGACAGGAATGTGCTCGAAGTGCCCGTGGCGGACCTCACCCGCGTCGAGATGCCTGAGTATACCCTGTTGTTCGAAGACGGCGCCTGGCGCCTGGCTGATCTCAAGGAAGGAGAGTCGATGCGGGAGAAGGAGGCCGATGACCTGGTCGGCAGGCTGGCCGCGCTGCAGATCGACGGTGTGCTGGCGGAGGACACCGAAGTGGAGAAAGACACGGAGGGAAAAGCGCTGTCTTTTACACTGGCGCCTGAGGCGGGTGATACACTGCGTTATGAGTTGACGCCTCTCAAGGGAGGGCAGTACCTGCTCACCCGCTCGGATCGCAAGGAGCGCTTCAAGGTGGCGGGGTGGCGCATCTCGCCCATCGAGGAGGCGTCCCGGGACAAGCTGGTGCAGGTCGCGAAGCCTGAGACGGATGAAAGCGCTTCTTCCTCCATGCCTGATCGCCAGGAGGTTGACGGCGGGTAGACGGCGAGCTGAGGGCTGATCGGTTTTCAGTAACACCACAAGGAATGCGGGCATGAATGTGAAAAAGACAAAAATTTCGTTGCTGCTGATGATCATGGCCGTATTCCTGGCCTGGTCGCAGGGGGCGGTGGCTGCCCTGCCCCTGATGACGGACGGCGATGGCCGGCCGACCCTGGCCCCCATGCTCAAGCAGGTGACGCCGGCGGTGGTGAACATCTCCACCCGCTCCCATGTGCGCATCCAGCAGAATCCGCTGTTCAACGATCCGTTTTTCCGGCGTTTTTTCAACATTCCCGATGTGCCCCGGGAGCAGGAACGGCAATCCCTGGGTTCCGGGGTGATCGTCGATGCGCGGCGGGGCTACATCCTGACCAACAACCATGTGATACGCGATGCGGACGAGATCACCGTGACCCTGCACGACAAGCGCCAGTTCGAGGCCAGGGTGGTGGGCAAGGACCCCGCCACTGACCTGGCCGTGATCCGTATCGACGCCAAGGATTTACGGGAACTCGAGATGGCCGATTCCGATACCCTTGAGGTGGGGGATTTCGTGGTCGCCATCGGGAATCCCTTTGGCCTTGAACAGACCGTCACCTCCGGTATTGTCAGCGCCCTGGGACGCTCCGGCCTGGGCATCGAGGGTTATGAGAATTTCATCCAGACCGATGCCTCCATCAACCCCGGCAATTCCGGCGGCGCCCTGGTGGACCTGGACGGCAAACTGGTGGGGATCAACACGGCCATCGTCGGTCCCAGCGGCGGTAACGTGGGTATCGGTTTCGCCATTCCCAGCAATATGGCGCGCAGCATCATGGATCAGCTGATCGAGTACGGTGAAGTCCGTCGTGGCCAGCTCGGCGTGATGGTCCAGGACATTACGCCTGCCCTGGCCCAGGCCCTCAATATCGACTACGGTAATGGCGCCGTCGTCACCCAGGTGGTGGAAGGGTCCGCCGCCGACAAGGCCGGGCTGAAGGTGGGTGATGTGGTCGTCGCCATCAACGGCAAGGCCGTACACAGCGCGGCGCAGCTGCGAAATGCGGTGGGCCTGATGAGAGTGGGGGAAAAAGTCACGCTGGAGGTCATCCGTGATGGGCGCCAGCGCACCGTCAAGGCCCCGATCGCCGAGCCGCAGCGTACCAGTGCGGAAGCGGCCGGGCTTTCCAAGCTGCTCTCGGGCGCCATGCTGGGCATGATTGAGCCGGATCACCCCCTGGCAGGCAAGGTGGAGGGCGTCGAGGTCATCGATGTGAAGCGCGGCAGCCCCGCCGCGCGGGCGGGGCTGCGTCCGGGCGATATTATCGTCTCCGTGAACCGCCAGCCGGTAAAGACGGTCGAGGATGTGCGCCGCGCCGCCAGGAAAGGCGGACGTGGCATCCTGCTCAATATACGCCGCGGTAACAGTGCGCTCTTTTTAGTGATACAGTAGGGCTGGGTGCGTTCGACAAAGGAGAGGCGGTGGCGATGAAAAAATCGGATTTTGACAAGCCATCCAGGGATCCCGAGATCGACATCAACAAGCCCAGTGACTTCAAGCCCGGGCAGGGCTTCTGGCAGAGGCCCGGCCCGGTGATGTGGATCTACCTGGTTTTCATCCTCATCTCTCTCTATACCTGGCGCGGAGTCGAACACAGCCAGCAGATGGAGATTCCCTATAGTGAATTTCTGCAATTGGTGGACAAGGGCCAGGTGACCGAGGCGGTCGTCACCGAGCGCACCATCACCGGCTCCCTGAAAGAGACCGATCCCCAGACCGGCCAGCCGCGCCATTTCATTACCGTGCCTTTGTGGAACAATGAGCTGGCCAAGGAGCTGGAGGAGAAGGGGGTCAAGTATACCGTCCGCCAGAGCAACAACTGGTTGAGTAATTTCATCTTCGGCTGGGTGCTGCCCTTTGGCCTGTTGTTCCTGTTGTGGGGTTGGCTGGGCCGGCGCATGGGGACGGCAGGCAAGGGTTTTCTCAACATCGGTAACCGCATCCGCATTCATGCCGAGGGCGATGTCAAGGTGACCTTCAAGGATGTGGCGGGCGCCGAAGAGGCCAAGACGGAACTCAGCGAGACCATTGCCTTTCTCAAGGACCCCTCCGTCATCCAGAAACTCGGGGGACATGCCCCCAAGGGGGTTCTGCTGGCGGGCCCGCCCGGTACGGGCAAGACCTTGCTGGCCCGCGCCGTGGCGGGAGAGGCCCACGTTCCCTTCTTCAATATCAGCGGTTCCGAATTCATAGAGATGTTCGTGGGGGTGGGCGCGGCCCGGGTGCGCGAGCTGTTCGAGCAGGCGCGGCAGAAGGCGCCCTGCATCGTCTTCATCGATGAGCTGGATGCCATTGGCGCCGCGCGCGGTATCTCACCGATGGGCGGCGGCGGGCATGACGAACGTGAGCAGACCCTCAACCAGCTGCTCACGGAGATGGATGGTTTCGACCCCTCCGTGGGCGTGGTGGTGATGGCCGCCACCAACCGCCCGGAGATCCTCGACAAGGCCCTGTTGCGCGCCGGGCGCTTCGACCGTCAAATCATCGTGGACAAGCCTGATCTGGAGGCGCGTGTCGCCATTCTCGGTATTCACACCCGCAATATGAAGCTGGCCGACGATGTCGACCTGCAAGTGGTGGCGCAGCGCACGCCCGGTTTCGTGGGCGCCGATCTGGCCAATATCGCCAATGAAGCGGCCATACTCGCCGTACGCCACGGGCATGACGCCGTCACCATGGCCGATTTCGAGGCGGCCATCGATCGCGTGATCGCCGGCCCCGAAAAGAAAAACCGCGCACTCAATGCCGCCGAGAAGCGCCGCGTGGCCTTCCATGAGTCGGGTCATACCCTGGTGGCCGAGAGCGTGCCTACGGGTGAGCCGGTGCACAAGGTGTCCATCATCCCGCGCGGCGTGGCGGCCCTGGGTTATACCCTGCAACTGCCTGTGGAAGAGAAGTTCCTGTCGACGGAGCATGAACTGAAGGACCAGATCGCCATTCTCCTCGGAGGGCGGGTGGCCGAGGAGATCGTATTTGGCGATGTCTCCAGCGGTGCGGCCAACGACCTGGAGCGGGCCACGGAGATCGCCCGCGGCATGGTGACCCAGCTGGGCATGAGCGGCAAGCTGGGTCCCCTCACCTGGGGTCGCCGGCAGCAATTGCGCTTTCTGGAGCAGACGGCGGAGGAACGCAACTACAGCGAGGAGACCGCGCGCCTCATCGATGCCGAGGTGCGCGCCCTGGTTGAGGAAGGACGGCAGCGCGCGATGGGGATTCTCAGCGCCAACCGCAAGGTGCTGGATGCCCTGGCGGCCACCCTGGAGGAGAAGGAAGTGCTCAGCGGCGAAGAGGTCGAGGCTGTCATGGAAAAGCAGGGCGGCCTGGTGAAGATCCACGAAAAGCAGGCGGGTAAGGCATGAAGCCGGATTCGCCCTTCTTCGGGGAGGCGCTGCGCTGCCTCCAGGGCTCGCCACTTTTCGCCAACATGGACGACGCGCTGTTGATGGACATGATCGGGCGCTGCCGCCGCGAGACCTGGAAGCGCCGCCGCCTGCTGCCCATGGAGGAGACCTGGCAACGCTTCCATATCCTGCTGTCGGGAAGGGTGCGCCTGAGCCGCAGCAATGTGGAGACGGGGCGGGTCATCACCCTGTTCCTGCTGGGCCCCGGCGATGCCTTCTGCATGTTCAGCCTCCTGGACGGCAAGCCCCATGATGTCATGCTGGAGACTCTGGACGATGTGTCGCTGCTCAGTTTGCCCATGGCGGAGGCCCGCCAGTGGGTACATGATCACCCCGAGTTCAACCGCGCCCTGTTGCCCTACCTGGGTGAACAGATGGCCAGCCTCGCCGGCCTGGCGGCGGATCTCGCCCTCCATGATACGGAGGCGCGCCTGGCGCGTCTCATCCTGCGTCACGTGGATAGCACCGCAGCGGAAGCGCACATCACCCCCAGGCTGATCAATGACCTCTCCCACGAGTCCCTGGCCGACATGATCGGCAGTGTGCGGGTGGTGGTCAACCGCCAGCTCCAGCATTGGAAGCAGGAAGGCATCGTCGATGCACACCGGGGGCACCTGGAGGTGGAGGCCCTGCAGGAACTGGCGAAACGGGCCGCCGAGCTGCCCAGCAATCCACCCTCGACGGCGCATTGAGCGCTCCAGCCTTTCCGCCCTTCCCTTCACCGCTTCAGGTGTAACCCAGGTTGCAGATCTGTTCCGAAAGGTACGGTTATATTGAAAAATATAGCCGAGCGGAAAAGTAGAGAGATGGCCAATGAGAATTGCTGCATCGCCGTATACGATGGCCTGGACAGGGTAATGGCGGCCGCTCAGGCTTTGCAGGGCGGCATCAATAATGTTTCAGTGGTGTCCTGCTGTTCAGGGGAAAGTGGCGGCGTGGGTTATTTCTGCGCCCATGGGCGCCATGTTTTTCGTGGTGAGACGGCGGAATTCTGGAATGCCGTGTGCGGGCGCGACCGTGCAACGGCCGTGCTATGGATGGCCACTTTGGGAATGATCATTATCGTGGGTCCTTTCGCAGGGGTTTTCCTCACAGTCATGGAGGAGGGGCAGGCATCACCTCCGCCCAGCCCTTTGGGTGAAGCGCTCCATCGTATCAATGTCCCGCGGGACAGTATTGTGCACTATGAAGCCGCCTTGCAAAGCGCCCATTCCCTGTTGGTGGCCCTGGGCAGTGAGGACGAAGTCGCGCAGGCTCATGAGCTGCTGGCGGAGGGGAGCGCCAGAGACATGGCCATACATCTGGGATAAATCGGGTATGCAACCCATGCACAAGACAAGCGATGAATTTGCACGGCAGCCTCTCGCCACGACCATCGAGATGCTGGGCGTGGATGTCCGGCGGGGGCTGAGCAAGGACGAGGTGGCGCGGCGCCAGGCGCGGTTTGGCTACAATGAGTTAAAAGAACAGGAAGAGCCCTTATGGCACCGGATCCTGCGCCGTTTCTGGGGGCCCATTCCCTGGATGATCGAGGTGGCCGCGCTGCTTTCGGCCATCGTGGGGAAATGGGAGGATTTCATCATCATCACCATCATGCTGCTGGTCAATGCAGGGCTGGACTTCATGCAGGAACGCCGCGCCTTGAATGCGCTCAAGGCCCTGAAGCAGCGTCTTGCCAAGACAGCCACGGTGTTGCGCGATGGGGGCTTTCAGCATGTTCCCGTGCGTGAATTGGTGCCGGGAGACGTCGTCAAGCTCAAGATTGGTGACGTGCTGCCGGCGGATGTGCAGCTGCTGGAAGGGGATTACCTCCTGGTGGACCAGTCGGCCCTCACGGGCGAGTCGCTTCCCGCCAGCAAGCGGGCCGGGGAGGTGGCCTACGCCAATACCGTCGTCAAGCAAGGCGAGATGCTGGCCCTGGTGGTCAACACCGGTATGCGCACCAACTTTTCCACGGTGGTGTTTCTCGTCGCCCGGGCCCAGCTGGAAGAGCGCAGCCATTTCCAGAAGATGGTCATGCAGATCGGTAATTTCCTCATCTTGATCACCCTGGCCCTGGTCTTGCTCATCGTCATGGTGGCCCTGTTCCGCCACGAACCCTTTCTCGAGATCGCCCGTTTTGCCCTGGTGCTGACCGTGGCGGCCATACCCGTGGCCCTGCCGGCCGTGTTGTCCGTGACCATGGCCGTGGGCGCGGTCAATCTGGCGCGCCGCCAGGCCATCGTGTCGAAACTGACGGCCATAGAGGAGCTGGCGGGCGTGGATGTTTTCTGCTCCGACAAGACCGGCACCCTCACCCGCAACGAGATGCGGGTCTCGGAACCCGTCCTGCTGAATGGATTCAGCGAAAGAGACCTGTTTCTGGCCGCCGCCCTGGCCTCGAAGCCCGAGAACAACGATCCCATCGAACAGCCCATTTTCCACTATATCGATGAGCACATGCCTGATCTCGAGTGGAACGCCTATCGGCAGCTTACTTTCGTTCCCTTCGACCCGGTGCGCAAGCGCACCGAGGCCGAGCTTGAGCGTGATGGTAAACGTTTTGTGGCGGTCAAGGGGGCGGCCCAGGTGTTGATGGATATGGCGGATCTGGATGAGTCCACGGCCCAGGACCTCGGCAGTACCGTGGACCTCCTGGCGGCCAAGGGATACCGCACCCTGATGGTGGGCCGCAAGGAAGGCGATCGGCCCCTGCAATTGATAGGGCTGATCCCTTTGCATGATCCGCCACGGGAGGATTCGCGGCAGGTCATTGCCGAGATGCGCGACTTCGGCGTACAGGTCAAAATGGTGACCGGCGACAATGTCGCCATTGCCAGGGAAGTGGGGCGTCTGCTCGATCTGGAACAACGCACCATCAGTTCCGCCCAGCTCACGGGATCGGGCGCCAACGAGCTGCTGGGCCTGGTGGAGGTCCTGACCACGGCCATCTACCGGCGGCTCGAGGGCGTGCCCCTCAAGGAGGCGCGGCGTTTTGCCGCCGAGGTCATGGAGCAGGTGCGTGAACTCTACGATACCCGGCTCCTGGAGCGCGAGTTCATCCACAGCCATGAGTCTGCCATCATCGAGATGATAGAGGAGGTGGATATCTTTGCCGAGGTGGTGCCCGAGGACAAATACCGCATCGTCGATACCCTGCAGAAGGGCGGCCACATCGTGGCCATGACCGGCGACGGTGTCAACGATGCGCCGGCCCTGAAGAAGGCCGACTGCGGATTTGCGGTGGCCAACGCCACGGACGCGGCCCGCGCGGCGGCCGATGTGATTCTCACCGCGCCGGGTCTATCTGTCATCAATGACGCCCTGCGCCAGGCGCGCATCACCTTTGCGCGCATGAAGAGCTATGCCACTTTCCGCATCGCCGAAACCATTCGCATCATTCTCTTCATGACCCTGTCCATCGTGATTTTCGACTTCTATCCCATTACGGCGCTGATGATCATCCTGCTCGCCCTGCTGAACGATATTCCCATCCTGGCCATCGCCTATGACAATACCCGTGTGCACAAGATGCCGGTGCGCTGGAACATGACGGAGTTGCTCACCGTTTCCACGGTGCTGGGTATTACGGGAGTGGTCTCGTCTTTCGTGCTGTTCTTCATCCTGCAGGAGCAGGGGGTGTCCGAAGAATTGATTCGCTCTCTGCTCTTTCTCAAGCTCATCGTCGCCGGTCACAGCACCCTCTATATCACCCGCTCCGAGGGGTGGTTCTGGCAGCGGCCCTGGCCGTCGCCCCTCCTGTTCGGGGCCACCTTCGGCACGGAAATCGCGGGCACCCTGATCGCGGTGTATGGTTTCATGATCACCCCCATCGGCTGGGAGTACGCCCTGTGGATCTGGCTCTACGCCCTGGTATGGTTCGTCATCAACGATGCGGTGAAGATGTGGGTCTACCGGATATTGCGGCGGCGCATGGTGTTTGCCTGAGGTGGTGTTCAGTCCCCTGAGGTCTTGTAGTCGATGCTGATGCGTTCGGCTGCGACGGGACGGAACAGCTTGTCGGCAAAGGCGACGTGGGCGGGATGTTCCCGGTAGCTGTCGATGACGTCGGGGTGGACGAAGGTGACCAGCCAGCAATACTGGTAGGCCGCGTTTTCCTTGACTGCCTTTCCGGTGACCACCCTGCGCACACCGGGAATGCCGCTCAGGATGCGCCGTCCTTCCGCCATCATGCCCTCTGTCGCATGTTCGCCGATACCGCTGACATTGTAGATGATCACGTGCTCCACGGGCTTCCAGCTGGCGCAATGGGTGAGGGCCTCCGAGGCGCGGCCCTCGCTGCCGCAGCGCCGCAGGCAGCGTTCCGCGGTTTCAACGATGGCGCCACGCATGCCGTACAGTTGGATATGGTCTTCATCACAAGCGTTGCGCAGCCATGCGCCGGCGCCTTCCATCAGTGTCGTGTCAAAATCAACCCTGGCGATGCCCGCGGCAATGAACCGGCTCAGTAATGCATCCTCTGTTATGTTGTCGCCAGGCATGGACAGGATCACTCCTTCGGGAACATCGCCGGGCAACCCGGCTCCGGGATCCGTATCGTCATTCACGGCCGGCAGGGAGAGGAAGTCGATGCCGGCCTGGAGCGCTTGGGCGATTGCCTCCCTGTCTTCGGGAGAGGCGATGCCGGCCGTTACGGGAACGCCGCAGCCATGGGCCATCTCGGCAATGCGCAACGCGAGTTGAAAGTCGCTGGGTGTCCAGCCTGTTGGTGCTGCGACGCCAATGCTGTTACAGCCCAGGTTGATACCTTGAATGGCTTCAGACAGGTTGGTGCAACCCTCGAGGTGAATGGCTGTGGGGACTGAAGCGCGGCGGGCGGCGGTTTCCGCCGCCGCCGCCATTGCCTCCAGGTGTGATTCATTGTCAGGAGAGGCCGGCAGGCTCAGGATCACTGGCGCCCTGGCATTTTCGGCGGCTTCCAGGACACCCTCCAGAAATTCGAGACTGCGCACCGTGCAGGCGCCCACGGCATAGCCATGGTGCCGGGCGTGGTCGAGCATGTCTCGCACATGGACGAGCGCCATGGATTTCTCCTGGCCTGCCTGTCAGTCGTCGTTTCCGCTCATGGCCCCCAGCAGGTGCAGCAGGCTGGTGAACAGATTGAAAATGGAAACGTACAAGGTCACTGTCGCCATAATGTAATTGGTTTCACCGCCATGAATGATTTCGCTGGTCTGATACAGAATCAGGCCTGCCATCAACAATACAAACATGGCGGAAACGGCCAGGGACAACACGGGCATTTCGAAGAATATCGCGCCCAGGCCGCCCAGAAAGGCCACCAGGATGCCGGCCATCAGGAAGCCGCCCATGAAGCTGAAGTCCTTGCGCGTGCTGAGGGCGTAGGCGGACAGGCCCAGGAAGATGGCGCCGGTGCCACCCATGGCGGTCATTACGATCTGACTGCCGTTAGGCAAGGCCAGATAGGCATTGAGGATGGGGCCCAGGGTGTACCCCATGAAGCCCGTCAGGGCAAACACAAACACCAGCCCGAGGCTGCTATTGCGGAATTTTGCCGTGGCGAACAAGAGGCCGAAATAACCGCCCAGGGTCAGCAACAGGCCGGGATGAGGCAGATTCATGACCATGGACACACCTGCCGTCAGGGCGCTGAACAACAGCGTCATGGAGAGCAGGGTGTAGGTATTGCGTATGACCTTGTTGGTGGCGAGGACCGACGCCTGGCTGCGGGTGGTGGTGGAATTCATCAATGATGGGTTCATGATTATACGCTCCTGTCTTGTCTTATGTGTTCACTGGGTGCGGACGGTTTGGCCGTAGGTGATGCCCGAGCGCATCTTGAGGCGCTGGCGTTCCACGCGGCGCCCCACCGTGCGTCCGGCCCGATCAACGGCGCGGTCGATGGCCGCATAGAGGTCGGCCTCCGTATCCTTTATCACCACATCCGGGAGATGATTGAGCACAACCTGGATATGACAGCATTTGTCCGCACCGCCGCGTGGGCCATTGATATCAGACAGCCGCACCACGATACGTTGGATATGTTCGTCCCGCGCGCTCAACACAAAGCCCAGGCGCCGCTTGATATGGTTGCGCAAGGCCTCCGTCAAGGGAAAACTGCGTGTCTGGATATCGATATGCATGATAGGCCTCCCACGGATTGTTGACTGCTATTAACATAGGCTGTTTGCGAGGATGTAAAAAGTCGAATATTTTTATATCAATATTCGTAAATAACGATGTTGCCTGGAGTGGTCGATATGGTCCTATTCGACTATGGCTATATTGACTGCAACGGTAAAGGTGAGCAGTACAAGCATGACCAACCAGTATTCGTTGTTCATTTCTTAACCTCCTCTCCTGATTCAGCGGCCGCTCCTCAGAGTCAGGTTTCCGGGAAGATCATTTGGCGAAGATGGCCTTTGCCGTCATAAAGATATTGGCGAAGAATATCCAGAAGCCGATGCCCATCACGGTGGCCACCACGACGATGATAGGCGTGTATATTTTGTGTACTTCTTCCATCCCAGAGATATCATCTTGCAGCAGCAGATTGCCCTCGATGAACCCGAATACCATCAATGTGGTGTAGAAACCACTGATGCCCAGGGTGGTCCACCAGAACGTGTGTTGCACCAGTCTCTGAGAGAACAGCGGTGTTCCGGAAATACGCGGCAGAAGATAATAGGTGACCGCCATGCATAACAGCACCACACCACCCACGACATTGATATGGGCGTGGGCCAGGGGGTCGATCATATGTCCTGGTCCACCATAGGGGCTGCCGATGGAATCCAGCCAGGCGCGTATCGGCGGTTGTATCTGGAGTACGCCATGGACTGTTCCGATGAAAAACGAGGTGACGGAAACCAGTAGGAATTTGATGAGGCCGCGTTCAGCGGCTGTAGCTTCCGGTACGGTATGTGGTGAAATTTCTACTTCTTCATCTGCGCGCATGCAGTTCATGTCTCCTCTATTTCTGCTGCGGGTTCTATACTACCCTGTACCAGCAGGGCGCCGGTGAAGATCACGAACGCCCTGATGATCAGAATGGCCTTGCCCTGGGCGTGGTGATCCTGCCTGATGCGGCCTTTGCCTTCTCCGCGTAGCAGCGCACGCCCCGCCTGGATTTGCACAGCATACAATACGAAGAGCGATACAACCGCCCCCAAGTGCATCCAAACGCCAAAGGTGAGTATATCCTCTTGCACGATGAGGCGCTCGTACCAGTCGTGTGTTGCGACCAGATAGAATGGGAACAGCAGGTCACTTATCATGATGAAGATCATCACAGGCACATGAAATCTTCTCACGCGCGCATGGTAGAAGGCAGCCACCATGAGCAGATACGTCGCCGTGGCATAGAGTACCGTTCCCGCTATCATGGTGATTCTTCCGTACTCTCTCCCGAGGCTTGATGCATCATCAATTACTCAGTTGAAAAGGATAGATTTATTTATAAATAAGAAAAAGTCGATTATTATTGGTAGAATATTCGTATTTAACGAAGTGGCCGTGACATGATCAACTATAAGCATCTGCACTATTTCTGGGTCGTGGCAAAAGAAGGCAGTATAGCCCGCGCCAGTGAGCGCCTCCATTTGACTCCTCAAACCATCAGTGGGCAACTCAGTCTGCTGGAAGATAACCTGGGAGAGGCCCTGTTCACCCGTGTCGGGCGCAGCCTGGAACTCACGGAAACAGGACGTCTGGCACTCAGCTATGCCGATGAGATTTTCTCATTGGGCGGGGAGCTGGAGGAAATGGTGCGCAGTCTGCCTGGCGGCCGTCCCCTCCTGTTCAAGGTGGGCGTGGCGGATGTGGTGCCCAAGTCCATCGCCTATCGCCTGCTGGCGCCGGCCTTACAGTTGCAGGAGCAGGTGCGTATCGTATGCCGCGAAGGCGCTATCGACGCTCTCCTGGCTGAACTGGCGGTTCACCATGTCGATCTGGTGATCGCCGACGGGCCGATTCCACCCGGTGTGAATGTGCGTGGATTCAATCACCCCCTGGGTGATTGTGGAATCACCTTTTTTGCCCTGCCGGACCTGGCGCGTCGCTTGCGCAAAGGGTTTCCACACAGCCTCAGTGGCGCTCCCTTTCTCATGCCGGGTGAAAGCACCGTGGTGCGCGGTCATCTTCTGCAATGGTTTGACAAGCTCCATATCCATCCCCACATTGTAGGTGAGTTCGACGACAGCGCTCTGATGAAGGCGTTTGGCCGGGCCGGGGCCGGCGTCTTCGTGGCCCCGACGCCCATTGCGGACGAAGTGGAGAAACAATACGACGTGGTGCCCCTTGGCCAGACAGAGGAAGTGCGTGAGCAATTCTATGCCATTTCCGTGGAGCGCAAGATTTCTCATCCTGCGGTATCGGCCATTACGACTGTTGCCCGTGAATGGCTGTTTAGGGACTCGAATGGGAATCAGCGGCGGAGTAAAAGACGTGGCAGGAAGCCGTCTTGAGGTTTCCTGGTGTCCTGAAAACTACAGCTTCCCGGGGTAGGCAGGCCAATTAAAGAAGGAGTGGAGTAGATGGAGACCCATGATTTTTTTCTGTATCTACTGATTATTCTTCTTACCGCCCGCATCTTTGCGGAACTCGCGGTACGCATGCAGGCGCCCTCTGTCATCGGTGAATTACTGGCGGGGGTTGTTCTGGGGCCGAGCCTGTTGGGCTGGATCGAGCCTCTCGAAACCATCAAGCTGATGGCGGAGATCGGCATCATCCTGTTGTTGTTCGAGGTTGGCCTGGGGACGGATATCAAACGCCTGGTGCGCACCGGCGCCAAGTCCATAGTCGTCGCCTTGTTGGGTTTTGTACTGCCCCTGGCGCTGGGGTTTGCCTTGGGGTATTGGGTTTTCAAGCTTCCCTTGCTGGTTTCCCTGTTCATCGGCGGCACCTTGACGGCGACCAGTATCGGCATAACGGTGCGTGTGCTATCGGATCTCAAACGCCAGCATGCACCCGAGGGACAGATCGTGCTGGGCGCGGCCGTATTGGACGACGTGATGGGGGTGGTGCTGCTGGCGCTGCTCTATGAGTTCTCCCTGGGTGGCGGCGTCAGCCTGATCAGCGCCGGCAAGGTCCTGGTTTTCGTGGGGGCCTTCTTCATTCTGGCGCCCATCGCGGCCAAGATGATTTCCCTGATTATCAAGCGCTTCGACGAAGTGAGCGAGATCCCCGGCCTGCTGCCCACCACCATCGTATCGCTGGTGCTGTTTTTCGCCTGGCTGGCCAACGCCCTGGGGGCGCCGGAGTTGCTGGGAGGATTCGCCGCCGGGCTGGCGCTGTCACGGCGCTTTTTTCTCCCCCTGGGGATTGCGCTGCATGCGGATGAGCAGTTTGCGGGACGTATCGAGGAGCAGATGCGTCCCATCGTGCATTTGTTCACGCCCATATTCTTCGTCTTCGTCGGTCTCTCGCTCAGTCTGCGTGAAATCGACTGGGGTTCCCCTTTCATCTGGTGGTTTTCCCTGTCCTTGCTGGCCGCTGCAGTCATCGGCAAGCTGGTGGGGGCCTTTATCATCAAGGAGCCATGGCCCGCCCGGTGGGCCATCGGTCTTGCGATGACGCCACGAGGCGAGGTGGGGCTGATCTTTGCCGAGCTGGGCAGGGTGAGTGGTATATTCAGCAACGAAGTTCATGCAGGCATGGTGATAGTGATCGCCCTGACCACGCTTTTACCCCCCTTCATCATGAAATGGTTCTATGGGCGTTACGCCGGCCGGATGAGTGGCTATTAACCCGGCAACGATATATATCGTTACCGGCTTGATAAGCCTGTCCCACTCATGGGTTGCACTGCAATCACATGAAACCGGGGCTGGTCAATCCGCCCGTGAGGTGTACCATATAGGGAAGATCACGACTACAGGAGGTGCGTCATGACGGTTGCAGACGAACTTCAGGCAACCATCGAACTGATGGTACAAAGGGGCAAGGGGGTTCTTGCCGCCGACGAGAGTCTTCCCACCATTGCCAAGCGCTTCGCCCCCATCGATGTGGAGTCCACCGAAGAGAACCGGCGCGCCTACCGGGCCCTGCTGTTGACGGCGCCGGGTATCGAGGATTACATCAGTGGCGTCATCGAGTTCGAGGAAACCCTCGCCCAGGCCAGCGACGACGGCACGCCTTTGCCCGAGGTGCTGACAGCGCGCCATATCGTACCCGGTGTCAAGGTGGACAAAGGCAAGGGGCCGCTGGCCCTGTCACCCGGCGACCTCATCACCTATGGCCTGGATGGTCTGGCCGAGCGATTGCAGACCTACAAGTCGCAGGGGGCGCGTTTTGCCAAGTGGCGCGAGGTCTATCAGATCGGTGAGCGCAACCCCAGCCCGCTGGGCATCACGGCCAATGCCGAGATGCTGGCCCGCTATGCGGCGGTCTGCCAGGAACAGGGCGTGGTGCCCATCGTCGAACCGGAGGTGCTGATCGATGGCGATCACAGCCTGGCGCGCTGCGCCGAGGTGACGGAAGCCGTGCAGAAGGAGATCTTTCATGCCCTGCACCGCCATCACGTGGCCTTGGAGCACATGGTGCTCAAGCCCAACATGGTGCTGCCCGGCAAGGACCATCCACACCGCGCCAGCGCCGAGGAGATCGCTGTGGCCACGGTGAAGGTGTTGCGCCGTTGTGTGCCCGCGGCGGTGCCCAGCATCAACTTTCTTTCCGGTGGTCTCACCCCCGAGGAGGCCACGGCCAATCTTAATGCCATGAATGCCTCCTTTCCCCACGAGCCCTGGCTGCTCTCCTTTTCCTACGGGCGGGCATTGCAGCAGCCGGTACTGGAGGCCTGGCAGGGCAGGGCGGCCAATATTTCCCTGGCCCAGCAGGCCCTGTTGAAGCGGGCGCGCCTCAACGGGGCCGCGCAGCGGGGTGAATACCATGCTGATATGGAGTATGAAGACTGACGCGCGGTATTTTCTGTAACCTGGGTTGCGGATGCCGGTTCAGGCCGGTGTTATGGTGCGGGCAAAGAAGGAGAGCGGATGTCTGACCTGTTGAAAAAAATGCTGCGCGACATGCTGCTGGCGCGCGCCTTCGAGGAGCGCGCCGCGGAGGAATATACCCAGGGGAATATCGGTGGTTTCCTGCATCTCTATCCCGGTGAAGAGGCGGTTGGGGTGGGGGTGTTGCATGCCGCGGAACCGGCGGACTATATCGTCTCCACCTACCGCGAGCACGTCCACGCCCTGGTGCGCGGTGTGCCGCCCGGCGCCGTCATGGCGGAACTGTTCGGCAGGAAGGGCGGCTGCAGCGGGGGCATGGGCGGCTCCATGCATCTGTTCGACCGGGAGCGGCGTTTCATGGGCGGCTACGCCATCGTCGGCGAGACCTTCCCTGTCGCCATAGGCATTGCCTATGCCATTGCCCTGCGCGAGCTGCCCGAGGCCGTGATCTGCTTTTTCGGCGACGGCGCCGTCAACCAGGGCACTTTTCATGAAAGCCTCAACATGGCGGCCCTGTGGAAGCTGCCGGTGCTGTTCGTGTGCGAGAACAATCACTATCAGATCGGCACCGAGATTCACCGCCACTCGGCCGTTGCCGAGGTCTACAAGCGTGCCTGCGCCTACCGCATGCCGGCGCGCCGCATCGACGGCATGGACGTGCTGGCCGTTCACCAGGCCAGCCGCGAGGCGCTGGCGCAGGTGCGCGCTGGCAACGGGCCCCAACTCCTCGAATTCGAAACCTACCGTTTCCGCGGGCACTCCATGGCCGATTCCGGCAACTACCGTCCCCGGGTGGAAGTCAGGGCCTACGAAGACAAGGGGGATCCCCTCGATGTGGCCATGGCCGAGGCGGGGATGGACTATCCCGCCGCGGCGCGCCAAAGTGGCGATCACATCGGCCGCCTGGCGGAACAACTGGGCCGGGACGGGCATCTCAGCGCAGAAGGCCTGGCGGCCATGAAGGTGGAGGTCGCGGATACGGTGGCAAAGGCGGTGGCCTTCGCCGCCGACAGTCCACAACCCGTGATGGCGGATGCCGAGGCGGCGCTGGACTGCAATCGCAACCGGGAGGTCTTGATATGAAGAGCGGGGAATGCCTGTACTGGCAGGCCCTCAACCGCGCCCTGGATGCCGAGATGGTCGCCGACGGCGATGTGATCGTACTGGGTGAGGATGTGGGCTTGTATGGCGGCAGCTACCGCGTCACCGAGGGCCTGTACGCCAAGTATGGAGAATGGCGGGTGCGCGACACGCCCATTTCGGAGGGCAGTTTCACCGGCCTCGGCGTGGGGGCGGCGCTGGTGGGGTTGCGCCCGG
Source organism: Gammaproteobacteria bacterium (assembly GCA_026982565.1). Taxonomy (GTDB): domain Bacteria; phylum Pseudomonadota; class Gammaproteobacteria; order SZUA-140; family SZUA-140; genus SZUA-140. The sequence goes on from JALSGV010000042.1 coordinate 30,270, forward strand.
TGGTGGAGATCATGACCATCAATTTCGCCCTCCTGGCCCTGGACGCCATCATCAACATGGCGGCCAAGATTCCCTTCATGTCCGGCGGGCAGTTTCCCATGCCCCTGGTGGTGCGCATGCCCGGCGGGGTGGCCAGGCAGCTTGCCGCCCAGCATTCCCAGCGCCTGGAACAGACCCTCATGAACGTGCCGGGTCTGCGGATCGCCGTGCCGGCCACGCCCCAGGATGCCTGGTGGCAGCTGCGTCAGGCGATCCGCAGCGATGAGCCCATCGTGGTGCTGGAGCACGAACTGCTCTATTTCGGCAAGGGGCCGCTGGATGAACACGCGGAGGCGCCGCCCATGCACCGCGCCCGGGTCTGCCGGCCGGGTGATGATCTCACCATCGTCACTTATTCACGCATGCGCGACCTGTCCCTGCAGGCTGCTGAGCAATTGGCGGAGAAGGGTATCGAGGCGGAGGTCATCGACTTGCGCAGCCTGCGTCCCATCGACTGGGACACCTGTATCCGCTCCCTCGGCAAGACCCATCGCCTGCTGGTGGTGGAAGAGGACTCCTGTTTTGCCGGGGCCGGGGCCGAGATAGTCGCCACCCTCGCCGAACGTTGTTTCTTCACCCTGGACCAGGCGCCACGGCGGGTCGCGGGCCGGGAACTGCCCATTGCCTACAATGCCCGCCTGGAGGCGGCCAGCATCCCCTCGGTGTCAACCATCGTGGCGGTGGCCGGGGCAATGTGTGAGAACAAGGGAGATCTGCCATGAACGAGAGTCCCTATATCCGCTGGTTCTCCCAGTTGGGAATGGACGATGTTTCCCTGGTGGGCGGCAAGAATGCCTCGCTGGGAGAAATGTACCGTGAACTGACGCCCCAGGGCGTGAAAGTGCCCAATGGCTTTGCCATCACCGCCCAGGCCTATCGCCATGTCCTCGACGAGGCGCAAGCCTGGGGCGCCTTGCATGAGGCCCTGGACGGACTCGACGGCGATGACGTGGAAGACCTGGCGGGGCGCGCGGCGATGGCGCGGGAGATCGTCTACGGCGCCGGCCTCCCCCGGGATCTCCAGGATGCCATTCTGGCCGCCTACAGGCGTTTGCAGGAAGAATACGGGGCCGGCCTGAGCCTGGCCGTGCGATCCTCGGCCACGGCGGAGGACCTGCCCACCGCCAGTTTTGCCGGACAACAGGAGACCTATCTCAATATCAGTGGCGACGCCCGCCTGCTGGAGAGCTGCCGGCGTTGCTTCGCCAGCCTCTTTACCGACCGCGCCATCCACTACCGCATGGATCATGGTTTCGACCACTTCAAGGTTTTTCTTTCCATCGGCGTGATGAAAATGGTGCGCTCCGACCTGTCCGCTTCCGGGGTCATGTTCTCACTGGATACGGAGAGTGGTTTTCGCGACGTGGTATTCATCACCGCCGCCTATGGCCTGGGTGAGAACGTGGTGCAGGGGGCGGTGGATCCCGACGAGTTCTATGTCCACAAACCGACCTTCGAACAGGGTCGCCGCACCGTGCTGCGCCGCACCCTGGGCAGCAAGAAAATCAAGATGATATACGCCAGCGCCCGCAGCCGCGAGCAGACCCGCAATATCCCCACCACGGCCCGTGAACGGGCGCGCTTCTGCATCAGCGACGGGGATGTGCTGACCCTGGCCGATTACGCCATCAAGGTGGAGAAGCATTATACCTCCCGTGCGGGCGAGGACCGCCCCATGGATATGGAGTGGGCGCGGGATGGCCTCGATGGGCAGCTCTACCTGGTGCAGGCGCGCCCTGAGACCGTGGCCTCACAGCAGCGGGGCACGGTGCTGGAGCGCTTTTTGCTCAAGGGGACGGGCGAGGTGCTGTGCCAGGGGCGCGCCGTGGGCGCCCGCATCGCCAGCGGGCGGGCGCGGGTCATCGAGGGCGTGGAGTATCTGGCCGCTTTCCAGCCCGGCGAGGTGCTGATCTCCGATACCACCACGCCGGACTGGGAGCCGGTCATGAAAACCGCCGCCGCCATCGTCACCAACCGCGGCGGGCGCACCTGCCACGCGGCCATCATCGCCCGTGAACTGGGCATTCCCGCCGTGGTGGGCTGCGGCGACGCCACCGCCCGCATCGCCGATGGCGCGGAAGTCACCGTCTCCTGCGCCGAGGGCGACGTGGGGCGGGTCTACGCGGGAACAGTGCCCTTTGAAGTGGAACAGACCGATCTCTCGGCCATGCCACGTCCCCGCACCAGGATCATGATCAATCTGGGCAATCCCGAGATCGCCTTCAAGACCAGCTTTCTGCCCAATGACGGCGTGGGCCTGGCGCGCATGGAGTTCATCATCAATGAATACATCAAGGCCCATCCCATGGCCCTCCTTCACCCGGAACGGGTGGAGGATGAGGGGGAGAGGGCAAGGCTGGCCAGCCTGACCCAGGGTTACGCACGGCCCGCCGATTTCTTCATCGAGCGCCTCTCTGAGGGCGTGGGCACCATCGCCGCCGCTTTCTATCCCAAGCCGGTGGTGGTGCGCCTGTCGGATTTCAAGAGCAATGAATACGCGGCCCTGTTGGGCGGGCGATGGTTCGAGCCCAGGGAAGAGAACCCCATGCTGGGATTCCGCGGCGCCTCGCGCTATACCCATCCCGCCTATGCCGAGGGCTTTGCCCTGGAGTGTGCGGCCCTGAAGCGGGTGCGCGACGACATGGGGCTGGTGAACGTCAAGCTGATGATTCCCTTCTGCCGTCGCGTAGAGGAAGGCGAGCAAGTGCTGGCCTGCATGGCGGAACACGGGCTGGCGCGGGGCGTGAATGGCCTGGAGGTCTATGTGATGTGCGAGATTCCCAACAACGTCATTCTCATCGATGCCTTCTCCCGCCTCTTCGACGGTTTCTCCATCGGTTCCAACGACCTGACCCAGCTCACGCTGGGGGTGGATCGTGATTCCGAGATCGTGGCCAGCGATTTCGACGAGCGCGACCCCGGCGTCATGGAGATGATCCGCCTGGCGGTGGAGGGCGCGCGCCGCAACGGCCGTCATTCAGGCATGTGTGGACAGGCTCCGTCCGATTATCCGGAGATTGCCGAATATCTGGTGAAGATCGGTATTGATTCCATGAGCCTCAATCCTGATGCCGTGCTCGAGACCACGCGCCATGTATTGAAGGTGGAGCAGGCCTAACCCGCATTTCTCACCAGGTGGCGAGATGATCGCGCAGAGATTTGGATTCATAAGGCATTTTACGAAGGAGCGGAATAACAGTGTGTATTTCCGACTGAGTAAAATGCCTTATGGATTCAAAGATCAAGCGAGGGCTCGTCAACCTGGTGAGAAATGCGGGCTAAAGAAAGGGCACCATCAGCAGGGCCATCAGGCTCAACACCTTGCGCATGGGGTTGATGGCGGGTCCCGCGGTATCCTTTGCGGGGTCGCCTACGGTATCGCCAGTGATGGCGGCGAGATGGGCGGGTGAGCCCTTGCCGCCAAAGTGACCAGCCTCGATGTACTTCTTGGCATTATCCCAGGCGGCGCCACCGGTACTCAGCATGAGGGCGAGAATAAACCCTGTCGTAACGGCACCCATCAAAATGCCTCCCATCAATTGCGCACCGCTGCCATCGGGACCAAAGGGGGATGCCAGTGCAACCAATATGGGTACGGCCACCGGCAGAGTGCCCGGTAAAATCATGCCCCGGATGGAGGCCAAGGTCAGTATATGCACGGCCCTGGTATAGTCCGGGCGGTACTGGCCTGTCAGGATTTCGGGGTGATTTCTGAACTGAGTGCGTACCTCTTCAACGACGGTGGAGGCCGCCTTGCCCACGGCCTTGAAAATGATGCCGCTGAAATAAAAGGGCAGAAGGGCGCCGATAAAAAGGCCCGCAAGCACATAGGGGGCGTCGATGGCAAAGGAGACCTGGTCCAGGCGGTCGCCGAACTCCAGCTTGAAGGCCACGAACAAGGCCAGGGAGGCCAATGCGGCGGAACCGATGGAGAAGATCTTGGTCAGGGATTTGGTGGAGTTGCCTGCCGCATCGAGTTCATCGGTAACCTCGCGTACGCTCTCCGGGAGATGGGCCATTTCAGCAATACCTCCCGCGTTGTCGGTTACCGGGCCATAGGCATCGATGGTGACCACCACCGGTGTGAGGGCCAGCAGGGCGGTGGTCGCAATGGCGATGCCATACACGCCCCCAAAGGAATAGGCCGTTACCACTCCGGCCGCGATTACCAGGGTGGGGACCACGGTGGACTCCATGCCTACGGCCAGGCCCGTGATAATATTGGTGGCATGTCCGGAGCGGGAGGCACGGGCAATTTCTTGCACGGGCCGGCGGTGAATTCCCGTGAAGTAGGTCGTCGTCGCCACCATGCCAATGCCCACGGCCAGCCCCGTAAGCGCGCTGATGAAGAGGTCGTTGGCGTTATATGACGTGGTATCGCCCATCAACCACTGGCTGGCCAGATAGAAACCTCCAGCACTGAGCACGATGGTTGCCAGGACAATGCGGGTCAGAGTGGCGAGAATGGCGCCCTTACCCCTGTAATGGATGGTGTGGATACAGATAATGCCTGCCAGCAGGGAAACTGCGCCCAATATCAGGGGATAGATCTGGCCTGCCGCGGTTCCTGTTCCTGAGATGGAGGCCACCAGCATCGCGGCCACCAGTGTAACGGCGTAGCTTTCAAAGACATCAGCCGCCATGCCGGCGCAATCACCCACATTGTCGCCCACATTGTCGGCGATGACGGCTGGGTTGCGTGGGTCATCCTCGGCTATCCCCTGTTCAATCTTGCCCACCAGGTCGGCGCCTATATCGGCGGCCTTGGTGAAAATACCGCCGCCCAGGCGGGCGAAGATGCTGACCAGGGAGGCGCCAAAACCAAGGCCCACCAGTGGCCCCATATCGACAGGACCCGATTCGTTCAGCATGAGTAGCAGCAGGTAGAATCCGCTCACACTGGCCAGCGCCAGCGCCCCTACCAGAAACCCGGTGACAGAGCCGGCGCGCAGGCTGGTCTTCAGTGCCAACGGCAGCCCTTTCGCCGCGGCAGCCGTGGTGCGGACATTGGCGTGAACGGCGACCCACATGCCCATGATTCCCGCAATCGCGGAGCACACCCCGCCAATGACGAAACCCAAGGCGGTGAGAAACCCATATTGGGGCGTTGCCCATAACAACAGGGTCAATACCACGCCGACCGCGAGGATGGTCAGATATTGGGTGCGCATAAAAGCGTTCGCACCTTCCCGGATGGCCAGGTAGGGTTTGCGCATGGCCTTGCTCCCCGTATCCTGGCGCATAACCCACCTCCCACACCAGGCGGCATAGACCACGCCCAGCGCGGCTGCGCCCAGGCTCAGAGACAGGGCTATGGTCATGGGGGCGGAATATGACATCGTTCGGTATTATGAAGCCGGCGCTTTCTCGGCCGCTGCCAGGATGTTCTGCAGTGCATCCCGCCTGGCCTTCAATTGGTCACGAAAACCCTTGTTGTCAGTGTTCGCTATTTCATAACTCAGGTCGGAGAGCTGGGTTTTCAGGACATCGCATAATACCTGTCGCTCATGTTCGCTGATCTCCAGGTGGATCATTTTTTCTTCCTCCTCATTGTCGTCATTGGAAATTGATGCATCCCGTTCAAGAGCATGTGCGTCATAAATAACACAGGAGAGATGCGGGAAATGTAACCTAAGTTACAGCAGTATCACCGATTCTGATTTTTAATATGAGCACCAGGGAAGGAAGGGGATGCGATGTAGGAGCCTGGGATGCCAAAGGTGTTGAAAACAGTATTTCTCATCCCTATAGAAAAATACATGAAGCAGCAAGAAAATCGTTGGTGAGAGAGAAGGGAAGCTCTTGAGCAGTCGACAGGGTAGGGTTCATGGAGGACTGTAAAGCAAGCGAAAAAGGAGGTGATGACGATGAACACGGAAACCAAGTCAGCAACAACGACTCCCACCAGAGGCAATGCCCTGCAAAGTCGGCAGCGTGCCGCATTGAACCCATTCGAGGAGATGGAGCGTCTCTTTCAAGGGCTGTTTCCCCGTGGCTGGGGGGGTCCGGCGCGTTGGGAATGGCCAGCGTGGGCCGATGTGGAAATGCCCTTCGAGGGGCGCATGCCCAAGGTGGATGTCGTGGATCGCGATGAAGAGATTCTGGTGCGTGCAGAACTGCCGGGAGTCAACAAGGACGACCTGGATATTACACTGGCTGAAGACACGCTGACCATCAAGGCCAGCACCCGGCAGGAGAGCAAGGAAGAAAAGGGTGATTACCTGCGCCGTGAAATCACCCAGGGGTCTTTTGCCCGTACCATTCCGCTGCCCGCTGCAGTGCAGGGGGACGAGGCCAGGGCCAGCTTCAAGGATGGCGTGCTGGAGCTGACACTGCCCAAGGCCGCGCCCGCCAAGCGGCACAGCGTGAAGGTGGAATAGGGCCGTTGGGGCGTGCCGCACCTCGGCAGGTGCGGCACGAGGTTGCATCAAACGATGAATGAGGAGGGGAATCATGTCGACACTGGAAGAACTGCGTGGAGGTCTGGGTCGCCTGTGGGACTCAATGGCGGAGGGGTGGCGTTATCTGGTGTCACGTGCTTCGGGCGCCTTGACTCGCTTCAAGCCCGCAAGGGAGCAGGATGATGACAATGTCCCTGTTGTCATCGGCAGTGGTTGGGGGTTGCTCACGGCAGAACTTTACGAGGACGACGAGAGCGTCGAAATCCGCCTGGAAGCGCCCGGCATGGAGCCGGAAGAGTTCGATGTGACTATCTGCGACGACGTGTTGGTGGTGCGGGGCGAGAAACGTTATCAGCAACAGCGTGACGTGGACGGATACCGTATCGCGGAATGCGCCTATGGCGCCTTCGAACGCGCCATACCATTGCCAGTGGGCGTGGATGCCGATCATGTCAAGGCCAGGTATCGCCGCGGCGTCCTGCACATCAAGATGCCCAAGTCAGCGGTGAACCGCCCGCGACGCATCAGGATTTCTGGCTGAGGCCGGCCAGGGGATGGTCTGAATACTTACCACGCGTTTCAACCCGGTTAGTCAGGCAGTGGGTCGCAACAGTCAATACGATGGAATTCAAGGACTATTACAAGATCATGGGCGTCGCGCGCGACGCCACCCAGGACGAGATCAAGCGTGCGTATCGCAAACTGGCGCGCAAGTTTCATCCCGATGTCAGCAAGGAGGCCGATGCCGAGCAGCGCTTCAAGGAACTGGGTGAGGCCTATGAGGTGCTCAAGGACCCCGAGAAGCGGGCGGCCTATGACCGCCTGGGTGCTGACTGGAAGGCAGGTCAGGAATTCCATCCCCCGCCGGACTGGGATACGGGCTTTGAATTCAGCGGTGGTGGTTTTACGTCAGGTGATGCCCCCTTCAGTGATTTCTTTGAGTCACTGTTCGGTCGGCGGGCAGGCATATATGGAGGCGCCCGGCGCCATGAGTACCGGACCCGTGGAGAGGATCACTTCGCCAGGATCCAGATCGATATGGAAGATGCCTTTCACGGCGGCACTCGCACCGTGACCCTGCAGGCGCCTGAGACTACCCGCGATGGCCATGTGCGTTTGCGCCAGCGCAGCCTCAAGGTCAGGATTCCCAAAGGCATCATGCCGGGGCAGCAGATCCGCCTCAGAGGGCAGGGCGGCCATGGGGTCAATGGTCCTGAAGGCGACCTCTATCTCGAAGTCCATTTTCGCCCTCACCCGCTCTATCGGGTTGAGGGACGGGACATCTACATGGATGTGCCGGTGACGCCCACGGAGGCTGTGCTGGGGGCGCAGATTACTATTCCCACCCCTTCGGGACTTGTCGATCTCAAGATTCCCCCGGGTTCGGGTGCGCGCCGCAAGTTGCGTCTCAAAGGCAAGGGGTTGCCCGGGAGGCCGCCTGGTGATCTCTATGCCGTGCTCCAGATCGCCTTGCCACCGGCAGACAGTGAGGCGGCCAGGGCCGCTTACCGTCATTTGGCGGAGGTCATCCCGTTCAATCCCCGGCGTCATATGGGGGGGCATGATGAAAGAAGATAAGAGCTTGCCCTTGCTGACAGGCGATGTCCTGGATGACTCAGTCTGGTTGAGTTTCGGCGAGCTGGCGCGCATCTGTTCCCTGGACGCCGAGTGTCTCATCGCAATGGTCGATGAGGGCGTATTGGAGCCGCGCGGCATGGAATTGCAGGCGTGGCGCTTTCACCCTGCCTCCATTACACGCGTCCAGGTGGTGTTGCGCCTGCGGCGTGACCTGGGCGTCAATCTTGCCGGTGCGGCACTGGTCCTCGATCTTCTCGATGAGATTGAGGGGCTGCAGGCCCGTCTGCGCCACCTGAATATAGAAGACTGAATTGGCAAGGGTATAAATCCTGATTCCCGCAAACCATGGCAGGCGGGCCCGCCATGCTTTGCCTGGAACAGATGTGACGTTTTTCATTCCCGTTTTAATGTATTACAATTTGTGTAGTTATTAAGGGTGAGGTTTAATGAAATGATTGATGGTATTTTGGGGTTGTCCGGGTGGGAGAAGGTCGTCGCGGTGCTCGTGATGACCCATATCACCATTATCAGTGTCACGGTGTTTCTGCACCGCCATCAGGCCCATCGCGCGCTTGATCTGCATCCAGTGCTCAGCCATTTTTTCCGCTTCTGGCTGTGGTTGACCACCGGCATTCAGACCAAGGCCTGGGTTGCCATCCACAGAAAGCACCATGCCAAGTGCGAAACGGAGGATGACCCCCACAGTCCCCAGGTACTGGGCATCAAGAAAGTACTGTGGGAAGGAGCGGAGCTCTACCGGGAAGCGTCCAGGAACGAGAAGACTCTGGAACAATATGGACGCGGCACACCCGCTGACTGGCTGGAACGTCATATCTATGACGCGCACAGTTATTGCGGCCTGGTTCTGATGTTCATCGTGGATATCCTCTTGTTTGGCATTGCCGGTATCTCCGTATGGGCCGTGCAGATGCTGTGGATACCCCTGTTTGCTGCAGGTGTCATCAATGGCATTGGGCATTGGTGGGGCTACCGAAACTATGAAGTGCCCGATGCCTCGACCAATATCGTTCCCTGGGGGATTCTCATCGGTGGGGAGGAGCTGCACAACAACCATCATACCTTTGCCACCTCGGCCAAATTGTCCGCCAAGTGGTGGGAGCTGGATATCGGTTGGATGTACATCCGCCTGTTTCAGGCATTGGGATTGGCCTCTGTCAACAAGCGCCTGACCCGGCCACGCATCGATCCGGCCAAGACCACTGTGGATATGGATACGGTGCGCGCTGTGGTCAATCACCGCTTTCAGGTCATGGCCCATTATTGCCGCGACGTATTGCACCAGGTGCACCGCGACGAGTTGAGCAAGGCGGATGATGCCTCTGACCGTGAACGCCTGAAAAAAGTGCGCCGCCTGCTGGTCAGGGAGGCATCTCTTATCGACGAATCCGCCCAGGTAAAGCTCCATGCGGTGCTGAGTGACAACGATCGCCTGGAGACCGTCTATCGCTTCAAGCTGGAGCTGCAGGAGTTGTGGAAGCGCTCTGCTGAATCCAATGAAAAAATGCTCCAGGCCTTGCAGGAGTGGTGTCGGCGGGCTGAAGCCAGCGGCATTCGTACCCTGGAGGAGTTTGCGCAGGTTCTGCAGGGTTATTCCCTGCGTACAGCAGCATCCTGAAACTGTCACAAACCCCTCTGTTACACCTTGTTGTTATTGTGTGATTATGTATGTCATTGTTAAATAGTGATAATTTCTTACTAAATCACTTAGTTTTTGTGATGAAAAGGCTTGACCTTAATCCTTCCATTTTGTAATGTTTTAGATGTAGTCCAAAACTGTGACTTGATCAAAACAACACATATTGCTAAATACAGGAGGGTAAACATGAGCAATGACAACTGGATTGATATCAGTAAAACGGACACAATCATCTGCGTAGGCAGCCTGGGTACGTGGGCAGTGCTGATGTATCTCGCATCGACAGTGCTGGCCCTCTAGACTGAAGGATCAGTCAGCTGCTTCGTGTGTTGAAGCAGGGTATCCAACATAAAAAGGCCAGATGACTCATCTGGCCTTTTTGGTAATGCACATTACAGGGTTGCGCAGCAGCAATGGGGGGTGCGCTTCACGGTATCCAATGAAAAAATGCTCCGTGCATTGCAGAAATGATGTTGTTGGGAAAAGTCCAGGGGTATCCCCGCTCCGAAGGAAATGTCTCGCGTCCTATATGGTTATTCCCAATGGACGGCAGCATCCTGAAATTGTCGCATGCCCCTTTATAACCACTTAATTTCTATAAGGTATTTGGTATCTTATTGTTAAATATTATAAATTCCTGACTAAATTCCTTAGTTATTGTGATGAAAAAGGCTTGACCTTAAGCCCTTGCTTTCGTAGTGTCTAAGGCGTAGTCCAAAACGTGTACTCGTCAGAACGACATTTCTTGCCATTAAATATAAGAGGGGGAGGGTAATCATGAGCAACAACTGGATCGATATCAGTAAAACGGACGGAATCATCTGCATCGTAAGCCTGGGTGTGTGGGCGGTACTGTGGTATCTGGCTGCGACGGCCCTGGCTTTGTAGGGAATGAGACAGTCACTGCTCGCAGTTCGAAGCAGGGCACCCAATAAAAAAGGCCAGATGAAATATCTGGCCTTTTTTCGGTTTGGCGTTTTGGGTTCGCGCGAAACTATTTGATCTTGGCCTCCTTATAGAGGACATGCTTGCGTACGACTGGATCGAATTTCTTGATTTCCATCTTTCCCGGCATGGTGCGCTTGTTTTTGTCGGTGGTATAGAAATGTCCGGTTCCGGCGCTCGATACTAATCTGATTTTTTCACGCATGGTCAGGCTCCTTAGACTTTTTCGCCACGCTTGCGCATGTCGGCCAGCACCTGGTCGATGCCCAGCTTGTCGATGATGCGCATGCCCTTGGAGCTGACGCGCAGGCGCACCCAGCGGTTTTCGCTCTCCACCCAGAAGCGGTGGGTGTTGAGGTTGGGCAGAAAGCGCCGTTTGGTTTTGTTGTTGGCATGGGAGACGTTATTGCCGACCATGGGCCGCTTACCCGTTACCTGACATACCCTAGACATCTTGACTATCCTCCAGCAGGACTCCACAAAGCAGGCTTTTATACCAGAATCGGGTTCTGCTGGCAAGTGATCCCGCGCTTTCGGTCGTCTACAAGAGTCCGCGCTGCGCAAAGGAGACCACTTCGCCATCGCCGACGACAAGGTGGTCCAGCACCCGGATCTCCACCAGGGCGAGGGCATCCCGCAAGTGACGGGTCAGGGAATGGTCCGCCTGGCTGGGTTCCGCCACCCCCGAGGGGTGATTGTGCACCAGGATCACGGCGGCTGCGTTGATATGGAGGGCCTGTTTGACGACCTCCCGCGGATGGACGCTGGCGCCGTTGATGGTGCCGCGGAACATCTCCTCGAAACCCAGCACGCGATGGCGGTTGTCGAGAAACAGGCAGGCAAACACCTCGTAGGGCCGGTCTCGCAGCAGGCTGACCAGGTAATCCCTCGAATCTTCAGGGCTTGTCAGGGTGGCGTCGTGTTGCAGGGTTTCCCACAAATGGCGCCGGCTCATTTCCAGGACCGCCTGCAACTGGGCGTATTTGGCCGTTCCCAGGCCGGGGCTGCTGCAGAAACGTTGCTGGTCGGCCTTGAAAAGCGCGCGCAGGCCGCCGTATTCGTGTAATAATTGCCGCGCAAGATCCACGGCGGTCTTCCCCTTGCAGCCGGTTCTGAGAAAAATGGCCAGCAGCTCGGCGTCGGAAAGGGCCTGCGCGCCCCTCAGCAGCAGCCGTTCGCGGGGACGTTCCTCCTTGGGCCAACTGGTAATCGGCATGTTTGACCTCCCTGTCAAATGATCATGGCAGGCGATATCTTACACTGGAACCCTGTCTCCGGGTACACGATGAACGGACAGAGACAATGACACTGGCAAATAAACGCATTCTCCTGGGGGTGACCGGCAGTATTGCCGCTTACAAGAGTGCGGAACTCGCGAGGCGGCTGCGCGAGGCGGGTGCGGAGGTGCAGGTGGTGATGACCCGGGGCGGCGCCGAGTTCATCACGCCCCTGACCCTGCAGGCCCTGTCGGGGCGGCCCGTGTTTCTCCACCACCTGGATGCGGAAACCGAGGCGGCCATGGGGCACATCAGCCTGGCGCGCTGGGCGGACCTGGTGCTGATCGCCCCCGCCAGCGCCGATTTTCTCGCCCGCCTTGCCCAGGGGCGGGCCGATGATCTGCTGGCCACCCTCTGCCTGGCCTGTGACGGGCCCCTGGCCGTGGCGCCGGCCATGAACCGGCAGATGTGGGCGCAGGCGTCCACACAGGACAATATGCGACTTCTCCGGGAGCGGGGAGTGCATGTCTTTGGGCCGGGGAGCGGCGACCAGGCCTGCGGGGAGAACGGGCCGGGCCGCATGCTGGAGCCGCGGGAGATCGCGGAGCAGAGCGCCGCCCTGTTCGATAGCGGCTTGTTGCAGGGGCGGCGGGTGCTCATCAGCGCCGGACCCACCCGGGAAGACATCGATGCCGTGCGCTACATTTCCAACCGCAGTTCCGGCAAGATGGGCTTCGCCATTGCGCAAGCCGCCGTGGAGGCGGGCGCCCGGGTCACTCTGGTGGCCGGGCCGGTGGCCCTGCAGGCCCCGGAGCGGGTGAGGCGCATCGACGTGCGCAGCGCGGCCGAGATGCGCGAGGCGGTGCTCGGCCGGATGGAGGGGCAGGATATTTTCATTGCCGCCGCCGCCGTGGCCGACTACCGGGTGGCGCGGCCGGCGGCCGGCAAGGTCAAGAAGCAGGCGCGGCTGATACTGGAACTGGAGCGCAATCCTGATATCCTGCGTGCCGTGACGGCCCTGCCGGTCCCGCCTTTCACCGTGGGTTTCGCCGCCGAGACGGAGAATGTGGCGGCTTACGCGCGCGCCAAGCTGCGCGACAAGGCCCTGGACATGATCGTGGCCAACGAGGTGGGGCGCCATGACCGGGGCTTCGACAGCGACGACAATGAACTGCTGGTGCTCTGGAAAGGGGGGGAGAAAAGCCTGCCCCTGGGGCCCAAGGGCCGCCTGGCCCGCGAGCTGATTACCTTGATAGCGGAGAGATATGGTGCAAAAGATACAGCTTAAGATACTGGACCCGCGGCTCGGCAGGGATCTGCCCTTGCCGGACTACGCCACTTCGGGATCGGCGGGCATGGACCTGCGTGCCTGCCTGGACGAGCCCCTGGAGATCCGCCCCGGGGAGACGCAGCTGATCCCCACAGGGCTGGCCATCCATATTGCCGATGAATCACTGGCCGCGGTCCTGTTGCCGCGTTCCGGCCTGGGACACAAGCATGGTATCGTGTTGGGCAATCTGGTCGGCCTCATCGACTCCGACTACCAGGGGCAGGTCTATGTTTCCTGCTGGAACCGGGGCGATCAGCCCTTCACCATCAACATCGGTGAGCGCATCGCGCAGATGGTATTCGTGCCGGTGGTGCAGGCGGCCTTCGAGATCGTTGGGGAATTCAGCGACAGCGAGCGCGGAGCAGGCGGCTTTGGTCATACAGGGCGGCATTGACGATACGGCCGGGACAACAATGCCTGAACTCACGGGTTCAGGCAATAATCAATCTGAGGTGGCAAGGTGGCACGGGAACAACAAAACATCATGCAGGACGTCCCTGCATCCATTTTCAAGGCCTACGATATCCGCGGCATCGTCGGCGGGACACTGACCGACGACATGGTCTATCACATCGGCCGCGCCATCGCCAGCGAGGCCGGCGCCCGTGGCCAGCAAGGCATCGTGGTGGGGCGCGACGGGCGCCTCTCCGGCCCTGCCTTCATCGCGGCCCTGAGCCGGGGCATACAGGATGCCGGAGTGGACGTCGTCGATATCGGCATGGTGCCTTCCCCGGTTCTCTATTATGCCACCCACGCTCTGGGTACCCGCTCGGGCATCATGGTGACGGGGAGCCACAACCCGCCTGACTACAACGGTTTCAAGATCGTCATCGATGGCGAGGCCGTCTCCGGCGCGGGCATCCAGGCCCTCAAGGACAGGATAGAGCGGCGGGACTACCGCAGTGGCGCGGGCAGCCGCAGCGAAAAAGCCATCATCTCCGATTATATCCAGCGCATCGTGGCGGACGTGCGCCCCGCCCGCCCTTTCAAGCTGGTGGTGGACTGCGGCAACGGCGTGGCCGGCGTGGCGGCGCCGCAATTGCTGCGCGAGCTGGGCTGCGAGGTGAGCGAGCTGTTCTGCGAAGTGGATGGCAATTTCCCCAATCACCACCCCGACCCGGGCCAGCCCGAAAACCTGGTGGATGTGATCGAGGCGGTGAAAAAAGAGGGCGCCGACCTGGGCCTGGCCTTTGACGGCGACGGCGACCGCCTGGGGGTGATCGACGCCGCCGGCAATGTCATCTGGCCCGACCGGCAGATGATGCTGTACGCGGCCGACATCCTCTCGCGCCACCCCGGCGCCACCATCATCTACGACATCAAATGCACCAGACACCTGGGCGAGGTCATCGCGGCCCACGGCGGCAACCCCCTCATGTGGAAGACGGGGCATTCCCTCGTCAAGGCCAAGATGAAAGAAACGGGCGCCCTGCTGGCGGGTGAGATGAGCGGGCATATCTTTTTCAAGGAGCGCTGGTATGGTTTCGACGACGCCCTCTATACGGCGGCGCGCCTGCTGGAGATCCTGGCGCGGGATGGTCGCAGCGTCACGGAGATCTTCGCCGCCCTGCCGGATGCGGTGAGTACGCCCGAACTGCGCGTGGATATGCAAGAGGGTGAGCATTTCAAATTCATGGAGCGCTTCATCGGGCAGGCCAGGTTTCCCGGCGCGGAGATCACCACCATCGACGGCATCCGCGCCGATTTCAACGATGGCTGGGGGCTGATCCGTCCCTCCAATACCACCCCTTCGCTGATCATCCGCTTCGAGGCCGACAATACGGAAGCACTGGCGCGCATTCAGGAGGCGTTCAGGGAGGCTATTCTGGCTGTCAATGGCGACCTGACCTTGCCTTTCTGAATCGACTGGGTTTGCATTGCCTGCGCCCGGGCCGTAAGCTTTGACGTGAGGCGTTTATAAACCCGATCGTTGCATATATCCTCTCTCCCTCCGGAGGGTGTTGTAAAAGTCATTCGTAGGTTGGGCTGAGGAACGAAGCCCAACAGTAACAGCTTGAAAAGCCAAACATGTTGGGCTTCGTTCCTCAGCCCAACCTACAGAAAAACCGGCTTTTGCGACACCCTCCAAAGGGAGAGGGGTTGTAAGCATCTGATCCAGATTTTTTTATTATCAAAAATTAAAGCAGATTGCCCATGACACTGACCGCCAAAACCGCCATGAACATCGCCCATGTGCTGACGGAGGCGCTGCCCTACATTCAGCGTTTCGCCGGCAAGACCTTCGTCATCAAGTATGGCGGCAATGCCATGGTGGACGATGCCCTCAAGACCAGCTTCGCCCGCGACGTGGTGCTGATGAAGCTGGTGGGCATGAATCCCGTCGTGGTGCATGGCGGCGGTCCGCAGATCGGGCAATTGCTGGAGCGGGTGGGCAAGGAGTCCGTTTTCGTGGAAGGCCTGCGCGTCACCGACCGTGAAACCATGGATATCGTGGAAATGGTGCTCGGCGGCCTGGTGAACAAGGAGATCGTCAGCCTCGTCAACCAGCAGGGCGGTTCCGCCGTGGGCCTGACGGGCAAGGACGGCGGCCTGATCCGCGCCAGGAAACTGGTGGTCACCCGCGACGCCCCGGAGCTGAAGGCGCCGGAGATCATCGACATCGGCCATGTGGGCGAGGTGACCGCCATCGACACCGCCGTGGTGGACATGCTGGTGGGCGGGGACTTCATTCCCGTCATCGCGCCCATCGGGGTGGGGGCCGACGGCCAGTCTTATAATATCAATGCCGACACGGTGGCGGCCAAGATCGCCGGCGTCCTGCAGGCGGAGAAACTCATTCTGCTGACCAACACGGCGGGGGTGCTGGACCGCAACGAGCAGGTGGTCACGGGCGTGGCCGCCCAGGACATCGACCGTCTCATCAAGGAAGGCGCCATCTACGGCGGCATGTTGCCCAAGGTGCGTTGCGCCCTGGACGCGGTCCAGTCCGGCGTCGGTTCCGCCCATATCATCGACGGCCGTGTCGAACACGCCGTGCTGCTGGAGATCTTCACCGACGAGGGCGTGGGGACTTTGATCCGGCGTTGAATGGGGTTGAAAACCCGTAAGCGCATGCCAAGCTCACGACCGGGCCCGCACGATGGACTGGCTTGATCAGACGATTCTCTTTGTGGCGGCCCTGCTGGCCAATACCTTCTCGGCCTTGTCGGGCGGCGGCGCCGGGCTGATCCAGTTGCCGGTGCTGATCTTCCTCGGCCTGCCTTTCGGCATCGCCCTGGCCACCCACAAGGTGGCCTCCGTGGCCCTGGGCGTGGGCGCGACCCTGCGCTATCTCAAGGCGGATATCATCGAGCGCAGGTTTGCCCTGTTCATGCTGCTGGCGGGCCTTCCCGGCGTGGTGCTGGGGGCCAGCCTTATTCTGGCGGTGCCTGACCGCGTGGCCCAGGCGGCCCTGGGGATGCTCACCATGGGCCTGGGTGTCTATTCATGGTTCAAGAAGGATCTGGGCCATCACCATGCCCCCAGCCACCGCGACCGGCGCGGCTATGTGCTGGGCGGGCTGGGGCTGTTTCTCATCGGCATCATCAACGGTTCCCTGACCTCCGGCACCGGCCTGTTCGTCACCCTGTGGCTGGTGGGCTGGTTCGGGCTGGACTACAAGCGGGCCGTGGCCTACACCCTGATCCTGGTGGGCATGTTCTGGAACGGCAGCGGCGCCCTGACCCTGGGCCTGCAGAGCGCCATTCAGTGGAGCTGGCTGCCGGCCCTGTTGCTGGGGTCGGTCCTGGGGGGCTTCGCCGGGGCGCACCTCGCCATCGTCAAGGGCAACAGCTTCATCAAACGGGCCTTCGAGATCATCACCATCCTGGTGGGCGCCAAACTGGTGTTTGGCTAATACCGCGTCAAAGTTATAACCTTGACGCGGTATTAGCCTTGCTGCCGTATTGGGCCTGGTAGGCGCGGATGCGTTCCAGCACCGCGGCCATCTCCGGCTTCTCCTCCAGATAGCGGATGAGGATTTCCAGGCTGGCGATGTTTGCCACCTCGACCCCATAGTCGTTTTCGATTTCCTCGATGGCCGAGGTGTCCCCCGTGCCGCGTTCCTGGCGGTCCAGGGAGATCACAACCCCCGCCAGCGTTGCGCCCTCGTGGGCAATGATGGCGCTGGACTCGCGCACCGAGGTGCCCGCGGAGATAACGTCGTCGATGACCAGTACGCGCCCTTGCAGGGGCGCGCCGACGATGACGCCGCCTTCGCCGTGGGTCTTGGCCTCCTTACGGTTGAAGGCATAGGGCACGCTGCGCTGGTGTTTGTCATAGAGGCCGATGGAGGCGGCCACGGCCAGGGGGATGCCCTTGTAGGCCGGTCCGAACAACATGTCGAACTCGATGCCGGAGGCCATGATGGCGTCGGCATAGTAACGCCCCAGGCGGGCGATGGCCTCTCCCGTGTTGAACAGGCCGCTGTTGAAGAAATAGGGGCTGTTGCGGCCCGATTTCAGCGTGAACTCGCCAAAGCGCAATACGCCGTTGGCAATGGCGAAGTCAAGAAATTCCCGCTGGTAGTCCTGCATGGCTGGGTGATCCTGTGATTGAAAAGGCCCCCATTCTAGCGATTCGCGGATGGGAGGGGAATATTGTCAAGGGAATAAAGGCGCAAGGGCGCCAGGTACACAAATGACCCCGGGGGGAGTGTGTGAGGGGGTGTGCTTCATGTGTACCCGATGCCCTTGCGAAGGGGGGGAGTGGATGTGTGGAAATCATTTCCCATCATTTCAGCCGCGCAGGAATGCCTCTTCTTCCTCGCTCAAGGCCGGCGTGGCTTCCCTGAAGGGGTTGATGGTCGTGGTATCCAGGGCGGTATCACCGAGTTCACCCTCTTTCTGGCTTTCCAGGAAGAGGCCGATTTCCCCGTTGACCTCCAGCGCCCTTACCAGGAAATATGTCAGGGATGGGCAGATGCGCTTGAGATAGGCGCCTCCCGGCGGCGGCGTCGGCGCAAGGATCATGAGACGGATGTTTTCCATCTGGAAGCCGCCGCGGTTGTTGCCATTTTCCTTGAACAGGGCGGGATAGAGCCGGTAGAACCAGGCGCGGTTGCCGCTCAGGCCTTCCATGACGTTGAGCCCGTTCATCAGGGCGCGGCCGCCGTCACGGCTGTCGCAGCACAGCAGGGCCGGCTTGCCGGTCGCGTCCAGGGCCAGGATGTGATTGCCCTCATAGGGCAGATCGTTGCTGACGACCGTATGAGGCTTTCCCAGAAACTGGTCCAGGGACTCGTAGACGAGTTCGAACAATACCTGGTTGGATGACAAAGGGATCTGTCTGATATGCATGTGCCGGGTCATGTTGGGGTCCTTTCCTCTGTGAGGGACTGTTGATAATCCTGCCAGTCCTGGATGATCATCCTGGCAATATGATGAATAGCGTCTGTCTGAAACCCGGCCTGGTCCTCCGTGGCGCCCCAGGACGGTGGCGGCAATGGCAGGGCGCCGTAGCTGGTGACGTGCAGGCTGAGAAACCGTTGCGCGGCAGTGGCCAGCTTGGTGTAGTGATAGCGCGCCGACCTGGACGAGGCAGCGCCGGTAATGGCGACTCCAATGGGCGCATGAAGGTCTCGTTCTGTCAGTGCCTTGAGGCGCGCATAGGCTTTGCGCAATCCCTCGTGATTGGCCTGGACCAGCATCAGGCACTGCGCGCCGTCCGCCAGGGGGGATGCCTCCACGCAGGTGGTGGCGTACAGGAGATAGGGATAGGGCGGGCTGCCCCGCTCTTTCAGACCGTTGCGCAAGGTTGCGAATACCCTGCCTGATTCCATGTTTCTCTCCGCTGCGCCGTGCGCATCCCAGGGAACATGGAGAGAAACGCTGTTTGCAGTCGGCCCCGGCATGATGGCTACGCCTGGAGCGCCATGTCGGCAAAGCGCTTCCGCCAGCAAGGATAGCGGCAGGTGGGCTTCATGCCCGGGTGCATGGGACAGGATCAGGCTGACGACGGGGCAGGCGGGTGGCGCTGCTGACTCATCGTCATCACTGAGAAAGTGATGGCTGATCTGCGCCAGGCGCTCCCGGGCGCTGCCCACCGGTGTCTCTTGTTCAGACAGTGGCCGGCACCTCGTTTTCCGTCACCTTCAGCAAGGAGTTGATCTCTCCAAACAGGTTGCTGATGCGGTTGGGGTTGTTGGGGTCCTCCTGCCACTTGCCGTCGATGATGAGGCGGTACTGATAGGTGCCGGGCTTGATCCTCATCGTCTTGACGATAGCCTCGTGGTCGACGCGTGTTTCGACATTGTGGTCGGGTATCCAGTTGTTAAAATCACCGGCGATTTTCAGGTCTCTGGTGGGGATATCTGAAAATCTCAGTGTCACTGTGGTCAGGTCTTTATCACATTGGTCCCCGTCGTCACGGGAGACTCGTATGATACTGGGCTCCTGCATAAAGATCGCGGTCGCTTCATCCTCATCCTTGATGACCTGTACATGCAGTTCCCGCGTGATGTGCTCTTCCAGAAGGGCAAGATCACGGCTGAACTGCACAGTCGCTGTGCGGTGCATGATTTCATCCGCCAGGCGCTGGTAGTCGGCTGCTCCCAGGGTCTTGGGTGCATAGACAGTGATCGGTTTCCCCTGCCAGGCGGCTTCTTTCAGGCGGACGGTGTAGTGTATGCAGACTTTCAGGATCTCCTCTGCGAAGTGATCCTGTATCTCATGCAGGACATTGCGTGTGAAGCGTGTGCGATAGTCCACCATGGTGGGGAGTATGGCAAGGGGGATGTCCAGGTGGTATTTCTCCGCCACCAGGTTGACGGTTTCCTGCAGGCGCTCGATGCCATCCAGTGAAAACCGACTCATTTCGATGGGCACCAGCACCATGTCGGCGCAGCGCAGGGCATTGAAGGCCAGCAGGCTCAGCGCCGGCGGGCAGTCGATGATGATGTAGTCATAGTTGTTCTTGAGCGGCTCGAGGTGCATGTCCAGCTGCCGCTCGCGTTTCGCCAGGTCGGCGAGCAGGTGCTCGACGGCCGCCAGAGAGATCGTGGCGGGGACAAGGTCGACGCCTTCGGCGACATTGTTGAGAATCACTTCATCCAGTTCCATATCCTGGGTAAAGACCTCGTAGAGCCCTGCCACGTCCTCGCAACGCCGTCCCAGGCCCAGCGAGGCATGCCCCTGGGGGTCCATGTCGATGAGCAGGATGCGGTGTTGCATCTCCCCAAGACTTGCCGCCAGGTTGATCGCTGTCGTCGTCTTCCCGCAGCCGCCCTTCTGATTGGCAATCGCAATTACTGTCATACCTGTGTTCCTCCTTTTGTCGAGCCTCCTGTTGAGGGAGTCTCTCTGCCCGAGATTTCCCGTCCCGAACTGCATGGGCGCCACTGTTCTTTCGCTATATGCTATATCCCTTGTTCATGGCATTGTGCTGGGTTTGCTTCCGGGAACAATTCCCCTTGGCCGCTTGCCAGGCCCTGCTGTTTCTGTTGTTGCGTCACTTCGCGTTGGAACTGTGCAATGGGCAGTATCCATTCCTGTCCTGTCAATGTTTCGAAGACGGCCCCTTCATGAAAAACCAGGATGACATCGCCAGTGGCCAGCAGCGACAGCTCGGACAAGGGCTGCCGGAGATGGGGGAGGGTCCTGGTCAGGGCGGTGATGCTTTTGCGGAGTTTCTGCAGGGAAACACCGGCGTCGATGAGGCGTTTGGCGGTTTTGAGTGCGATGAGGTCGGGGAAGGTGTAGCGCGCATGGCCGCCGGGTGTCTGTTGCGAGGGGATAATCAGCCCGATCTTGCGCCAATAGGCAAGTTGGCGTTGGCTGACTCCCGTGATTTGAATAGCTTGCCGGCTTGTGAATACCGTTGCCATCAAATTGTTCCCGCCCTTCTGCGAGTGATAACACATAATTCTGGTAGGAAAAAGAAAAATGTCAAGGAAAAATGACAAAAAAACGAAAAATTGTCTATGTCAGTATTATTTTTTCAGGATTATTCATAATATTTGATGCGGTCATGATGGTTTTTGCAAAGTAAGCCCATGCAAGAGCTTCAGGGCGGGAGTTTGTGGTGTCCATTCCGGAAACATTGCATTTTCAGCAATTACTGTTATAACTATGCACTTTCGCTATCTTGGAAAATGGGAATCAATAACAATTAGGGGGAGTTGTCACGTGAAAAAGAGTCTGATCACCTTTGCCGTCGCCGCTGCCATCGCCGCGCCGATGACCGCCAATGCCGCTGAAGCCAAGGCGAAATCAAAGTTTTTTGGTTATACCCAAATCACTGCAGCCTATGGTAAAGGCCAATACGACAATAATGATGCTGATGGGCTGCGCTTCGGCGCCGACAGCGTCCGTCTGGGATACAAGCTCAAGTACGACAAGATCTGGGGCATGCTGCAGATCGATGTCAACAAGACCGACAAGGCTGACAATATCGGGATACCGGAGATCATCAAGGACGCGGTAGTGGGTTACAAATTCAAGGATGTCGCCAAGGTCAGTGCAGGTGTCTTCAAGACACCCGTCGGCATGGATTTCAGCAATCCCAGCAAGCAACTGGATATTACCAAGCGCGGCATGGAAACGGGTCTGGTGCTGGAACGTGCTGCCGGTCTCATGCTCAGCGGCCGGAGTTCAGGCGGATTTGGTTACGACTTGGGTGTGTTCAATCCTGCCCAGCGTTCTGCCGCAGTGGACTACGGCAGTGCCGGTGATGGCATCGCCTATGCCGGTCGTCTGCTGTACGACATGGGGGAGACGTTTCACGCCGAGGCATCCTATGGCACCAGCACCCAGGATTCCAGCGCAACCGGAGAGGACTACACTGTTTGGGGGCTGGGAAGCACCTTCAAGACAGGAGCCATGGTCTTCAAGGCGGAATATGTTGCCGGTACCGATGTCAAAGGTAAAAAAGGCTACGAGGAAAGCGTCTGGTTTCTGCATGCTGGATACGCCATCAACAAAAAGAACGAAGTTGTTATCCGTCACTACGCAGCCAACAGCAAGAAGGGTGATGGCAGTGAAACCGATCTGGGCAACACCTATATCGGATGGAATATTTTTCTTGCCGAAAACAAAAAGAATGCCCGTGTCCAGCTGAACTACGTGGTGGCCACCGGGGATGACAAGACCTTCAGCGGCGCGGCTACCAAGAAGTATGCCTACACCGACGATGTCTTCCTGGCACAGTTTCAGGTGGGTTTCTGAGCCTGGCCCGGACGGCCATTTGATCCCCCGGCGTTGCCGGGGGATTTCATAGAGTGTTGCCGGTCATCCTGGAAGCTCAATATTTGCATTTTCTCTCCGGATTTTCACTTATACCTGCCGCCTGATTTCAGAAAGCGTTTCACCTTGAGGGCCAGGGGCGCCCGGCTTCTTCGTGCGCGTTGCAGGGATCGGATACTCACAGGGCAATTTCATGCGCGTAATCAGCTTGAATATAAATGGCATACGTGCCGGCGCCCGTAAGGGCTTTTTTGACTGGCTGGCCACTCAAAATGCCGATATTGTCTGTATCCAGGAGACCAAGGCCCAGGAACATCAACTGTCCGATGGAGTCTTCCGCCCCGACGGTTATCATGCCTATTACTTTGATGCCCGGAAGCCCGGCTACAGTGGTGTTGCAATTTTCAGCCGTCACAAGCCGCTGCGGGTGATCAAAGGATTGGGCTGGGTGGACATGGATGCCGAAGGGCGCTATATCCAATTGGACTTCAAAGTCCTGAGTGTCAGCTCCCTGTATCTGCCCTCCGGTTCCAGCAGTGAGCAGCGCCAGGCCGTGAAGTTCGATTTTCTGGAGCGCTTGCTACCGTTGCTAGAGGCGTTCCGGCGCAAGCGCCGGGAGTACATCCTGTGTGGTGACTGGAACATTGCTCACAAAAAAATCGATATCAAGAATTGGCGTGGCAACCAGAAGCACTCCGGGTTCTTGCCTGAGGAACGGGCATGGATGGATGAACTGTTTGGCTCCCTGGGTTATGTAGATGCTTTCCGTGTCGTCAATCAGGAGCCTGACCAGTATACGTGGTGGTCCAACCGTGGCCAGGCCTGGGCCAAGAATGTGGGTTGGCGCATCGATTATCAGGTGATCACACCTGGGCTCAGGAGCAAGGTCAGTGCTGTGTCGATCTACAAGGAACAGCGCTTCTCCGACCATGCGCCATTGATTGTGGACTACGATCTCGAGCTGTGAATTCTTTGCTGGGACCAGGCGCCACTGATCGTCGAATAACTCTCATGCGGTGCGATCCGCCTCCATAATTTGGCTCAAATGCTCATTTTCTGCTGCGGGTAAATCCTGTTTTTCGCCAGATCATGCTTTATTGTGCCCTTGCCTGGGGCTTTCTCAACAGCGGGCTAAGACTATTGCTTTTGCCGGCATACAACTTATCATGTTGGGCTGCTTTGTCCGGGAGGGACAAGACGCGGAGAGTCCCTTAACATAAATCTGAAGGAGCCTCTGATCAATCAGAGGCAGCCTAGTTCAAACTTTTGGGGAGGACCTTATGAGAAAGGATACGTTGGCGCTGGCCGTGGCGGCAGTGATAGGGGCCGGTGTGTACACGCCGGCAGGCCATGCAGGAGGGGTAAGCTACAAGGATGGAGACAAATTTATCACCATTGGTGGACGAGTCCAGGTGCAATATTACAATTCCGATCCTGACAATGGCAGCAGCACGGACAAGGTGTTTTTCCGCCGCCTGCGCCCCTACATTTCCGGCAGCCTCTATCCCGACTGGGTGGCCAAGTTTCAGTGGGACATGGGCGGTGCGATAGGCGACAACGAAATATCCGTCAAGGATGCCTACATCAAGTACTCAGGCTTCAAGAATACCAGGATTCTACTCGGCAACGTGGTTTTCCCGTTTTCCCGCGAGTTCGTCACCTCGTCCAAGTTCCAGCAGTTCGTGGAACGTGAGTTCGTCGGCGACAGCAAGTATGGCACGCCGGAGTGGAACATGGGCATCCATGCCAATGGCAGCAATGCCAGCAAGAATGTGACCTGGGGCGCGGCCATTGCCGAGGCCAGCATCGACCCCGACAACTCGCGCATCGATTTCGATACCCCAGCGAACAAACAGAAGGACTTCAACCAGGGCTGGATCATCGGTGGCCGCATCGACTATCACCCCTTCGGCAATCTGAAATTTTCCCAGGGTGATTTCAAGCGTGAGCAGAAAGCTACAATCGGTATCGCTGCGTACACCTGGAGTAATGATGGCGATGTGCAGAATAATAAATTGCCACCGCCGGATACAAAGGATACCGACGTGGACTCAGTCGCCGGTTTTGAAATCAGTGCTGCCTACCGCAACAAGGGCTTCTCTGCGGATGCCCAATATAACCGGTTCGATTCGGAACTCAAGGACAGCACGGTTACAGGTGGCCTGTATAAAAATGGGGAAACAACCCTGGAGAACCGGATGATCAAGGGCGGCTATATGGTCATGCCCAGCACCCTGGAGCTGGTGGCCGGTTATGCCAGCCAGGATGCCGACGGTTACAAGGAAACCTGGAACCGTATCACCTTCGGCGCCAACTGGTACATCCATCAGCACAATCTCAAGTACCAGTTGACCTACCGCATGAACGAAAACAAGGGCGGCGCCAAGGGGAATGACGAGAACGAGCTGTACCTGCAGGCACAGTTCGTGTTTTAAAGCCTCTTCCGGATAAAGCGGCAACATGAAAAACGGGGCCAAAGGCCCCGTTTTTCATTGGGCAGGCCTTGCCGGAATCACGGTTGCCAGGCCATTGCCGCGCGGATCGCTGGCCGCGGCGACCCGGTTTTTTCCCTGATCCCACAGTATGGCCTGCATGTTCCCGTAAGGCCTGCCGCGCGCCTTCAGCCGATGTCCCAGCCTTTTCAGGGTGGCTATTTCGTCAGGGTCGAGCGCGCCAGGTTCATAGGTGATGGTATCCGGCAGATACTGGTGATGAAAGCGTCCGGTGGCGACCCAGGAGCGCGGGCCGTTGCCCTGGGCGAAGTCCAGGATGCCCAGCAACACCATGGTGATGATGCGGCTGCCGCCCGGCGTTCCAAGGATGGCCACGCCGCGCCCGGGGGCTTCCACGAAGGTGGGGCTCATGCTGGACAGGGGACGCTTGCCCGGGGCGATGGCGTTACTGGCCGCGCCCACCAGTCCGTAGACATTGGGCGTGCCCGGCTTGGCTGAGAAGTCGTCCATTTCATCGTTGAGCAGTACGCCGCTGCCAGGCGGCACAAAGGCAGCGCCGAAAGGGAAGTTGATGGAGAGGGTGGCCGCCACCCGGTTTCCTTCACTGTCCAGAATGGAGAAATGCGTGGTATCGGCGCCCGCCGATACGATTGTGAAGCCCGGCAGGCTGCGGCTGGGGGTGGCGCGGTCCAGGCGAATGGACTGGCTGAGGCCGGCGCCGTAGTAAGGGTGGATGAGCCGCGTGACGGGGATGTCCACGAAGTCCGGGTCGCCGAGGTACTCGGCGCGGTCGCGGTAGGCGCGGCGCATGGCCTCGACGATGAGATGCTTGCGCGTGGCGGTGGGCAGCGCTTCCAGCTCATAGTTGGCCAGAATGTTGAGCATGGTCAGCAGGGCGATGCCGCCTGAGGAGGGGGGGGCGGCGGAGACGATTTTCATGCCGCGGTAGGCGCCCGTGATGGGCTCGCGCTCCACCACGCGATATTGTTGCAAGTCTTCCAGTGTCCAGATACCGCCTGCTTCACGCACTCCCGCCACCAGGCGCCTGGCGACGGGGCCCTGGTAGAATCCTGCCGCCCCTCGTGTGGCGATGGCCTCCAGGGTCCGCGCCAGGTCGGGCTGCCTGATGACATGCCCGGTCTGCGGCACCTCATTGTCCTGCAGGAAGATGGCTGCGGCGGCCGGAGACTGACGCAGGGCCTCTAGGCGGAAGCGGGCCATCCTGAGATAGTGTTCATCGACTGGAAAACCTTCCCCAGCCAGACGGATGGCCGGTGCGAGGCTGGTGGCGAGCGGCAGCCTGCCATAGGCGTTGGCCAGATGGTCCAGGGCCGCAGCCGTGCCGGGGATGGCGGCAGCCAGGGGGCCGTCCACCGACAGGCGGGGAACGACCTCGCCCTTGTCATCAAGGTACATGTCCCGGGTGGCCGCCAGGGGCGCCCGCTCTCTGCCGTCGATCATGACATCATGGGCATCACGGCTGCGATGCAGCAGCCAGAAGCCACCGCCGCCCAGGCCGGAACCCGTGGGTTCCACCACCGCCAGCGCGGCGGTCACGGCGATGGCGGCATCGAAGGCATTGCCGCCGGCGTCCAGAATCTCCACTCCGGCGCGGGTGGCCAGGGGGTGGGCGCTGGCGACGGCGCTGGCCGGCGGCGTCTGGGCGTGGAGGGAGGAAAAGGCGAGGAACAGGACGATGCCCAGTACGGCGCCATGCCGATGGATCGGTTGCCGCATGGTGAAGGTCCTGTTCATGATATGAACATCAACCGCCTTCGTTGACGATGCGTTGGTATTTCTCCTGCAATTCCTCCTCCGTTTCCTCGTGGTCCGGATCCTTGGGGATGCAGTCTACCGGGCAAACCTCCACGCACTGGGGCGTGTCGAAATGTCCCACGCACTCCGTGCACAGGTCCGGGTCGATGACATAGATTTCCTCTCCCTGGCTGATTGCGCCATTGGGGCATTCCGGTTCACAAACGTCACAATTGATGCACTCATCGGTAATGATCAGGGCCATGCTGCAAGTCCTCGTTTACTTCTCTGGATCGATAGATCAGGCTGTTGATTAAACTATATTATTGCCGGGTTAATACTGTGTGATCCCGCTGCAAGCGGCTTAATTTACACCTGAACCCGCGGATTCAGGTTACATCCCGCAGCCTTTCCATCAGCGCCGCGTAGACCTTGGGATGGACAAAAGGGGCGATGTCCCCACCCAGCGCGGCAATCTCCCGCACCAGGCTGGAGGAAATATAGGCATGCTGTTCGGATGGCATCAGGAACAGGGTTTCCACGTCAGCCGCCAGCTTGCGATTCATGCCCGCCAACTGGAATTCATATTCAAAATCGGACACCGCGCGCAAACCGCGCAGGATGACCTGGGCCTCCCGCTCGTGGATGAAGTCCACCAGCAATTGGTCGAAACCGCAGACCTCCACCCGTTCGATGCCTTCCAGGGCCGCGCGCGCCATGTCGATGCGCTCCTCGACGGCGAAGGTGGGCGCCTTGGAGGGGCTGGCGGCCACGGCCACGATGAGGCGGTCGAAGAGCCTGACGGCCCGATGAATAAGGTCCGTATGGCCGTGGGTGATGGGGTCGAAGGTGCCCGGGTAGATGGCGGTTATGTCCATGTCGTCAGTTGCTCAGTATGTACACAGGCGAACAGTTTAACAAAAACAAGGGCGTATCACGCCGCTGAATCACGCCTGCGGGCGAGATGGTACCCGACATCGCCCGCATGTTTGCTGCGCTGCAGCTCCCAGCCAGGGGGCAGCTGCAGCGTGGTCCGGCTGCTGGCCTCCACGTAGATCCAGGCCGATGCGCCCAACAAGGGGCTGTCTGCCAGTCTGCGGGCCCAATCGTTGATGTCGTCGCGGTAGGGGGGGTCGAGAAAGACGATATCGAAAGGTTTCTCGCGGCTAGTGGCAAGAAATTGCCTGGCATCCATCCATTGGACGTGGACATTGTCGGTCTGCAGCAGTTCCACATTCTTCTGCAGGGTCTGCACGACCCGCAGGTCCTCTTCAACCAGGATTGCCGCGGCGGCGCCCCGTGAAACGGCCTCGAAGCCGAAGGCGCCGCTGCCCGCGAACAGGTCCAGGCAGCGCGCCCCCGCGATGACGGGTTGCAGCCAGTTGAATGCCGTCTCACGCACCCGGTCAGGGGTGGGGCGGACGCCGGCGGATGCGGCAAAGGGCAGCTTGCGGCTGCGCCACTCGCCGCCGATGATGCGCAGATGACTAACCGTCACCGGGCTCTTCTGGAGCCGCGGCGCCACCCACCGTGACGGTGACCATTTTATCGGGGTGGATGCGCTTTTGAAAGGCAGTACGGATCTGCTCCATGGTAACGGCCTCCACTTTATCGTTGAAAGTGTCCAGGTAGTCCAATGGCAGCCTGTAGAAGCCGATGACGGCCAGGTTGTTGGCGATCTTGCCGTTACTGGAGATGCGCAGGGGAAAGCCGCCGGTGATGTTCTGTTTGGAGGCCTTGAGTTCATGCGCGGTGGGTCCCTTGTCGATGAAGGTCTTCAGCGTGGCGCGCAACACCGTCAGGGCCTCGTCCCTCTGGTCGTTGCGGGTCTGCAGGCCCAGGGTATAAGGGCCGGCCTGGCGCATGGGTGAAAAATAACTGTAGGCGCTATAGGCCAGGCCACGCTTCTCACGCACTTCCTCGCTGATGCGCGACACCAGCCCGCTGCCGCCCAATACATGGTTGCCCACATAGAGAGAAAAATAATCGGGATCGCCGCGCCACATGCCGGGCTGCCCCATGAGAACGTGCGTTTGGGAGGAGGGAAAATCGATGTGGATTTCCCTGCCCTCTTGCAGGGCAGGCACCTCCGCCAGGGGAGGCGCCGGCTGGCCTTCCGGCAGCATGGCGCTGAGGCGCGCCACCACTGCCTCCGTTGTCGCGCGGTCCAGGGCGCCGACCACGGCAATGACCGCATTGCGCGCCACGTAGTATTGCTGGTAGTGGGCGATGAGATCCTCGCGCGTCAATGCCTTTACACTTTTCTCCGTGCCCAGCGTCAGGGAGGCATAGGGGTGGTCGCCATACAAGGCCTCGAAAAAGGTTTTGCTGGCGATCTTGCCGGGAGACTGGCTCTGACCCTGCAGGGCAATGAGTACACGCTTGCGTTCCCGTTCGATGCTGTCGGGCGGGAAGACCGGCTTGCCTAGGATCAAGGCCATGACATCAAGAGCCGGCTGCAGCAGGGTTTCATCGCTGAGGCTGCGCAGGCTGACGACAGCCATGTCGCGGTGGGAACTGGTGCTGAGCTGGGCGCCCACGTCTTCGAGGCGCGAGGCGATGGCGTCGGCATCCAGGTCACCGGCGCCCTGATCCAGCAGCGCGCTGGTCAGCAGGGCCGCGCCCTTGTTGCCCCCGTCGCGTGCGCTGCCACCATCGAAAATAAACTGGATGTCCACCATGGGCAGTTCCGGGGCATGCACATAGTAAACGCGCGCCCCGTTGTCCGTGGTCCAGTGCTCGATGCGCGGGGTGGCCTGGGCTGAGGTAAAGGCTGCGAGGGCCAGGGCGCAGGCCACGATGCCTGCCAACACGGGGGACTTGAGTTTTTGGTTGTTCACTGACATGGCGGTTCTTTCTCCATTGCTGCCGGGCGCGCGTTCCTTGATATGTGGTGTCTTAATGTCCATGGCTGCCTCCCATGGGGACGGCCGGTCGCCGTGGCTTGCCGTCCATGGGCAGTGGAACCAGTTCCGCAATGGTCAGGCGGTCCTCGATGAGATATTTTTGCGCCACCGCCTGGACCTGCTCCGCGGTCACCGCGCGAATGCGGTCGACGTATTCATCCAGCAGGCGCCAGTCCAGACCGACGGTCTCCAGGGCGCCGATCTGCATGGCCTGGTAGAACACGGAGTCGAGCTGGTAGACATTGCTGGCGACCACCTGGGCCTTGATACGGGCCAGTTCCTCCGCGCTGACCGGTTCCTCGCGCAGACGCCGGATCTGTCCCCGCAGGGCCGCCTCCAGGTCCGCCGCGGAATACCCCTGGGCCGGGGTGCCATCGAGAATGAACAGGGATTCGAGGCGGGCTGTCATGTTATAGCCCGCGCCTGCGCTGGCGGCCACCTGCTGGCCACGGATCAGCTCGCGGGCGATTCTGGCGCTGGCGCCGCCATCCAGAATGCCGGCCAGCACATCCAGGGCATAGGGTTCCCATGTTTCCTGACTGGTCTTGAGGGTCGGGACCTTGTAACCCATGATGAGGTAGGGTAATTGGGCCGGGGCTTTGACTACCGCACGGCGCAGTCCCTTTTGCGCTGCCTCCAGACGCGGTTTGGGTGGCGTCAGCTTGCTGGGCTTGAGGCGCCCGAAATATTTCCTGGCCAGGCGGTAGACCTTGTCGGGCTCCACGTCGCCCACGACGACCACCGTGGCGTTGTTGGGCGCATACCACTGGCGGTACCAGTCCTTGAGATCCTCGATGCGGAGATTCTCCAGGTCGTTCATCCAGCCGATGATAGGGTTATGGTAGGGGCTGTTGACATAGGCCGTTGCATTGAACTGCTCATAGGTGAGGGCCTGGGGGTTGTCTTCGGTGCGCAGGCGGCGCTCTTCCATGACCACCTGCACTTCCTTGAGAAATTCATCCTGGGGCAGGGTGAGGTTGCGCATGCGGTCGGCCTCCAGCTTGAAACTCACTTCGAGGCGGCTCTGTTCCAGCTGCTGGAAATAGGCCGTGTAGTCGTTACCGGTGAAGGCGTTCTCGCGCCCGCCGTTGGCGCTGATGATGCGCGAGAACTCGCCGCTGGGATACTTTTTCGTGCCCTTGAACATCATGTGCTCCAGGACGTGGGAAATACCGGTGATGCCGCTGTATTCATAGCTGCTGCCGATCTTGTACCACACCTGGGACACCACCACCGGCGCGCGGTGGTCTTCCTTGACGATGAGTTTCAGACCGTTCTTGAGCCGGTATTCATGGGTCGTCACCGTCTGCTCTGTGGCAAACAGGGTAAAGGGGAGGAATAACAGTGATATAGTCAATATCCATCGGCGCATTGCGGGAAATATCCTTATGTTGATTTTTGTTTCCAGTATCAGACCGTATAATGTCGATTGCCTTTAGACATCGTGAGTGTCTGATAGTTTACCTGTCCCGGAAGCGACAGATGGTTAGATTACTTTATAAATCGGATAGAGCTCAAATCTATTATGTTCGGATTCGGCAAGAAAAAAGACCGTGACAAGGCGCGGGATGAAACGGCGGAAACTTCCTTTTTCGGGCGCCTTAAGAATGGCCTGGCCCGCACCCGCGCCGGCCTCTTCGGCGGCCTGGGTGACCTTTTGCGTGGCGGGAAGGGCATCGACGATGAAATCCTGGAGGAGATCGAGATGCATCTGCTGTCCGCCGATGTGGGCGTGGAGGCCACTCGCGGCATCATCGAGGATCTCACGGCGCGCCTGTCACGACGCGAACTCAGCGACAGCGAGACCCTGTTCGCCGCCCTCCGCGAGGATATGCTGAAGATACTTGAACCCTGCGGCCGGCGCCTGGAAATCACGGATCACCAGCCTTTCGTGATACTCATGGTGGGGGTCAACGGGGTGGGCAAGACCACCACCATCGGCAAGCTGGCGCGGCGTTTCCAGCAGGAGGGGCGCAGTGTGATGCTGGCGGCCGGCGACACCTTCCGCGCCGCGGCGGTGGAACAACTGCTTGCCTGGGGCGAGCGCAACGGCGTGCCCGTCATCGCCCAGCCCAGGGCCTCGGATCCAGCCTCGGTGATCTTCGATGCCCTTCAGTCGGCGCGGGCGCGCAAGGTGGATGTGCTGATTGCCGATACCGCGGGGCGCCTGCACACCCAGTCCAATCTCATGGAGGAACTCAAGAAGGTCAAGCGCGTCATGGCCAAGATCGATGAAACCGCGCCCCACGAGATCATGTTGGTGGTGGACGCCGGCACCGGCCAGAACGCCCTCTCCCAGGCAGTCCAGTTCGACCAAGCCGTGGGCCTGACCGGCATCACCCTCACCAAGCTGGACGGCACCGCCAAGGGGGGCGTCATCTTCGCCATCGCCAAAAAGACCGGCCTCCCCATCCGCTACATCGGCGTCGGCGAGCAGGCGGAAGACCTGCGCGTCTTCGATGCGCAGGAGTTCGTGCAGGCCTTGTTCGAAGACTGATGGAGGGGGGATTTTTCCTTGTATCTTTTCCCTTGTATCTTGTATCTTCACCTCCATGATCCGCTTCGACAATGTAGGCAAGCGCTACGCCGGCGCCCGTGAGGCGCTGGCGGGGGTGAGCTTTCATCTGGAAGCGGGTGAAATGGCCTTTCTCACCGGCCATTCCGGCGCCGGCAAGAGCACCCTGCTGAAGTTGATCGCCATGCTGGAGCGCGCCAGCTATGGGCAGGTGTTCTTCAACGGTCAGAATATCACGCGCATCGGGAAACGGCGCATTCCCTATCTGCGCCGCGAGATCGGCATCATTTTCCAGAACTACAAGCTGCTCAATGACCGCACGGTATTCGACAATGTGGCCTTGCCCCTGGTCATCGCCGGTTTCTCCTACCAGGAGATCCGCCGCCGCGTCAGGGCGGCCCTGGACAAGGTGGGTCTGCTGGACAAGGAGAAGCGTTATCCCGTCATGCTCTCCGGCGGCGAACAGCAGCGCGTGGGCGTGGCGCGCGCCGTGGTCAACAAGCCGCCTCTGCTGCTGGCCGACGAGCCCACGGGCAACCTCGATCCGGCCTTGTCGGAGGAGATGATGCATCTCTTCGAGCAGTTCAACCAGGTGGGGGTGACCGTGCTGATCGCCAGCCATGACCTCGACCTCATTTCACGGATGAACCACCGCGTGTTTACCCTCGGCCAGGGCAGGATGATTGCCGACCAGCGGCCGGTGACGGTTTCATGAGGGGAGTGGAACGTTTTGCTTCGGCGCGTCGAGACCGCCATGGCGACGGTGCGCCACGGCGCCAGGAAAAACGCCGCCCTGCCGCGCGGGGTTCCTTGAAGGGCAAAGGCGCAGCCTACGTGGCGGGACATATGCAGGCACTGTTGCACAGTCTGGGGCGCATGGCGCAGCGGCCTCTGTCCAGCGCCATGACCGTGGCGGTGATCGGCATCGCCCTGGCCCTGCCCACGGGCTTGCACGTGATTCTCCAGAACCTGCAGGGGGTCAGCGCCGGCTGGGAGAACACGGCCCAGATGTCCTTGTTCCTCAAACAGGATGTCCCGCAGGAGGCGGCGGAACGCCTGCGCGCCCGCCTGGAGGGCATGACTGAAATTGCCGAGGTGGTCCATATCTCACCGCAGCAGGCCCTGGACGAGTTCCGCACTACATCCGGCTTCGGCACCGCCCTCGATTCGTTGCAGGAGAACCCCTTGCCCACAGTGCTGGTGGTGCAACCCAGGCTGGAGTTCAACGATCCCCGGTTACTGCAGAGCTTGCGGGAGCGAATGCAGGCCCTGCCTGAAGTGGATATGGCGCAACTCGACATGGAGTGGATAGAGCGCCTCTTCGCCATCATGGAGATCGGCCGCCGTGGTGTGCTGATTCTGGGGGTGTTGTTGTCCCTGGCCGTACTGCTCATCGTGGGTAATACCATCCGCCTCGCCATCCAGAACCGCCGTGAGGAAATCGAGGTGCAGAAACTCATCGGCGCCACTGACGCATTCATCCGCCGCCCCTTTCTCTACAACGGCTTCTGGCACGGCCTGTTTGGCGCGATGACTGCATGGTTACTGGTCAGTATTTCCATGGCGCTGCTCAACGGGCCGGTAAGCCGCCTCTCCCTGCTCTATGACAGTAGCCGTACACTGAGCGGTCTGGGCATCGCCGCCAGCTTGTCCCTGCTGCTGGCCGGTATCCTGTTGGGGCTGGTGGGCGCCTGGGTGGCGGTGGGGCGCAACCTGCGTGAGATAGAGCCTGGTTGAGGCTGGCAGGTGTCGAGTGCGCAGTATTTTTGTATGTTGTTGTTTGTTAAGTAATATCAATAGATTAATGGTTTTCCGCAAGGTGGGGGCTATCGGGTAAGGGAACTTTTACACGTGCTGGCACTCATATGGTGAGAGTGCTAACATTGGTTTGTAAGGCACGGAAGATCCATTTTGGGAGGAACAACCTTGATCCAGAATATTGAAAACAGCTTGATACCATCGACGGGTAGCCTGGAAGCCTACATCCAGGCCGTCGGCAGTCAGCCTGTATTGGATGCGGAAGAGGAACGCCGCCTGGCCCGCCTGTATCGCGATGAAAACAACCTGGCGGCGGCGCGCAAGCTGATCGTTTCCAATCTGCGTTTCGTGGTACACATCGCCCGCGGCTACGCCGGCTATGGCCTGCCCCAGGCGGACCTCATCCAGGAAGGCAATGTGGGCCTGATGAAGGCCGTCAAGCGTTTCGATCCGGAGATGAACGTGCGCCTGGTGTCCTATGCCGTGCACTGGATCCGCGCCGAGATCCACGAATACATCCTGCGCAACTGGCGCATCGTCAAGGTGGCCACCACCAAGGCCCAGCGCAAGCTGTTCTTCAATCTGCGTTCCGCCAAGAAACGCCTCGGCTGGTTGGGCAAGGACGAGGTGGAAGCCGTGGCCCGCGACCTGGGCGTCAAGCCCGACGAGGTGCGCGAGATGGAGGCCCGCCTGAGCAGTCACGACGCCTCTTTCGATCCCTGTTTGGACCGCGATGAAGACGAGGAACGCGCCCATGCGCCAGCGGCTTACCTGCAGGACCTGCGCATGGATCCCACCACTCAGGTGGAAGAGGATGACTGGCAGAGCAGCAACGAGACGCGCCTGCACGAGGCCATGGCGGACCTGGATGAGCGCAGCCAGGAGATTCTCAAGGCGCGCTGGATGAGCGACGACAAGGCCACCTTGCAGGAACTGGCCTCGCGTTACCGGGTCTCGGCCGAGCGCATCCGTCAGCTGGAGAAGAACGCCATGAAAAAACTCAGGTACGCCCTGGAGGCCTGAGTTCCACCATCACCGCGGGGCGGCGGTCTTGCCGTTCCGTCATATCCTCCACTTTTATCACGAAGTACACGAAAATCACGAAGAAGAAAAATTCTTTGTGACGCTTGCCTTATCGCCTGAAGCCGCAGATTCAGGTTCTCAGTCTTGCATCATCGGCTGAGCAGGGCGGCCACATTCAGATGGTTGGCAATAAGGCCGGCATCCAGGCTTGTCATATTCGGTATTACGCCCAAGCAGGGGATGTCCAGATTGTCGCGCAGGGTGGCGATGACGGCCTCCTGCATGAGACACCGGGGATCGACCACATTGGCCACCCAGCCAGCCACATCGACTTCTTCCTGCATGACCCGGTAGCTCAGCAAGGCGTGACTCAAACAACCGAGGCGGATGCCCACGACCAGGATGACAGGCAGTTCGAGCGCATGGGCCAGGTCCGCCACGGTGTGCCGGGGACTCAGGGGGGCCAGCCAGCCTCCCACACCTTCGACGAGATAGACATCAGCCTGTTCCCCGGTGGAGAGGCAGTGAGCGGCCAGTCTGTCGATTTCAACGGCGGCGCCTTGGGCCTCGGCCGCCAAGTGAGGCGAGACGGGCAGTTCCAGGGCGCAGGGATTGACTTGACGATAATCCAGGGACTCCGTGCCGTGCGCCATCAATATGAGGGCATCCTCGTTGCGCAGCTCCCCCGCCACCATCTCGCACCCCGAGGCGACAGGCTTCAGGCCCAGGGTGCGGTAACCCTGGCGGGCAAAGGCCCGCAGCAGGCCGGCCGTGATCCAGGTCTTGCCGATGCCCGTATCCGTGCCGGTGATGAAGAAGCCTGTACTCATGGCTTGTCACCAGGACGTTTCAACGACGACAGGGGAACGGTTGCCGCTCCTCCATCCCGCCGTGGGCGGTCCGCGGCGGGTTTCCAGCAGTGGCCGTAGACGATCTCATAGGTGGCCGGCAGGACGCCGTTCTCCCGCAGGCGCTCGTAGGCTGACAGCATTTTTTTCAGGCGGGCCTTGCCCGTGAGGCCACGCGCCCGCCCCGCGGTGAAGTTCTGCGCGCCGATGGCCTTGAGGTCGTTCATGAGGCGACGGACGTCGGGGTAGGTCACGGTAATGGTTTCCATGTCCATCACGGGGTCGGCAAAGCCGCAGCGCAGCAGGGCATCGCCGATATCGTGCATGTCCGTGAAGGCATTGACGTGGGTGAAGCCGTCCGCGGCCCGCCAGCTGGCGCGCAGTTCCTTGAGGGTGTCCGGGCCGAAAGTAGTGAACATCAGCAGGCCACTGGGGCGCAGAATACGCCGCAGTTCATGGAATGTGTGATCCAGGTCGTCACACCACTGCAGAGTGAGGCCCGAGATCGCCATGTCCATGCAGCCGCCCCGCAATGGTAACTGGTCGACGTCGCCACAGACATAATCCTGCCTGGGGAAGAGCCGCCTGAGCAGGGGTTGTCGCTGCCGCGCATGGCGCAGCATGGCATGGGCGAAATCCAGGGAGAGAAGGCGGGCCTGTGGATAGCGTTGCTGGATCTGCCTGCCGATGTGCCCGGTGCCGGCGCCGATATCGACGATGTTCCGCGGCGTCAGGCGGATATAGTCCAGGCGCTCCACCATCCTGTCGCCCACCTCGCGTTGCAGCAGCGCGGCCTCATCGTAGCTGCGCGCCGCGCGCTCGAAGGCGTGGCGGGCGCGGCGCTTGTCCAGCCGGTAGGCGGAGAATCGGGGCTCAGTGTTCATGGCAGAAGGCCCGCACGGCATGGACGAATTCATGGTGGTGCGTCAGAAAGGGGGCATGGCCGGCGCCGTCGAAGAGGCGGATGCGGGTATCCGGCAGTTGCCGTCCGCAGGTCTCGGCGGCCTGACAGGGAATGATGGCGTCACGCTTTCCATGGATAAGCAGTGTTGGACAGCCCACATGCGCCAGGGTGGGGCGCAGGTCGGTGTCCCGCAACAGCGCCAGACTCTCGCGCAGCGCCGGGGACCGTGCCGTGGGGCGGGACGCCAGCAGGGTCTGCAGCCTTCGCGTGGCGCCGCGCGGGTCAAGGGAGCCATGGGCCTGCAGGGCAAGGAAGCGTTGCAGGGCGCGCCGGCTGTCCCGTTCGACAAGCTTTGCGAAAGACGCGAAGCTGTCCTCTGACATGGCATGGGACCAGTCCGGGGCGGCGCGGAAGCGGGGCGTGCCGCCCACCAGGATGAGGCGCGCGACTTGGTGTGGAAAACGGCGCGCCAGTTCCAGGGCGATCATTCCCCCCAGGGACCAGCCGATGAGTGTGGTTCTCTCCCTGATGAGGCGCGCGGCGCCGGACGTCAGCGCCGCGAGGGAAAAGGCCTTGCTGGCGTATGGACTGTAGCCATGGCCCGGCAGGTCCAGCAGGGTAGTGGTGAAATTGTGCCGCAGGTCTTGCGCGCAGGCGTTCCAGAAGCCGCCATGCATGCCCCAGCCATGAATGAACAACAGCTGCGGGCCGTGACCCGCTGTCTCGGCGTGGAGTGTCATATCACCGAGGACAGGGCTTCCAGGAGTTGGTCGACCTGGGTTTTCGTGTGATTGGCGCACAGGGTGATGCGCAGGCGGGCGCTGCCCGCAGGGACGGTAGGGGGGCGTATGGCCGTCACCAGGATGCCGCGATCCTCCAGCGCCTTGCTGGCGGCCAGGGTGCGCTGGTTGTCGCCGAGGATGAGGGGAATGATGGGGACGCAGGCGGCCTGGCCTGCCCCCGTCAGGTGAGTCGCCAGGGGCAGTCCCAGTTGCTTTGCGCCCTCGATGAAACGCCGGCACAGGCCATGCAGCCGTTCACGGCGCTCATGCCCATCCCGCACCAGGCGCAGGGCGGCGAGGCTGGCGTGGGCGATGGCCGGTGGCAGGGCCGTGGTGTATATATAGGTGCGGGCGAACTGAATCAGATATTCGATGAGTTCATCACTGCCCGCCACGAAGGCGCCAAAGGTGCCGAAGGCCTTGCCCAGGGTGCCCATCAACACCGGCGCTTGGTCTTCACCCAGGTTGTAGTATTCCAGTGTCCCCCGGCCTTCCCGGCCGATGACGCCCAGGCCGTGCGCATCGTCGATCATTAGCAGGGCATCCTTTTCCCGGGCCAGCGCAGCCAGCCCTGGCAAAGGCGCCAGGTCACCGTCCATGCTGAAGACGCCGTCGCTGGCGATCAGCGCCGGTTTGTCGGCGAGCTTTTCCAGGCGCCGCGCCAGGGCCTGCGGGTCGCCGTGGCGATAGCGCTGCAGGCGCGCGCGTGACAGCAGGGCGGCGTCTATGAGGGAGGCATGGTTGAGGCGGTCCTCGAAGACAGGGT
Source organism: Gammaproteobacteria bacterium (assembly GCA_026982565.1). Classification (GTDB taxonomy): domain Bacteria; phylum Pseudomonadota; class Gammaproteobacteria; order SZUA-140; family SZUA-140; genus SZUA-140. The sequence goes on from JALSGV010000042.1 coordinate 68,326, forward strand.
CGCCGGGCGAGACCAGGGCGCTGATGACGCCCAGGTTGGCCAGGTAGCCGGAGGAAAACAGCAGCGCCCTGCTGCGACCCGTGAAGGCCGCCAGCGCCGTTTCCAGTTCATGATGGACCGCGCTGTGGCCGGAGACAAGATGGGAGGCGCCGCTGCCCACTCCATACCGCCTGGCGCCCTCCTGCAGGGCTGTGACCAGGGCCGGGTCATTGGCGAGGCCGAGGTAGTCGTTGCTGCAGAAGGTGATGCAGTGTTTGCCATCGATGGTGACAGTGGTGTCCTGGGGGCCTTGCCGAACCTTGCGCGTTCGATAGAGGTGGGATTGGCGCTGCCGGACAAGGCGGGCCGATATCGGGCTCGCCGCCCCGCCCGTCGTCTTCCAGGCTTCAAGCATGTTCCGCTCTGTGTACAACAGCTGAAAACGGCATATAAAACGACCAGGCTGTATTATGCGGATACAAGTTCCCGCCGTACCGCCGCGCGGCGCTGCTGGGTGTCGCCGCGCACCTTGAGATTGAGGTCGGCCAGCATCCGCAGGTCGTCTTCCACCTGGCGGCCCTGGGTGGTGAGATAGTCGCCGATCATGACGCCGGAGGCGCCGGCCATGAAGATCATGGCCTGCAGGTCGCGCAGGAATTGCCTGCCGCCGGCGATACGGATCTCGGCGCGGGGCAGCATGTAACGGAATGTCGCGATATTTTTGAGTATCTCCAGGGGCTGCATGGGCGCCTGGTCGCCGAATGGCGTACCTTCCTGGGGCGACAGAAAATTCAGGGGGACGGATTCCACCCCCAGTTTTCTCAGCGTGGCGGCCAGCTCGATACGTTGATCCAGGCTTTCACCCATGCCGAGAATGCCCCCGGCGCATACCCGCAGGCCTGCATCCACGGCATTTTTGATGGTATCGATATTCTCCTGGTAGCTGTGTGTGGTGCATACCTGGTCGAAGTAGCTCTCCGCCGCTTCCAGGTTGTGGTGATAGTTTTCCAGTCCGGCCTCCTTGAGCATATGGGCCGTTTCCCCGTCGAGGACGCCCAGGCTGGCGCAGCGCCCGATGTCCGAATCCTTCTCCATGGCTTCGAAATAGCGCCGCAGTTGCTCCCGCTCCCGTTCCGAGCGTACCCCCCAGCCCTTGGAGACCACGCCGAAGTCGCTGGCGCCCCATTCCCGGGCGCGTTTCGCCTGGCGGGCCAGGTCTTGCGCGGGGATATAATCATAGACCGGAGAGCGGGTCTGGTAGTGGCCGCTCTGGGCGCAGAAGCCACAGTTTTCCGAGCAATTGCCAGAGCGCACATTGGCAATGGCGCACACCTCGATTTCCTCGCCCCGGAAATGGCGCCGGATGCGGTCGGCGCCGGCCATCAGGTGGGGGAGGAGGGCATCGTCCAGGCGGATCATCCAGCGCCCTTCCCCGCTGGTCATTTCACCGCCCGCCAGGATACGCGCTGTAATCTCGTCCAGACGTTGGTATATTGAGTCTGTCATCGGGCCGGTTCTCCTCCGAAATGAGGAAATATGAATCGTGACTGGTCTGATGTCAACTATTCATAGGCAAGGAAAGTTGACAATTGCATGGAAAGCATACAGTTCTCCTGTTTTCCCGGTGTCTGTACCCTGTGTGGCGATGCCTGCGGGGCGGCAATGGATCTGTGTGAGCCCTGCCGGGCGGATCTGCCATTTCAGGTTCACGGTTGTCCTGGTTGTGGCGTCACCCTGCCAGCTTGCGGCCTGTGCGGCCGGTGTCTCGGCAGGAGGCCCGCTTATCATGGCGTGGTGAGCCTGTTTGAATATGTTCCTCCGGTAGATGGGTTGATCACGGGGCTTAAATATCACGGTAAATTGGGCCATGCCCGCCTGTTGGGGCAGCTATTGACACAAAGGCTGCTTCGGCACGATGGAGAACGTCCGGAGGTGATTCTCCCTGTTCCCCTCCATGGGAAGCGTCTGCACGAGCGCGGTTTCAACCAGGCCGTGGAAATCGCCCGGCCCGTGGCCCATGCATTACAGGTTCCCATCGAATTGCACGCCTGCCGGCGCCGGCGCATGACCTCACCCCAGTCCACCCTGCCGGCGGCGCAGCGGCAAAAAAATGTCCGGAACGCCTTTGCCATGACAAGGGATTGCCAGTGGCGCCGCGTGGCCATTGTCGATGATGTCATGACCACCGGTCACACGGTCGCGGCGCTGGCGCAGTGTCTGCGCCATCATGGGGTGGAGGAAGTTCAAGTCTGGGTCTGCGCCAGGGCCGCACCGCTGGTGGGATCCGGTGATGTTGGGATGTCTGGCAAACTGTGTTAGATTCACCGCCTTGACGCGGCGGGAGATGCCGGGGGTTTTTGTGATGAACGATCATTAAGGAAGGGGTGGATGATGATATTGAGGGTTTTACTGGTCACTGCTCTGGCAGTCTGCAGTCACTTGGCGATGGCGCGCACGATGGATGTGAATCTGAGCAGTGACACGGCGGAGTTCAGATTCAGCATGAACCCTTCCGGCCAGGGCCGCTTTGGCAACTCTGAACTGGATCTGGGCATGATCTACACCACGGATGATGATTACATTGGCGTGGCGGGCATCCAGGTCATCGGCGATACCGGCAGCCGCTCGCCGGGACTCAAGGCCGGCGTCGGGGTCAAGCTGTTTGGCGGCAGTACGGACAGGAACAATGACTTCCTTGCGATTACCCTTGGCGGTTCATTGCGTTACAACCCGCCCTTTCTTGACAGGTTCGATATCCGCGCCTATATTAACTACGCGCCCAAAATCGTCAGCTTCGTGGATGCCGACAATTTCAGTTACTACGGTATTCGTGCAGGCTATGAAATCATGCAGGAGGCGCTGGTCTATGTCGGCTACCGCAGGATAGAGCTGGGGCCTGCGAAAGGCTCTGATGAAACCATAGACAGCGGCATGAATATCGGCGTCGAATTCTATTTCTGAGGAGGGGCTGTCATGGCCGTCCAGTCCATTACTTCGCCGGCTTCGTTCTTTCCCTACCGCAAGGGAAATACGGAAAGCACACAGTATAACAATGCTGCGGCACGAACCGAGGCGCCCCGGACAGCGGTCAATCTGCCTGTGGAAAGGGTGGTCGAGGGTGAAGTGCTGGAAAGGGGTGGCAGGGCCGCCGGCGCGAGTGGGGGCGATTTCCTTGAACGTTTTCTCAGTGCAGGAAGGATGGGCGGTGGTGAGTCTGCAGTGCCGTCCAGCGCGGCCATCGGCGCTTACATGAGCAACCGCAACCTGGGTGATGGCTTTTCCCGCCAGCCGGACAGCCGCATCGATTTTTACGTCTGACCTGATAGCTCTTCCCTCTTTGGAAAATCCGATCCGACTGCATGTCGCCGTCGCCGTGATTCAAGGCGATGACGACAGGGTATTGCTGTCCCGCCGCCCCGATCACCTTCATCAGGGTGGTTTGTGGGAGTTTCCCGGCGGCAAGGTGGAGGCGGGCGAGTCAGTGATACAGGCCCTGGCCCGGGAACTGTGGGAGGAACTGGGGATTACACCAAGCATGTTCCGCCCCCTTATTCGGGTTCATCACGACTACGGTGACCGCGCCGTGCTGCTCGATGTATGGCGCGTCGGCCGTTATCAGGGCGCCCCCCGTGGCCGTGAAGGGCAGGTCACCGAGTGGGTCAGCGTGGCGCAATTGTCGCAGCGAAACTTCCCGCCGGCCAACGCGCCCGTTATCAAAGCGTTGCAACTGCCTTCCTGCTATCTGATTACTCCTGAGCCCGGCGATCCGGGCCGGTTCCTCGGCCGTTTGCAGCGCGCCATCGACCAGGGGGTGACGCTGGTTCAGTTGCGCGCCAAGACCCTCGATGACAAGGCCTATGGCGACCTCGCCCGGCAGGTGATTCCCCTGTGCCGGTCCTCAGGCGCCCGTGTACTTCTCAATGGCGCCACGGCATTGGCCATGGACCTGGGGGCGGATGGCGTACACCTGGACAGCCGGCGTCTGAGGTTGGCCCGGGCCGGTGATCTGCCCAGGGGCCTGCTGCTGGCCGCCTCTTGCCACGACTGCGAGGAAGTCCGGCAGGCCAACCGTCTGGGGGTGGATTTCATGGTGGCGTCGCCCGTATTGCCTACCAGGAGTCATCCGCAGGCGCGACCGCTGGGCTGGGAGGGATTCAGGACCCTGTCGGAACTGGCGCTGGCGCCTGTCTATGCCCTCGGTGGCATGACCCGCATGCATCTCAAGCAAGCCTATGCCCATGGCGCCCAGGGGATTGCAGGCATTCGGACTTTTTGGGGGGAAAAGGACTGAAAAGGAGCCGGATTGGTTCATGAGTGGAGCTTGGTGTATTCGCCTTGGGGTTCAGAGGCCTCCGTCGGCTCGCCGGGGATGCGGTGTGATTCGCTGGCCCATTGCCCCAGATCGATGAGGCGGCAGCGTTCGGAGCAGAAAGGACGCCAGCGCTGTTTCTCCGTCCAGGTGACGGATGCTCCACAGGTGGGACACTTGACGATGGTCACAGGGCGCAGCAGGCGAGGGAGAATTCCACGTCGTGATTGGTCTGCGTGGGGCGCTCCTTCATTTGCATGGTCATGAAACGGATGGAGAAACGATGCTTCCCGCCGCTGATCTCGGCGAACAGGCCTGCCTCGATGGGCAGCGAGACCCGGATCAGCTGAAAAGGCGTTCCGGCATCCAGGTTCTGTTGATAGAAACCGTTTTCGGCGATCTGGTTGTCCGTGATGGCGCTCTCCCGGATCTGGCGCAGGATAAGCTCGATGGCGCTGCGGATGGTGTCGAATTCCGCCATCCAGCCACGCATGTCGGCCATGCGCTGCGCAGGGTCCTGCTGCAGCCAATAGTGATAGGCAGGCAGGTCGAAGTCACAGGTCCCTCCGGGGATGCTGCTGCGCTGTTTTACATTGCTGATGAATTCATTGTCGCGCAGGGACTGCCCGATCTGTCCTTGCTTGAGGTGCAGCTTGTCGTTGAGCAGATCCATGTCGTCCAGGGTCTTGCTGAGTCGTTGTTTATCGATGCCCGGCAACTGTTCCAGAGGTGCGAGATTGGCCGTCTCCCGCTCCAGTTCCTTGATGACTTCGGTTTTGATATCGCTGCGCACGAATATGTTGTGAATATCGAGCAGACTGGCCAGCGCGGCGCGGCTGTCCCACGGGGATGTCCCTTTCAGGGCATGGTCTGTCTGCTGAAAGAGAAACTCGAGACGCAGAAAGGTGCGGACTCTCTCGTTGAGCGGTTGTTCATAGGTGATTTTTTCCATACACAGGGCCCGATTTGGTTGGAGCAGCCACACGAAATAACCCGCACATTGTCCATTACCTGTTGGCGGATGGCAAATATTTGGGGTCGGGATTTTAAGGTACAAGGTACAAGGGGGAAAGGTACAAGATACAAGGTACAAGGGGTGGGTGCCTTTCCCCTTTATCGGGTGGTAAGCGTCAGATATTTCTGGTGTAGTGCGATGACCTGTCGTTGCAGTGCATCGAGGTCGTTATCGTTGGTGATGACGTCATCGGCGACCGCGAGGCGTTCTTCGCGGCTGGCCTGGGCCAGGGCGATGGCCTTGAATGCGCGGGCCGAGAGATTGTCGCGCTGCATGGCGCGCTGCCTCTGTATGTCTTCGGGTACATCGATGACCAGTACCCTGTCCACGATGCCCGTATTGCCGGTCTCCACCAGCAAGGGGATGCTCATGATGCAATAAGGAGCGGACAATCGGGCTGTTTGCTTGCGCATCTCATCCAATATTTTCGGATGCAGGATGCCTTCGAGGAGATGGCGTTTTTGAGGGTCGGAGAAGATGATTGCCCGCAAGCGCGCCCGATCCAGTGCGCCCTGTTGGTTGAGTACATCCGGGCCGAACGTGGAGATGATCTCGGAGAGCGCTTCGCTGCCGGGTTGGACGATCTGGCGCGCTACTTCGTCGGCGTCGATGACCGGCGTTTCCAGCTCCCTGAAAAAACGGGCGACGGTCGATTTGCCTACACCGATTCCCCCCGTCATGCCTATCAACAGCATCGTACCATCGGTCAGTTACAATGTGGTTAGACTTTGCGGGAATCTCAATTCAGATCCCCATCCATGTCAGGTAGGTGGCGGTGATTTCCTGGCCCCACAACAGGGCTATCCAGCCGGCGATGGCGAGATAAGGCCCGAAGGGGATCGGGATGCTTTTGTCCCGCCCCCTCGCAACGATCAGGATAATACCGATCACTGCACCCACCACGGAGGATAATAACACAATCAGGAGGATATATTGCCAGCCAATCCAGGCGCCCAAGGCGGCCAGCAGTTTGAAGTCGCCAAAGCCCATTCCTTCCTTGCCTGTCAGCAGCCTGAACAATTGGTAGATACTCCACAGGCTGAGATAACCCACTGCTGCCCCGATGACGGCATCGTCCAGGGAGGTGAACCCCCCATACAGATTGACCAGCAGGCCCAGCCACAGCAGGGGCAGGGTGATGGAGTCCGGCAGCAGTTGTCGATCGAAATCAATGATGCTCAGGGCAATGAGGGACCAGGTGAAGACCAGGGCCGCCAGGCACTCCCAGGTGAACCCGAGGCGCCAGGCCACGGCGATGGAAAGCAGGGCGGTGAGCGCTTCGGTAACGGGATAGCGCAGGGGAATGGCTGTGCCACAGCCTTTGCATTTTCCACGCAACACGAGGTAACTGACAATGGGGATGTTTTCGAGGGCGGCGATTCGGTGCCGGCACTGGGGGCAGTGGGACGCCGGCGTCAGCAGATTGAAAGGGCGGTTGTGCTCCTTGTCGCCGGGTTTCTCAGGGAGTTCGAGCACCTCGCGGCATTGAGCCCGCCACTGCCTTTCCATCATAACGGGCAGGCGCAGGATGACCACATTGAGAAAACTGCCCACCAGCAGGCCAAGAATGCCCGCAAGGCCCATTTCGGCAACGGGGTTGCCCTGCAGATACGATATCAGTTCCATATTGTTTTATAAGGTACAAGGGGAAAGGTGCAAGATACAAGGGACAAAGCGCCCTTCCTTGTACCTTGTATCTTTCCCCTGTTCTTAAACCACCTGCCCCATCTTGAAGATAGGCAGGTACATGGCGATCACCAAGCCACCAATCACCACGCCGAGGAAGGCCATGATGATGGGTTCCAGCAGGCTGCTCAGACCATCCACGGCATCGTCCACTTCGGCTTCATAGAAGTCGGCAACCTTGGCCAGCATGGAGTCGATGGAGCCTGCTTCCTCACCGATGGCGACCATTTGCACCACCATGTTGGGGAACAGGCCGGTATTGCGCATGGCGTGATTGAGGGGTGAACCGGTGGAGATCTCATCACGCATTTGCAGGATGCCATTGCAGTACAGGATGTTGCCGGCCGCGCCGGCCACTGTGGTCATGGCCTCCACCAAAGGTACGCCGGCGGCGAACATGGTGGAGAGGGTGCGCGCAAAGCGGGCAATGGTGGCCTTTCTGATGATTTCTCCGAAGATGGGCATCTTGAGGACGATCCTGTCCAGGAAATGGTTGAATTTGTGAGAGCGTCGCTTGGCTTGGAGAAAGGAATAGATCCCGATTCCGATGCCACCAAAGATGGCCCACCACCATTCCTGGAAAATCTGGGAGAGGCCGATGACGAACAGGGTCATGGCGGGCAGATCGGCGCCGAAGCCGCTGAACATATCCTGAAACTGCGGAATGACGAAGATCAGCAGGATGGCGGTCACGATGAATGAGATGACGATCACCGCAATGGGATAGAACATGGCCTTCTTGATCTTGTTCTTGATGTTTTCCGTTTTTTCCTTGTAGGTGGCGATCTTGTCAAGCAGGGTTTCAAGGATGCCCGCCTGTTCACCGGCATTGACGAGATTGCAGTACAATTCATCGAAATAGTAGGAGTGCCTGCCCAGGGCCTCCGCCAGTGGGGTGCCGGATTCCACGTCGCCCTTGATGGCCATGATCAATTCCTGCATGGCGGGGTTCTCATGGCCCTTGCCGATGATATCGAAGGACTGCACCAGGGGCACGCCGGACGACATCATGGTCGCCATCTGGCGGCTGAAAATGGCAATATCGCCCTGAGTGATCTTCTTCTTTCTGTTGCCGAACAGGGGGGTGGGTTTTTTTCTGACCTTGGTGGGGTTGATGCCTTTTTTTCTGAGTTCCGCCTTGGCCAGCGCTATACTGACGCCCTTGGTTTCCCCCTTTATCTTGACGCCACGTTTATCCGTGCCTTCCCAGGTGAAAACGATCTGTTTCTGTGTCTTGGTCGCAGTTGCCATAGTGTTGGTCCTACTCTGTGATTACCCTGTTGAGTTCTTCCAGGCTGAGGATGCCCTGTTTGACCTTTTTCAGCCCTGATTGATGAAGGTTGCAGATGCCTTCTTTGGCCGCCTGGTCGGCGAGTTCCATGGAATTCCCCCCCGCCATGATGATGCGGCCCATTTCTTCGGATACCGGCATAACCTGGTAGATGCCGACACGCCCTTTGTAGCCATCGTTACACTGGTCGCAACCCACTGCTCTGAAGATCGTCAGGCCGTCCAGTTCATTTTCCAGAAAGCCTTCCTTGAGCAGGGCTTCCGGAGGAAGCTCGATCGGCTCCTTGCAGTGGGTGCATAAACGCCTGCCCAGGCGTTGCGCAATGATCAGGGTGACGGCGGAGGCGATGTTGAAGGGCGCAATGCCCATATTGACCATGCGGGTCAGGGTTTGGGGCGCATCGTTGGTATGGAGCGTGGACAGTACCATGTGACCGGTCTGCGCTGCCTTGATGGCAATGTCGCCCGTCTCCTTGTCGCGAATCTCGCCCACCATGATGATGTCCGGGTCCTGACGCAGAAAGGCTTTCAAGGCCTTGGCGAAGGTCAGGCCCGCCTTGGGGTTGACGTTCACCTGGTTGACGCCCGGCAGGTTGATTTCCGCCGGGTCTTCGGCCGTGGAAATATTCCTGTCTTCCGTGTTCAGGATATTAAGACCTGTATACAAAGATACGGTTTTACCACTTCCCGTCGGGCCTGTCACCAGGATCATGCCGTAGGGCTTGTGCAGCGCCTCCAGGTAGAGTTGCTTCTGATCTTCCTCGTAGCCCAGGGCGTCGATGCCCAGTTTGGCGCTGGCGCTGTCCAGAATGCGCATGACGATCTTTTCGCCGAACAGGGTGGGGCAGGTGCTGACGCGGAAATCAATGGAGCGATTCTTGGAGAGGCGCATTTTCATGCGCCCGTCCTGCGGTACGCGCCGTTCCGAAATATCCAGTTGGGACATGACCTTGATGCGGGCCGCCATCTTGTTGCTCAGGGTAACAGGCGGCGAGAACATTTCCTTGAGGATGCCGTCCATGCGGAAGCGGATGCGGTACTCATTTTCAAAGGGCTCGAAGTGAAGGTCCGACGCGCCCTTGTTGATGGCGTCCAGCAGGACCTTGTTGACGAAGCGCACGATGGGGGTGTCATCAATATCCGGCTCGGATACGTCGTCGCGATCACTTTCGTCGCCACCGCTGATATCCAGGTCGTCCAGATCGGCGTCGCCCAGCCCTTCCATGGCGGTGTCATTCTCTTCCATGATTTTCTCGATGACCTTTTTCAGCTTGTCATCTTCAACCAGGATAGGCTCGGCATTGGCCCCGGCATGGAACTTGATTTCGTCCAGGGCCTGCAGGTTGGTGGGGTCGGAAACCGCGACGTAGAGGCGGTTGCCGCGTTTGTAGAGGGGCAGGGCGGAGTGTTTGCAAATCAATTTTTCATCGACGAGATCATGGGCGCACTGCTCCAGGTCCATGGCGTCGATGTCAAACAGGGGGATGCCGAATTCCTGGGAGGCCGCATTGGCAATGACGGTGCTGCTGAGGATGCCGTTTTCGACCAGGTGGCTGACCAGGGGGGTCTTGTCTCTCTCGGCCTCGTCACAGGCCTGTTGCGCCGTTGCCTCATCCAGCAGGCCGTCCTGGACCAGTTTTCTGGCCAGTCCGCTCAGTTGGGTATTTGTCAGTGGGGCCGCAGTGCTCATACTTTCCTCGCCTGGGTGATAGTCAGGGTATCGGCGGGAAAGCATGGAAATTTAGAGGGGGCGTCAAGGTGTGCATGAAGCCTGAAGAAGAGGGTTGAGCATCGCGCAAAAAATATCCCCTGTGCCCGAAGCGCACAGGGGATATATGAGGCCAGTCGTGTATCAGCGGCAGTTGGACGGCAGGTAACGGTCGTCCAGCGTTCCCGAGTTACATGTCCAGGTGATGGCATCGGTAGGCACGGTGCCAGCCGCAATCGCTGTGCCCGCGGGGGCCTCAGGCACCAGGATCACTGTGGCGCCGCCATCGATGGAGCTGTCGTAGGTAACCGTGATCTGCCCTGTGGTTGCATCGACGGCAATCGTATCCACATTGTCGGTTGAAGACGGGGCGGTCCAGCCCAGGCTCAGGTCCGCAGCGCCTGCGTATGCGTTCTCAGAAACGGTCGCCTTGGCGGCAGACGCCATGCTGAGGCCTTCCACGACTTTGGCGCGGATGGTGTAATCCTGGTAGGCGGGAATCGCCACGGCCGCCAGGATGCCGATGATCGCGACCACGATCATCAATTCAATCAATGTGAAACCTTGTTGTGCTTTCTTCATGCCACTCTCCTAATCGTTGGTTTTTACTAAGTGCCTAGGTTTATCGGCCTTGCTTGATCTTCACTTGAGGTGAGATTAACTTGCCATGCCCCTTGTATTTGCATGTTGCATGCCAACTTTGGTTTTGTGGACAGCCAACATCCTTGTTGGGGTGGGAAGACCGCTGAAGTGTATACTTTGTCACAATTTTGGATGCTTGTCAGGCATCAAGCCTGGCCTGAGGGGCGTGGCTGCCTGCTGGCGTAGGCGGCTGGTGGCGATGAAGTGATGATATTGTGCAATAGTTGCTGAAAATCAGCACATTTTGCGCACTCAGTCCAGCCCCAGCTTCTTCATGCGGTAGCGCAGGGCGCCAAAGGATATCTGCAGTAATTTGGCGGCGGCGGTTTTGTTGTAGCGGGTTTTTTCCAATGCCTTGACGATGGTTTCTTTCTCCACGTTGCCAAGAAAAGGCTCAAGGGGAATCTCGTGACTGGCTGCTGGGAGTGTTTCTTCCGCTTGCGTGTTTTTCAGTTGCAGGTCGTTGCGGTAGATGACGCCGCCTTCACACAGTGTCGTGGCGCGTTCCAGGATGTTTTCCAGTTCGCGGACATTGCCGGGGAAAGAATAGCCTTGAAGGGCGGTCAGCGCCTGCGCATCGATGGCGGGCTTGTCCAGGTTGTTCTGCAGCGCCAGTCTTTTCAGAATATGCTCGACCAGCAAGGGGATGTCATCAGGGCGCTCGCGGAGGCTGGGGAGATGCAGTTCGATGACATTGATGCGGTAGAAGAGGTCCTGCCGGAAGGCGCCTTCCTTGACCAGGGCGGACAGGTCCTTGTGGGAGGCGCTCAGTATGCGCACATCCACTGCTTGTTCCTGTTGCCCGCCTACCGGGCGAATGGCTTTCTCCTGGATGGCGCGCAGCAGCTTGACCTGCATGTGCAGCGGCAGGTCGGCCACTTCGTCCAGGAACAGGGTGCCGCCATCGGCAGCCTGGAACAGGCCCTCCTTGTTGGCGACGGCCCCGGTGAAGCTGCCTTTTTTGTGTCCGAAGAATTCGCTTTCCATCAGCTCGCCGGCAATGGCGCCGCAATTAACCGGAATGAAGGGTTTGTCACTGCGCGGGCCCTGTTCATGAATGAGTCGGGCCGCCAGTTCCTTGCCCGTTCCCGATTCGCCACTGATATATACAGGGGCCTGGCTGCGGGACAGCTTGGCGATCCTGGCGCGGGTGGCCTCCATGGTCCTGGAGTGCCCAAGCAACTGCAGTTGGCCGCCGTCCTCCGGGCTTTTGTTCTGGCGACTGAGTTTCAGGGCCGTGGTGACCAAGTTGCGCAATATGTGTAGTTCCACTGGCTTGGAGACGAAGTCGAAGGCGCCGGCCTTCAGGGCGTTGACGGCCGATTCCACGTTGCCGTGTGCCGTGATGACCGCCGTGGGCAGATCCGCATGGTGTTGCTGGATATATTCGACCAGTTCGATCCCGTTGCCATCCGGCAGCTTCATGTCCGTGAGACACAGATCGAAACGCCTCTTGCCCAGCAGGGTCATGGCCTGGCTGATGTCCTCCGCCGCGCAGGTATCAATGTCCATGCGCGCCAGAGTCAGTTCCAGCAGTTCTCGGATGTCGGGCTCATCGTCGATGACCAATGCAAGCGGTGCGTTCATATCAGGCTACTTGTCTCCTTCTCGGGTCGGCAAAGGTGATGCGGAAATGTGCGCCGCCGTCACGCGGCAGATGGTTCAGGCGGGCCTGGTTGCTTTCACACAGTTCGCGGGCGATGTACAGGCCGAGTCCCGTTCCGCTGTTGGTGGTCGTAAAAAAAGGCTCGAAGATATGGTGCGCCAGTTCAGTATCGATGCCCATGCCGTCGTCCATCACATCCAGGTATTGGCTATAGGGTTGCTGTGTGCAGCCACCCTGCAAGACAAGCTTGTCAGCGCCATGCCGGATGCCGTTGTGGCACAGGTTCCATAGGATCTGATGCAATTGGCTGGGATCGAAGCGCACCTGCAGGTCGGCCGGTGTAATATCCAGGTGGATGTGATCGGCCGAGATTTTCTCATGGCTTATGAACTCCTGGATAAATTGTTCCAGCCATGGCTTGAGTGGCAGGTCTTCCGGTTGTGCGCGGTCGCGGCGGCTAAGCTGCATGATGTTTTTTACAATGGTATTGACGCGCCGGGATTGCTCCCTGATGATTTCCGTCAGGCGGGCGTCTCCCTTGTCGAGATGGGGGGATTCCGCCAGCAGCTGACTGGCATGGCTGATGGCGCCCAGGGGGTTGCGTATCTCATGGGCGATACTGGCGGTCAGTCGGCCCAGTGACGCCAGTTTCAGCTGTTGCGCCTGTTGCGCCATGGCGGTCGTGTCCTCAAGAAAGATCAGTGTGCCGGAATTCCTGTCCCTTCCAAGGCTGGCGAAGCGCGGGATGATTTCCGCCGCAGTATCCGTGGGGCGGAATTTCCGGGGTTGAGATTGTGGGTCTTGTTGCCATACCGCTATCTCTCTCGCCAGGTCGTCGGACAGTGCCTGGAAGGTTTTCCCGTCACAGGGTGATGTTTTTCCCAGCAGATTATTGGCCGACTCGTTAATAAGGCGGATGTTCTGATCGTTATCGATGACGATGATTCCGGTCTGCATGCGCTGGATGATGTATTCGGTGAGTTGCGCCATGTTTTCCAGGTCTACGCCCATTTTTTCGGCCAGGGCCTCACTCTCACGCAGGCGGCGCGCGAGGACATGGGCGAGAATAGCGGTGGCGAAGAAGCTTCCCCCCAGAAGGCCGGCCTGTGTGTAACCGCCATCCGGCAGGATTCCTTCCATCCTTGTGTACAAGTGTTCCGCCAGGACGGCCAGGGTGGCGATGGCGGCAAACAGGCGGGCTGTTCTTCCCTCCATGAGCAGGCTGCCGCCTGCGATGGCGACGACCAACAGCATACCCAGCCCGCTGCTGACGCTGCCACTGGCGTGCATCAGCAGGGTGATGACGATGATGTCCACCATGACATGGGTATAGGCCTGGATATTGAAATCGAACATGCGCCAACGAACAGCGAATACCGCTGCCAGGCTGAATACCGAGTACAGGATCGAGGTGGCGTGGAACAGCCACGGATTGTGGCTGCCCAGGGGTGGCGGGGATTCGCCGGGCCAGCCCAGAAACAGCAATAACAAGGCCAGCGACAGGCGGTAATAGTTCAGATAACGAAGTTGGCGCCAGGTCTGTGGCGATACTCTGGGCGCTCTCTGGATGCCAGCCTGTGCAGAGCCTGCCTGTTCCGAATTTTCAGCTATTGAAATCAAGAGCGTTCATTAATCCAACAAGGTCTACTCTGTTTTCGGACAAACCACCCCCATGGTTTAGGGAAGGCCTGATTAATTCGTCATCCCGGCGAAGGCCGGGATCCAGTTATTTGATTTTCCTGGATTCCCGCCTACGCGGGAATGACGATTGTCGAATTAATCAGGCCTTCCTTAGAAAAAAGCATTCAGGCGGTCTGCTTGCCAGGTGCTCCCTGGGGGGGCGGCGCCGGCGAGGGAATCACCAGGTTTTTCTGTGTCTGGTCCAGGCTGCCGCTCTGAAAAAGCTGTATTTATTAACCCGGCAACAATATATATCGTATTCAGGACTTCAGGCCTGTGCTGGAACAAGGCGCGGTGCGCAGGCAATGGTCATTCCATTGTCAAGCGCCGCAACGCCGTGCCGGCGCAGGCCTGAAGTCC
>JALSGV010000043.1 GCA_026982565.1 Gammaproteobacteria bacterium
CGCGCACCTGGCCCAGGAAAGGATTGCCGCTGAAACCGTCCTCGGCGACATTGGCGATATACATGGTGGGCTTGACCGTCAACAGATGCAGTTCTCGCAAGGCATGCAGTTGGCCGGGACTCAATCCCATGGCGCGCGCCGGTTTCCCCTCATTGAGGGCCGCTTCCACCCGCTCCAGCAGGGTCTTGCGCTGCAAGGCCTCCTTGTCGCCGCTCTTGGACTGCTTGGCGGCGCGCTGCAGGTTTTTTGTGACGGTTTCCAGATCCGCCAGCAGCAGTTCCGTGTTGATGGTCTCCACGTCGCGCAGGGGATCGATGCTGCCTTCCACGTGGGTGATGTCCTCCTCCTCGAAGCAGCGCACCACATGGGCAATGGCCTGGGTCTCGCGGATGTGGGCCAGGAACTTGTTGCCCAGCCCTTCCCCGCGGGAGGCGCCTGCCACCAGACCCGCGATATCGACGAACTCCATGGTGGTGGGCAGCACGCGCTGTGGCTTGACGATCTCCGCCAGCCGATCGAGACGCTGATCCGGCATGGGCACCATGCCCACATTGGGCTCGATGGTGCAGAAGGGATAGTTGGCGGACTCGATACCCGCCTGCGTCAGGGCGTTGAACAGGGTGGATTTGCCCACGTTGGGCAGGCCCACGATGCCACATTTGAATCCCATTGAATATCCTCGGTCTTGTCAGTACAGTATGTTTTATGCGGGCACTCAACCCTGGGGCTTGCGCCCATGCAGGACCCGCATGGCCCTCTCGAGATCCCCCTGCAGTATCACCGGCATCTGCGCCAGGGCGCGCTCGATGGCGTCCTCGATGGCCTCGCGCTCGGCGGCGGGGGGGCGGCGCAGCACATAGTCCACCACCTGATCGCGGGAACCGGGATGCCCCACGCCGATGCGCAGGCGGTGGAAATCCCGGCTTCCCAGCGCCTGGATGATGTCGCGCAGGCCGTTGTGCCCCCCATGCCCCCCTCCGCGCTTGAGCCGCACACAGCCCGGTTCGAGATCGATGTCGTCATGTACCACCAGCACCCGCTCAGGCGGGATCTTGTAATACTGCTGCAGCGCGGCGACGCTTTGTCCGCTGCGGTTCATGAAGGTGGAAGGCTTCAGCAGGCGGCAACCGTGCCCCGCCATGTCCATGACGGCGACCTGGCCATGAAAGCGGCTCTCCTCCCGGAAGCTGACGCCCGCCGTGGCAGCCAGGCGGTCCAGCAGCCAGAAACCGGCATTGTGGCGCGTGTGTTCGTATTTGGCGCCCGGATTACCCAGGCCCGCGATGAGATCAAAGGCTGAAGGCAAGTCGATACTGTCCCGCTCAACACGCGTTGCGCGAAGCGCCCGCCGTGTTTGACGCAAACCCGGCGGGCGGCAGCATAACGGCCCTAGCTGCCTTCGCCTTCCGCGGCTTCACCTTCGGCAGCCCCTTCGCCCGCGGCCTCCTCCTCTTCACCGGCCGCGCCACCGCGGGGACTGTGAATGGAGATAATGGGCTGGTCGTGCTCGGGGCCGTGGAGCAGGGCGACGATCTCCACCCCATCCGGCAGTTGGATATCAGAGAGATGCAGCGACTCGTTGAGCCCCAGATTGGAAACATCCACTTCGATGTACTCGGGCAGATCCTTGGGCAGGCAGGTGATTTCCACGTCCATCATGAGATGGGAGATCACACCGCCGGATTTCTTGACGCCCACGGCGCGATCCTCGCCGATATAATGCAAGGGTACATGCATGCGCAGCTTTTCTCCGGCGCTGATGCGCTGCAGGTCGATATGCAGGACACTGGGCTTGTGGGTGTGTCTCTGGATATCCTTCAGCACGGCCTGCACCGTTTTTCCTTCCACATCGATATTCAGGATGTGGGAATAGAAGGCCTCGTTTTCAAGGTTGTGCACCACGGCGTCGTGGTCCAGCACCAATGACTGGGGCGCCTCGCCGGCCCCGTACAGTATCGCCGGAATCTTGCCGGAACGACGCAGGCGGCGGCTCGCACCTTTCCCCTTGTCCTTCCTGAGCTCGGCGGTCAATTCAAAACTCGTGCTCATTTTCTTTCTCCATTTTTTACGGTCTACGAAAAGACCCCTGCCTTGCGACCAGACAGGGGTCCCAAAAAACTGTTCATGCAACGGCGAGTGCCGGGCCATCAGTCCATATAGATGGAACTCACCGATTCCTCGGAGCTGATCCTGCGCATGGTCTCGGCCAGCATGTCCGCAATGCTCAACTGGCGGATACGCTGGCAGGCCCGCGCCTCATCCGACAAGGGAATGGTGTCGGTCACCACCAGCTCGTCCAGTTGCGACTGGTTGATGCGGCTCACCGCCTTGCCCGACAGGACCGGATGGGTGCAATAGGCCACCACCTTCGATGCACCTTCCGCCTTCAGCACGCCCGCGGCCTCACACAGGGTGCCTGCCGTATCCACCATGTCGTCCACCAGGATGCAGGTGCGGCCGCGCACGTCGCCGATGATGTTCATCACCTTGGCCTCGTTGGGCCCCAGGCGCCGCTTGTCGACGATGGCCAGCTCCGCGCCATCCAACTGCTTGGCAATGGCGCGCGCACGCACCACGCCGCCCACATCCGGCGACACCACCATCATGTCGGGATATTTCTGCCGCCAGATGTCTGTCAACAACACCGGCGAACCGTACACATTGTCCACGGGTATGGCAAAAAACCCCTGCACCTGGTCGGCATGCAGGTCCACCGTCAACACCCGGTTGGCGCCCACGGTGGTCATCATGTCCGCCACCACGCGGGCGCTGATGGGCACCCTGGCGGAACGGGGCCGGCGATCCTGGCGCGAATAGCCGAAATAGGGGATCACCGCCGTGATGCGATAGGCCGATGAGCGGCGGATCGCATCGATCATGATCAACAACTCCATCAGGTTGTCGTTGGTCGGCACGCAGGTGGGCTGCATGATGAAGACGTCCTTGCCGCGGACGTTCTCCATGATCTCCACCGCGATCTCCCCGTCACTGAAACGGCCCACGTTGGCCTTGCCCAGTGGCAGGTTCAGCCTCGCCACCACGGCCCTGGCCAGTTGCGGGTGGGCGTTGCCCGCGAACACCATCATGTTGCCGCCGGGGTCGTCAAAACGCTTTGTATTGGAATAATTCAAATTCCCTCCGGCACAATTGTCTCGTCAACAAGATGGACGCGTTTGGCTGGGGTGCCAGGATTCGAACCTGGGTATGCGGGAATCAAAATCCCGTGCCTTACCACTTGGCGACACCCCATTTGAACACTTGGCAACGTTGCGCTTAATATAAAATCATCGCCTCGATGAGGCATCAAGCAAGGGGGACCGGTTCATCCCCCTGGCCACAAACCCCCGCCAGCCCCGGGGACGCCGGCCAAATACGTCGAGGGCCTCGTCGTCACTTCCGAAGGCGGCAAACACACATGCCCCCGTACCACTCATCCTGGCTGGCGCGTACCGCCCCAGCCATACCATCGCCTCATCGACCTGTGGGTAGAGCCCCCGCACCAGGGGTTCGAACACATTCCCCCCCTGCCCGGAAAGAAAGCTGCCTATTGTGATCGCTTGACAATCACGTGTCAATTCCGGGACTTGAAAAATCTCAGCCGTGTTGACGCTGCAGGGGGGCACGATGACCACGTACCAGGACTCAGGAAGGTCAATCGGCGTCAGCACCTCCCCCACCCCCTCGGCCCAGGCGGCATGGCCGGCGACGAACACCGGGACATCCGCCCCCAGCCGCAAGGCAAGGTCGAGCAGCTCCCCACGCGGCAGATCCAACCCCCACAGGATGTTAAGGGCATGCAGGGTTGTCGCCGCATCAGAACTGCCGCCCCCCAGCCCTCCTCCCATGGGCAGCATTTTCTCGATATGGATATCGGCCCCGTGGGTGCAGGCCGTGTGCTTCTTGAGCATGTTCGCGGCCCGTACCGTCAGATCGTCCTCGCTGCGCACACCTGGCAGGGCACTGACCCGCCGGATGACGCC
>JALSGV010000044.1 GCA_026982565.1 Gammaproteobacteria bacterium
AAGGCGCGGTGCGCAGGCAAGGGTGATTCCATTGGCAAGCGCCGCAACGCCGTGCCAGTGCAGGCCTGAAGTCCCTAACAGATTGAAATCAAAGGACAGGCCATTGCGTACCGGCCCGCTGACTGCGTTGGCGAAATTTGCTGTAGAATGACTACAGCGGCATTTCGCTGCCTTGCAGCGAACCGGCACGCAATGGCTGAATACGATATATATTGTTGCCGGGTTAATAATAATAGAGCCTTTATCTCACCGCGCGGACTGGGCCTATTTCGCACCTGCGATGCTATCTGTTCTCCAGCCGGTTATAGTCAAACAAACCCGCCTCGACAGGCGCAAGCTCCAGGTAAGCAGCATGCAGGGCATCGCTGTGCTCCCAAAAGCGGGGGTCGTTACGGCGTATGCCAAAACGGCCGAGAAAGGCCTGGTAATTCGCCTCGCTGTCGAGAGAGGCGATCGCCTGTACGAAATCAGGCAGCTCGTCTCTTCCCACCTGGTAAAACACATTGGGATAGGCGCCGATGAACCCTCTGGCAACCGTGAGGCTATCCTCAGATGGCAGACGCCGCTGTTCATCCTGTAACAGACTGGAAACATTGCTCATGCCATTGTTGTGAATGAGTGTGTAGATATGCTCACTGCCCTGGCCATCACTGATGGACAAAAATGCGACCTGGGGCAACCAATAGAGCGCCTGCCCCCTGACACGGGACAATTCCTGCAGGTTCTCCCGGATGAAGCCGTCTTCATTTTCGGCAATATCATAATCCCTGTTCAGCACAGGGCCGAGACGCGCACGCAGCATGCTGTAGAGTTCACGCTGAGGATCATCGCTTGTAAAGACTATACCGCTCTGCCGGTCGAAATCAGCCATGCGCTCATGGATGAAGTCCAGGACATGGGGCTTCCCTCCCCGGTACCAGTAACTCCAGGTCTCCACCCGCTTCTCGCGCGGCAAAAGCGTCAACGCATTGAATTCTCCCTCCATGCGCAGAAAATCCATATAGAGACGCGTATTCAACTGGTGGCCGACATTGCCATAAACATCGAACCCCGCCACCAGCAGATAATGGATACGCTCCAACATGGGGTAGTCGATGACCCAAAAGGTCTTTGGATCATCGCCCAGAAACCCCTTCACAACGGAGGCGCTGTCGAAATGGCGGAAGACCGTCAGCGCCGCATTGTCATTCCACCCATCACCATCCCATACCAGGTCCAGGGAAATCGCGCCGGGTTTCGCCAGGTTGGCGTCCATGTATCTCGTCTTGGCTTTCAGGTATTTATTTTCAAGGCGCGAATACTTCAGCCAGGGAGACAACAGCAAGGTATTACTCTGCGCTTCGCTCGGCAATCTGAGGTTGCGCAGTTCGCGGGATAGAAACTTCGCACCTCCCTTGAACCCCGGGCTGTTGGGATTATGGAATACGACCCAGAAATGATCGTCTATAACGTTGAGCGCCACTTGGCCACGGCACACCGGCCCCTTGATAAAACCCATAATCAGAAACGCCGCCTCGTCGAGAAGAAACCGGTAGCGGGAATCGACGGGAATGGCCTCGAAAGTCGCAAAAGGATTGGACGCCGTTTCTGGCGCATAGGAAGGCAATTGAGCAACGTCGTAATCCGCCGCCAGAAAGAGCGTCTTGTAGCGCGCCATGCGCGCATCATTGAGCGCATAGGGCATGTGGGTCTTGGCAAGCACCGTCGTACGCAGGGGCTCGAGCCGGTAGTAGAAGGCCGCCTTTCCAGGGTCATCGTAGGGCCGGCGCGTGACTATCGGCACGATGGCCTCTCCCGGCGGCGTCCTGGAGCGTATCAGGCGGAAAAAAACACGTTGAGAGAGGTTGCTGAAATAGAGGTTGGCCAGAAACAGATGTTCGTAGAGATAACGGCTCATCAGCCGCTGCTTGTTGGTCTTGCCATTGAGGAAGGCTTCCCACACCGCTACCTGAGCCTGCACACCGTAAGCCAGGGGTGGAGGCGCTTCATAGGGCGCCCCCTGATACAGCCAATCGTAGAGTGTACCGAACTCATTTTCCGTCAGGCCAGGCAGGCCATAGGGCATGCCCCACAAGGGTTTCCTGCGCGCAAAGGCATCGAATTCCTCGATGGTTGCACACTGTTGTTTGCGGTTCAGGGAAAAATCGAAACTGCCCGGCAGCGGCATCGTCTCCGGCAGCGGGTGCTGACGCTTGAGCAACAGTATTCTGGCCATGACACCGGCCTCGAGATTGGCCTGTGGAGACTGTCCCCGCTCATTCAGAACGGGATAAAATCCCCGTTCGCGCCATTGCCGAGGTGTCTTGGCATCGAAAAAGAGCCGGCTGGGCGGGGCAGCTCTCAGGCGGGCAGGATTGTATACCCGCTCCTTGCTCGCCCCCCTTTCGATACCTTCATAAGCGCCGAGCTTCAGCTGGCATGGCGCATCGTAACAGCCATGGCATACCACACAGCGGCCGTCGAGTATCGGTTTGACATCGCGCCAATAGTCTATGGATGCCGTCCTGGCCTGTTGCGCGCCACGGTTGCCGGGATCCGGCGCCCCATATTGCGCATCCAGCTGCGCCTTTGTCAACAGGGTGCATCCTCCCAACAACAAGGTCAGCAACAGGCCGGCAACAATGGCGAAAACAACAGACCACAATCTCTTAATAACAGGGGCTCCCCTTTTTACAGGAAGAATAAACGCAAGCAGTTTCAATGTCTATAAAACCTGCCCCTGTTCCAAAGTTGATGGTATATTTACAGCTTATTGAAACAGAACAATATAATGGCTTATACCTGTCTCGTAATCTGAAATACTGCACATGAAACTGAATGTCGATCAATTCCGCAACTGGGAACACAAGTGCATCACCCTGCTGGGCATGTCCGGCGTGGGCAAGACCCGCCTTGCCAATCTGCTCATGAAACAAAACTGGTTCCACTTCTCCGGGGACTACCGTATCGGCACCCGCTATCTGGACGAAGCCATTCTGGACAACATCAAGCAAAAAGCCATGCAGATCCCCTTTCTGCGCGACCTGCTGCAGACGGACTCCATCTATATCAACAACAACATCACGGTATATAACCTGCAACCCGTCTCCAGCTTCCTGGGCAAGCTGGGCAACCCGGAGCTGGACGGCCTGCCCCTGAAAGAATTCATGCGCCGCCAGGAGCTGCACCGCCAGGCGGAGATCGCCGCCATGATGGACGTACCGGAGTTCATCCACAAGGCGCAGGACATCTATGGTTACAAGAACTTCATCAATGACGCCGGCGGCAGCATCTGTGAGCTGGATGGCACCGAAGTGATGCGCACACTCAACGAGCATACGCTCATCCTGTATATCAAGGCATCCACAGAGGACGAAAAGATTCTCATCGAGCGCGCCCGCAGCGACCCCAAGCCTCTCTACTACCGTGAGGCCTTCCTGGATGAGCAGCTTGCCGTCTACATGATGGAAAAGGATCTCCAATACGTCGCCCTGATCGACCCGGACGATTTCGTGCGCTGGATCTTCCCCAAGCTGTTCTACTCGCGCATCCCCCGTTACGAGGCCATTGCCGAGCGCTATGGCTATACCATTACCACGGACGAACTGGCGCAGGTGGATTCCGAGGAAAGCTTCCTCTCTCTGGTGGAACAAGCCATCGCGCGCAAGGTCCAATAGCAATTTCAGACAAAGAGAATACCCATGCCCCTGGTCGCCCCATCGAAACTGCTGACCTTTGAACGCCTGAAAAAGGAAGGCATTACCGTCCTGACGCCCGACGAGGCGCAACGCCAGGAAATCCGCGAGCTGCACATCGGGCTGCTCAACATGATGCCCGACGCCGCCCTGGAGGCCACCGAGCGCCAGTTCTTCCGCCTGGTGGGGGAAAGCAACCAGATCGCCCAGTTCCATATGCACCCCTTCTCCCTGAGGGAAATCCAGCGCGGAGCCAGGGCGGCGGAATACGTGGCCAACTACTACGAAACCTTCGAGGAGATCAAGGAAAGCGGCCTGGACGCCCTGATCATCACCGGCGCCAACGTCACCCAGCCCGACCTCTCACTGGAACCCTTCTGGAAACCATTGATCGAGGTCATCGACTGGGCCCTGGAAAACGTCACCTCGACCTTGTGCTCTTGTCTGGCCACCCATGCCGTGCTGCAGTTTCGTTATAATCAGAAACGCCGCCCCCTGCCCGCCAAGCGCTGGGGCGTATTCACCCACCGGGTGACAGATCGCAGCCACCCGCTGGTAAACGATGTCAACACACTCTTCGATGTACCCCATTCTCGCTTCAACCAGATCGACCGCGAACAATTCGAGGAGGCCGGCCTGCATGTGCTGGTGGAAAGCCACGAGGCCGGCGTGCATCTCGCCGTCAGCGCCGACCGCTTCAGAGTGGTCTTTTTCCAGGGCCACCCGGAATACGACACCATCAGCCTGATGAAGGAATACAAGCGCGAGGTCATCCGCTATGCCAACCACGAGCGGGAGGACTACCCTCCCTTCCCTGAGAATTATTTCCGCCGCCAGATCCGCGCCATTCTCGAAGAACACCAGGACCAGGTCATGGCGGCACGGAGTAGCAGACAGGCCATGCCCCCCTTCCCGGAAGAGTTGGTGGCGCGCACCCTGCACAATACCTGGCACGATACCGCCGAGTCCGTCATCAACAACTGGGTTGGCAAGGTCTACCAGGTCACCCACAGCCAGCGCAAGCTGCCTTTCATGAATGGCATCGATCCTGCCGATCCATTGCAACTGCGCAACAAATAGCCGGGGGCCGCCGATGGCAGAACAACTCTATGACAGGGTACCCTATGACACTCATGCCTTTCCGCTCACTCACCCCAGAAACTTGGCCGCTGTGGCCAGGCTGCGTGGACTGAGTCCAGCAGACACTGCAAACTGCCGGGTACTGGAATTGGGTTGCGCGGCAGGCGGAAACCTCATTCCCCTTGCTTTCCATCAGCCCGACAGCTATTTCATCGGCATCGATTACTCCCGGGAACAAATCAGGACCGCCTGCGAGATGACGGAAGAGCTGGGCCTGTCCAATATCGAGTTCCATTGCATGGATCTGCTGGATTTCGACACCCGCCCCGGCCATTTCGACTACATCATCTCACATGGGGTCTATTCATGGGCGCCTCCCGCCGTGCAGGACAAAATACTGGAGATTTTCAGTTCATCACTGACCGATAACGGCATCGCCTTCGTCAACTATCTTACTTTCCCGGGCGCCCACCTGACGCGAATCACCCGGGAAATCATGCGCTACAAGACACATCACATCAGTGACATAGACGAAAGGCTGAAACAGTCACGCCACAAGCTGCAACAGCTCGTGGAAATACTCCCGGCTCAGAAGGACCCCTACCTGACCATCTTGAAACACCTGACGATGAACATCGTCGGCAAGAGTGACTCCTACCTCCTGCATGATGACCTGGGGGAAATATACGAGCCGCTCTATTTTCATGAATTCGTCAGCAGAGCCCACGACCACCACTTGCAATATGTGGGAGACGCGGAATTTATCAGTAAAAAGATGAGTGCCTACCCGGTGGAGGCCATGGAAAAATTAATGTCCATGTCAGATGACATCATCGACCTGGAACAGCATGCCGATTTTCTGAGTCATCCGCTGGCGCGCTGCTCACTGTTGTGCAAACAAAGCGCCGCCCTGGACAGGGATTTCCTCGCCGGAAACATGAATGACCTCTATCTCACCTCCTTTTCCAGGCCAGTATCCACAGCCGAGGGCCTGAGGGCATTCCGCAATATTTGGGGCGGTACATTTTACGATCCGGACCCCCTGTTTCAGCAGGCAGTCCAGATCCTCATCGACTGCTATCCCGAGGCCATCACCTGCAAGGAACTGCTCAATCACCCCTGTGAAAGCAAGCCGGCACTGGCAATGAAGCTGCTCAATGCACGCTCACAGAGCATCATCAGCATTACCGTGGACAAGCCATGTTTTCATACCACCATAGACAGAAAACCGGCCGTTAGCGCCCTGACCCGGCTCCAGGCCCGCGTTGGCTCAGAGGCAACCTCTCTGTGGCATGAAAATATCGGTCTGGATGGTATTTCACGTATACTCATGCCATATCTCGATGGACGCCACGACCGCGGCGAAATCCTGAAGAAAATGATTTCACACTATGAAGCAGGCGACCTGACACTCGATATGACAAGCAGAGAACAGGATATTCTTGCAGCCTTGTCCACGGCAGTCGAACAACGCCTTGGCTTTCTGGCCCGCTCCGGCCTGCTGGTATCATCGGACCATCAGGCCGCCGCGGTGAACACCCCATGAAGAAATACATCTATGACCAGATCCCCTACGACATCCGCGCCTACCCCAGCGCGCATCCGCGCAACTTGGCGGCCATCGGGGCGCTCTATGGCCTGGCGGCGCCTCCCGTCGATCAATGCCGGGTACTGGTGCTGGGGTGCGCCCAGGGCGGCAATTTGTTTCCCATGGCGTCCCTTTACGCTGGCAGCCAGTTCGTGGGCCTGGACAATTCCCGCCGCCAGATAGAGGCCGCCCGCGCCACGGCCGCGCAACTTGGGCTGCAGAACACCACGCTGCACTGCATGGATATCATGGATGCGGACAACAGCCTGGGCCAGTTCGACTATATCATTGCCCATGGCATCTATTCCTGGATCCCCGCCCCGGTACGCGAACAGGTCTTCCGGATCTGCAAGACCCTCCTGTCTCCCAACGGCATCGCCTACATCAGTTACAATACCCTGCCCGGATGGCGCATCAATGGCATCGTGCGAGATATCATGCTGTATCGATTCAGCGAGCATGATGATCCGGTAACAGGCCTGGGGTATGCCCTCGACTACCTGAAAACCATCGCCAACTCGTCTCCGGCGCACAACAATCCCTATATGACGCTGCTAAAGCAGATTCAGACCCAGGTCAGCGCCAACAACCACACCTACCTGCTGCACGAGTACCTCAGCGATATCAACGAGGCATTCTATTTTCATGAAATCGTGGAAAAAGGGCGTGGACATGGCCTTCAATACCTTGCCGATGCCGCCTTTGTCGGCAAGGAACTGACATCGCATTCAGCGCAATTGAATCAGCGCTTCCAGTCCATCAGCAAGGATATGACCGACTACGAGCAGCATTTCGATTTTGTTTACAAGCGCCTCTTTCGCAGCTCGCTGTTCTGTCATCAGGACGTCTCACTGCATGACACCATCCCCGGAGAACCGCCCGTCACGCTTTATTGTTCATCCATGGCCCAGGCCGTCGACCTGCCCCCCGGTCAATATCCCACCGGGGCGATGGGCTTCAGTAATGAGCAGGGTAACGTCATGGTCGAGACCAACCCCCTGTTCCTGGATATCATGAAACTGCTCACCGGCATCTATCCCCAAGCCCTGGCACTGACACAACTGCTCAAAGAGGTAAAAAACCCAGACGCTCAGGACAAGGACATGCCCCTGCTCCTCGGCAAGCTCCTGCGCGCACGCGCGGCCGGCCTCATCAATATCACCACGGACATGCCACCCATCGTGACGCCAGGATCCAGGCCGCCGCCTCACTACAAGCCGCTCGCGGCGCCCTTTGCGTGCCTT
The DNA here is from genome assembly GCA_026982565.1 of Gammaproteobacteria bacterium. GTDB lineage: Bacteria > Pseudomonadota > Gammaproteobacteria > SZUA-140 > SZUA-140 > SZUA-140. Next base: position 7,587 of record JALSGV010000044.1, read on the forward strand.
CAGGCCAGCTCGGGAAATGTAGTGGTCTCGGCGTGGAACGAGAACGTAGGTCTCAATCCTTTCTCCCGCCAGGCGCTGGCATTGATGGACGGCACACGGAATATCCAGGAAATAAGGCAGGCATTGCTGTCACGCTGCGCGGAAGGAGAATTGGGCCTGCCGGGACAGGACGCGAATCCTCCCCACGGCGTCGCCGAGCGCGGCGCCGTCGAACAATCCCTGGAAACCAGCCTGGCTTTCTTCTCCAGGGCTGGACTACTGATTTCAGCAGCGGGCGGGGATCATTCCGGCCATTCCAGATGACGCTCCAGCGTCAGGGTGCGCGCTTCCTCGCCGCCGCATGCAAGCTCGAATTCCAGCACCCAGTCGCCACCCATGTGGAATTCATGGCTCGTCCCCTGGTAGCGGCCACTGCCTGTTGGCGTCAATACCACATAGACATCATCGGTGGACATCTCCATGCCCGGCATGGTTTGGAGCAAGCGGACATTACAGTCACCGACGGCCGCGTTCTCACGGTCCCTGACCTGCAGGGTGAATTGCGCTCTTTCCCCAACTTCCAGAGGGTCCGGATCGCTGCTGATCCTGACGGAGTAGGAACCCGATTCCAGCGTTACGCCTGGGGGGTCCTGGGAGCAGGCAGCGAGCATGAGCAGAAGCAGTGATATGAAAACAATACGAAACAACATGACTGGATCTCCCGGCTGGATCTATGATGAATGACGCTGAATCAACTCCAGACGATAACCGTCCGGGTCCTCCACGAAGGCGATCACCGTCTTGCCATGTTGCATGGGACCAGGCTCGCGCACCACGCTCCCGCCCCGCGACTTGATCTCCTCGCAAGTGGCGTAGGCGTCGTCCACCTCGATGGCGATATGGCCGAAGCCGTCTCCCAGATCGTATTTGTCCGTACCCCAGTTATGGGTCAATTCGATGACGGCCGACTTGCTCTCGTCCTCATAGCCGACGAAAGCCAGGGTAAACCGGCCTTCCGTATACTCCTCCATGCGCAGCAGGCGCATGGCCAGGACCTCGGTGTAGAACTTGATGGACCGTTCGAGATTCCCGACACGGATCATGGTGTGAATAATGCGCATTGCCTCTCCCTCATGTTCTCGCCCCCGCCAGCCCGGTCCATGCGCCGCTTCCCGGCAAAGCGCATCACGACAGGCCGGTCTTGTTTCCGGGCGTCCCTGTTATTGTTTTAAACGTGCTGCGATACGCAAGCGCAGCGCATTCAGCCTGATGAATCCGGCGGCATCCTTCTGGTTGTATTTCCCCTCATCATCTTCGAACGTGGCGACATCTGCATCGAAAAGACTGTAACTCTCCGACCTCCTGCCGACCACCTGGACATTGCCCTTGTACAGTTTGAGGCGCACCTCGCCTGTTACCGTGGCCTGGGACATGTCGATCATCTCCTGCAACATCTCCCGCTCCGGGCTCCACCAGTAGCCGTTATAGATGAGACTGGCGTAACGGGGCATAAGTTCATCTTTCAGGTGGGCCACCTCCCGGTCCAGGGTGATGGACTCCAGGGCGCGGTGGGCCTTGAGCATGATGGTGCCGCCGGGCGTCTCGTAACAGCCGCGGGATTTCATGCCCACATATCGGTTTTCCACGATGTCCAGGCGGCCGATGCCGTTCTGCCCCCCCAGATGGTTCAAGGTCGCCAACACCTTGGCGGGACTCATGGCCTCGCCGTTGATGGCGGTGATATCCCCCTTCTCATAGGTCAGCTCGACATACACCGGCTGATCCGGCGCCTGCTCCGGGGCCACCGACCAGCGCCACATGTCCTGCTCCGGCTCGCACCAGGGATCCTCCAGGCACCCACCCTCATAGGAAATGTGCAGCAGGTTGGCGTCCATGGAGTATGGGGACTTCCTGCCGCGTTTCTTCTCGATGGGTATGCCGTGCCGCTCGGCATAGGCCAGCAGTTTCTCCCGCGAATTGAGATCCCACTCCCGCCAGGGCGCGATGACATGAATATCGGGCTTGAGGGCATAGGCGCCCAGCTCGAAACGCACCTGATCGTTGCCCTTGCCGGTGGCGCCGTGGGAAATGGCGTCGGCGCCCGTCTCGCTGGCGATCTCCACCAGGCGCTTGGCGATGAGGGGACGCGCAATGGAAGTACCCAGCAGGTACTCGCCTTCATAGACCGTGTTGGCGCGGAACATGGGAAACACATAGTCGCGCACGAAATCCTCGCAGAGATCCTCGATGTAGATTTCCTTCACCCCCAGGGCCTCGGCCTTGGCGCGCGCCGGCGCCACCTCCTCGCCCTGCCCGATATCCGCGGTGAAGGTCACCACCTCGCAACCATAGGTTTCCTGCAGCCAGCGCAGAATCACCGCTGTATCCAGGCCGCCGGAATAGGCGAGCACGACTTTCTTGATGTCTGACATAGTCCGTAATGTTGATGGTTGATATCTGTTATTCCCTCACCCCAACTCCTCTACCTCGGAGGGTGTCGTAAAAGCCCCTCTCCCGCCGGGAGAGGGGCTTTTACGACACCCTCCATGGGGAGTGGGAAACGAAAGGGACAGCCCCGATCCCAATCTTCTATCTTTCCTCTTTCCTCTTTTATCTTTAAAGTTTATCTTTTCCCCGCCTTCTTCGCCGACCGCATCAGACGCGACAACAAACGCCGCGCCATCTCGCCAAACATCTCGGTCTGGGTGGGATGGGGATGAATGGCCGCGGCGACCTGGTCCAGCGTCATCCTGCCGGCGACCATCATCACGGCCTCGCCGATGAGGGTATCCGCATGGTCCGCCAGGAAATGCACGCCGACGATGCGCCGCGTCTTCTTGTCGGCCACGATCTTGATCATGCCCAGGGTCTCGCCCGTGATCATGGCCTTGGCGTCGATGCTGAAGGGCATCTTGACCTCCACCGCATCCATGCCCTTTTCTCTGGCCTGCGCCACGGACAGGCCGACGAAGGCGGCCTGGGGCCGGGTGAAGATCACGCCGCAGTCCTGATCCTGGTCATAGGCCGCCGGCTCGCCGGCGATGGTGGACGCGGCCACGCGCCCTTGTTGTCCCGCCGTATGGGCCAGCATCAGGCCGCCGATGACATCGCCGACCGCGAAGATGTGAGGAACACTGGTGCGGCAACTGGCGTCGGCCTTGATGACGCCCCGCTCGATGGCCACGCCGGCCTTGTCCAGTTTGAGGGGCTCCAGCACAGGGCGCTTGCCCGTGGCCATGATGACGTAGTCGCACTCAGTCTTGTGGGACTGGCCACCGGCGTCCTCGAACTCAACCGTCATGGCCCCCGGCGCGCCGGCGATGGCGCCGATCTTGACGGCGGTCTTGATGTCGAGGCGCGGTTCGTCATTGAGAATGGCGGTCAACTGGCCGGCAATCTCCGTCTCCACTTCCGCCAGGATGCGCTCCTGGGCCTCCAGCAAGGTCACCTCGGCACCGAAATCCTGGAAGATCTGCGCCATCTCCAGGCCGATGGCGCCACCACCGATGACCACCATGCTCCTGGGCACCTCGGTCAAACCCCATACCGTATCCGATGTCAGGACCCCGCCCTGAGCCACACCCTCGGCGGCGCCGGGAATGGGCGGCACGTAGGGCGGCGCGCCGGTGGCGATGACGGCGCAGCCGAAAGTGATGCGTTCACCCTGGCTGCCATCCCCCAGGGGGGCGCGCGCGTGGGGGTCGGTGGTATTGGCCGAGGTATCCACGAACAACTGGTGATCCGACTCGAAAGAGGCAAATCCCTGGATGACCTTGATCTTGACCCCCTTGTCGGTCTTGAGGGCCATGTCGCCACGGGTCTCCAGCACCTCGCGGCGCGTCTTCTCCAGCAGGGACCAGTCCAGCTTCGCGCCGGTGGTGCCCACCACGCCCAGATGGGCGTCATGGGCGCGGTCGCGGATGCGGTCCGCCGCGGCGCGCCAGGCCTTGGAGGGAATGCAGCCGCGCCACAGGCACTCGCCGCCCGGATAGGGCGCGTCGTTGATCATGGCCACCTTGATGCCATGGGCGGCCAGATCGCGGGCGCAGTCCTCGCCGCCCGGACCGCCGCCGATGACGACCACGTCATAATCCCATTCCCCTTCCGGGATGGCGGGGCCGGGCGCGCCCATCCAGGTCTCCGGGTGTTCGATTGCCTGCTTGAGCGCCTTGAGATACAAAGCCACCTGGGCGCCGTTCACCACGCGGTGATCGGCGGTGACGGTGAGGGGCATGCCCTCCTTGCCGGCGGCGGAAATGGCCAGAATGGCCGCCGTGCCGGGCGTCGGGATGGCATCGAAATGGTCGACGCCCAGCATACCCATATTGGAAACCATAAAGGTAGGATTGGAGAATTCCTCGGGCTTGAGGCGGCGGTTGCGCGCCTTCGCCACCAGATCCTTCCAGTCCTGGTTCAGTTCTTCCAGGGGGCGCGATTCACAATGGCGCAGCACCGGCACCACCAGGCCGCCGTCATCGGCCGCCACCGCCATGCCCACATCCACGTTGCCGCGCTCCACCAGCTTGTCCACGGGCTGATAGGCCCAGTTCATGCGTGGCTGTTCCTGCATGGCCAGGGCGCAGGCCTTGGCGATGGCCACCGTCACCGATACCCCGTTCTTCTTGGCCGCGCGGATCAGGGCGTCGGGATGGGCGTTGACCGTGACCCGGAAGGTGGGCATGGTCAGTGAGGCCGTCATGTTCTGGCTGATGGCGCGCTCCAGGGAAGTCATCTTGCGGCCCTCGCCCGGCACCTGAATCTCGGGCATGGCGGGCGCGGCAGCCGCGGCCACGGGGGCCGGCGCGCCGTGTTGCCTCCCTTGTCGCGCGGCGGCGCGTTGCACATCGCTGCCCGTGATGACGCCGCCGGGCCCGCTGCCGCTCAGGGCGGCCAGGTCCACGCCATACTCCGCCGCCAGTTGGCGAGCGTAGGGCGTCGCCTGCTTTCCCGCGGGGCGCGGCGCCGGCGCCAGGCCCGGCATGCGGGCGGGGACTGGTGACTCCGCCTCCGCCGCAGGGGCGTCAGGCTGCGCCGCGGCTTCCTTGGGGGCGGCAGCCGCGGGAGAGGCCGCTTCGTCGCGCACCACCTGCGCGGCGGCCTCCACCAGGTAGGCCATGGGGGCGCCCACGGGCACCACACTGTCCACAGGGGTGATGGGACCGGACAGATAGCCCTCGCGGAACACCTCCACGTCCATAATGGCCTTGTCCGTCTCCACGGTGGCGACGATGTCGCCGCGCTCGATCCTGTCCCCGATATTCTTTTCCCAACTGACGACGATGCCTTCCGTCATGGTGTCGGAGAGCTGGGGCATCTTGATGGTATGCACCACCCCCTCCGGGGCCGCGGCGGCGCCGGAGGGCGCCGTGGATTCGGAAACCGCCGCCTCGGCTTCCGCCGCCGTGGCATCTTCCTGAGCAGAATCAGCCTGAACCGGCGCGCGCTCTGTTGCAAGCGCTTCTGTCGATACTTCTTCAGGGGTTTCCACCAGAAAGGCGATGGGCTCGCCCACCGGCACGGTGGCATCGACCTCGACGCGCGGCCCGGACAGATAGCCCTCGCGGAACACCTCCACGTCCATGATGGCCTTGTCCGTCTCCACGGTGGCGACGATATCGCCGCGCTCGATCCTGTCCCCGATGTTCTTTTCCCAACTGACCAGCACACCTTCCGTCATGGTATCGGAAAGCTGGGGCATCTTGATGGCGTATCTTTCAGACATGTCACTCACTCAGGAATTTTGGTACCGCAGAGGATACCCGGATTTGCAGAAAATACAATCCCTTCCCGCATCTCCAGGGATGGGGGAAGGGGTATGGAGCAGGTGTCAGTGTTTGCCGGGAAACAGGGACAGGGCCGCCGCGATGACATCCTTGGCGGAGGGTATGGCCGCCTTTTCCAGCTTGTGATTGTAGGGGATGGGCACATTGGCGGCGGAGACGCGCACCGGCGGCGCATCCAGCTCGAAAAAGCATTCCTCGTTGAAGATGGCCATCACCTCGGCGCCCACCCCGACGGGGGCCTCGGCCTCCTCGGCGATGATGGCCTTGTGGGTGCGGGCGACGGAGGCCTTGATGCCCTCGCGGTCCAGAGGGCTGAGCGCATAGAGATCCACCACCTCGGCCTCGATGCCGTGCTCCCTGGACAGCACTTCGGCGGCCTGCAGGCACCAGTGTACGGAGATGTTGTAGCCGAACAGGGTGATGTCACGTCCCTGTCTGACCACCTCGGAGCCTTCCAGGGGATGGAAGAATTCCTCGTCGGGCACCTCGCCCTTCATGTTGTACATGAGTTCGTGCTCGTTGATGAACACGGGATCGGCGCAGCGCACCGCCGATTTCAGCAGGCCATAGGCCTGTTTCGGGTTGGAGGGCGTCACCACGCGCAGCCCGGCGATGCCCATGAACACCTTCTCCATGCGCGCGGAGTGCTGGGCGCCCAACTGATGGGCGGTGCCGCCCGGCGAGCGGATGACGATGGGCGCCGTGAGCTGGCCGCCGGACATGTAACGCACCTTGGCGGCGGTGTTGACGATCTGGTCCGTGGCCAGCCAGGCGAAGTTCACCGACATGATCTCGATGATGGGCTTGACGCCCACGAAAGAGGCGCCGATGCCCAGGCCGGTGTAGCCGTTCTCGCTGATGGGCGTGTCGATGACCCGCTCCGCGCCGTACTTGTCGTACAGCCCCTGCGTGGCCTTGTAAGTGCCACCGGCCACGCCGATGTCCTCGCCCATGACAATGACCAGGGGGTCATTGCCCAATTCCTCATCGTGGGCGCGGCGCAGCGCCTCCCAATACATCATCTGTGACATTAGTTGACTCCACCGTGTACATAGGGATCGTTTTCGGCCAGCACATACTTCTCCAGATCCTCCACCCTGGGCTCCGGGGACTGCTCGGCGAAACCGATCACTTCATTTTCAATCTCTTCGATAATGGCCTTGTCCATTTCCTTGAACTCGCTCAGGGTCAGATCCCGGGAGTCGATGAGGCGGTTGCGCAGGATGTGGATGGGATCGCGCTTGAGCCACTTGCTCTCTTCGTCCTTGGAACGGTAGGCGTTGGAATCGGACATGGAATGGCCGCGGTAGCGGTAGGTCATCAATTCCAAAAAATAAGGCCCGTTGCCGGACCTTACGTGTTCGATCGCCTTTTTGGCCGCCGCATACACCACCTCCACGTCCTGACCGTCCACCTGGACGGCGGGAATATCGTAGGCGGCGGCGCGCTTGTACTGATCCTGAACCGCCGTGGAGCGGTCGATGCGGGTGCCGATGCCGTAGAGATTGTTTTCACACACATAGAGCACGGGCAGATCCCAGATCTTGGCCATGTTCAGGGACTCGTGAAAGGTGCCCTGGTTGTTGGCGGCATCGCCCAGAAAACAAATGGAGATCTCGTCCCCGCCCTTCATCTTGAGGCCCTTGGCGATGCCCACCGCCAGCGGAAACGGGCCGCCCACCAGGGCATAACCGCCCATGAAACGGTGCGCCACGTCGAAGATGTGCATGGAACCGCCACGGCCCTTGCAGGTGCCGCCCTCCTTGCCGAACAACTCCGCCATGACCGCGCGCGGATCGGATCCGCACTTGATGGCGTGGATATGGTCGCGGTAGCTGGTCATGACATAGTCATGGCCGATGCGCGCGGCTTCGAGCACGCCATGGGCGCACGCCTCCTCGCCGGAATAGAGATGCAGGAACCCGCCGATCTTGCGCTCCACGTAGGCCTCGTAACATCTTTCCTCAAAACGCCGGGCGTAGAGCATTTCGCGCAGCAGCCGCTTTTTGTCCGTCACGCTGAGCAGTTCACTGTCGTTCTCCGCCACACCCTGTTGTGCAAAACCTGGCATTACTTTCATAAGCCATCCTTCTGTTATTTCGTGTATGAAAAATCTGTCGATTTGGTTACGATGAACGGCCTGGCCACCCCCGGTTTCGTTATATTTTTGCGGTATGGCCGGCAAAAACCCATCATCTTTGGCCCGCTATCATCAGCTTTTTTGGCTACCAGGTCAAGAATATACCACACAATAAGAAAGGTTATTAGACGTGAAAATCCATTTGAAACACCGCGCGGACCTGCCCACGCAGGCGGAACTCGACAAGATCAGCAACCTCATCATTTTGCTGCCGGAACGGGACACATCTGCGCCCTGGCCCGCCTTTCCATTCATGAAAATTATTAGAAACAGGCTTAAAATCACTGATTCAAAAATAAATTCCAAATCGGCGATAACGACCGACTTGCCCAACGAGGCAGGCACGCGGACCACCCTGAGCACCCTCAGGGCCGAACTCACCACCCATGAACTGCTGCGCCTGGCGCGCAAGCACGCCGATGTCCATCTGGCGCAGAATCCCCGCGACGTCACCCTCATCATGCCGGGCATCCGCCAGCGGGCGCTGCGTCACCGCGCGGCCGAGGCCATGCTCGCCGCACTCCTCGCCGGAGCCGCCGCCATGCCCACCTGCAAGAGCGCCAAGCCCGGCAAAAAGCGCCTGCGCGCCGTCACCTGCCACGGCCTCGGCGATTCATTCGACTACCGGCGCATCCAGGCCGAGTGCGCGGGCAACTCCCTGGCGCGGGAGCTGACGGCCCTGCCTCCGAACCTGCTGACGCCCCGCCTCTACCGCCAGCGCATCCGGCAACTGGCGCGCCAGCAGGGCTGGACAATGCGCTTCCTGAACCACAAGGCCCTGGAGAAGGAAAACGCCGGCGCCTTCCTGGCCGTGGCCCAGGGCAGCCCGGACAAGGACGCCGGCATGGTGCGCCTCAGCTATATTCCCGCGCGCGGCAAAAGCAGAAAGCCCCTCACCCTCGTCGGCAAGGGCATCTGCTACGACACGGGCGGCGTCAACCTGAAACCCGCCCGCCACATGCACGGCATGCACGAGGACATGCAGGGCAGCGCCGTGGCCCTGGGCGCCCTCCTCGCCCTGAGCCAGCTCAAGGTCCCGTTTCCCGTGCACTGCTGGCTCGCCCTGGCGCAGAACCACATCGGTCCCAGGGCCTACAAACAGAACGACGTCGTCACCGCCAGCAACGGCACCACCATCGAAGTGATGCACACGGACGCCGAAGGGCGCATGGTGCTGGCCGACACCCTGGCCCTGGCGGCCCGTGACAAGCCCGCCCTGATGATCGACTACGCCACCCTGACGGGGTCCTGCGTCTACGCCCTCGGCACCCGCTACAGCGGCGCCTTCACCAACCGGGACAGCTATATTCCAACCCTCATCGCGGCGGGAAAGCACAGTGGCGAACGGGTGTGGCCTTTCCCCCTCGACGAAGATTACGAAGAAGCCCTGGAGAGCAAAATCGCCGACATCAAACAATGCACCCTGGATGGCGAGGCGGATCACATCATCGCCGCGCGCTTTCTGCAGCGCTTCGCGGGCAAGGGCCCCTGGATCCACATCGATCTGGCCGCAGGCAATCACAAAGGGGGGCTGGGTCACATTCCCACGGACTACACGGGCTTCGGGGTGCGATTCACACTCAATCTGCTCCTCGACCAAAAGATCATGGAATGAGGCCCGGCGCCGTACTATAGTATAATGGGAAGGTAATCAGACAAAGGATTAGCCATGAAAAACGAATTCACTGCGGTGATAAAGCAGGAAGCGGATTGGTGGATAGGGTGGATTGAAGAGGTCCCAGGTGTCAATTGCCAGGAAAAAACCTATGAGGAATTGAGACAAACCTTGGAGCTTACGCTAAAAGAAGCCCTGGAACTGAACCGGCAGGACGCTCTGACCGCCGCCGGCAGTGGCTACAAGGAAGAAAAAATCGCGCTATGATCTCCAATGAGGAGAAGTAAACTTCTCAAGCATCTGCGCAATCACGGATGCGCGCTTTTGAGAGAAGGCGCAAAGCACTCCTGGTGGCATAACCCAGCATTGAACAAGCGCTCCGCAATTCCACGCCATTCCGAAATAAAGGATATTCTGGCCAATAAAATTTGCAAAGACCTCGGAGTTGAAACTTTCAAATGACGGCAAACACAGCGTTATGCACTACCGCACATCACCCGGAATAAAGAAGGAAACCCCATGCCTGAAGAATCACCCTTAGTAGAGGCTCAAAAGCAATTCACCGCCGCCCTGCCCTTCCGCGCCATGCCCGGCGAAACCATTCCCCTCGCTGAGGCCGCGGGCCGCATCCTCCATGAGGACCTGGTGGCGCCCGAGGCCATCCCGCCCTACCCGCGCGTCATCGTGGAAGGCTTTCTGGTCCATACGGCGGCCACCGAAGGGGCTGCGGAGGACTCGCCCGTCACGTTCGACATCGTCGGCGAAGTCATGCCCGGCGACAGCGCCTGCCCTGATTTTCTGCCGGGCCAGGCCCTGCGCGTGGCCACGGGCAGCATCGTGTCCGACCAGCCATTGTCCGTGGTGCGCATGTGGGAGGCCCGCGTTGAAGGACAGCAGGTCACCATCACCCGCCCCTTCCCGCCGCGTTTCTTCATCGAGGAACAGGGCTGCGATATCCAGCAGGGCGCCACGGTACTGGAAGCAGGCAGCCGCCTCACCACCATGGACATCGGCAACATCGCCAGCCTGGGCATCGACACACTCAGCGTGGCGCGCCGCCCACGTGTCACCGTATTCAGTTCCGGCGACGAGGTCATTCCCTACACGGAGCCTATGAAGCCGGGCGCCATTCGTGACAGCAATTCCGTCATGCTGTGCGCCGCCATCGACGCGGCAGGGGGCGAAGCGGCCTTCGCCGGTATCATGAAAGACGACTTCGACCACTTTGCCGCCACCCTGAAGCAGGCGCTGCAGGACGCCGACATGGCCGTGATCTCCGGCGGCACCGCCGTGGGCGGGCAGGACTTCATCTCCGACCTGCTGCGCGCCGTGGGGGAACTCATCGTGGACGGCGTGCCCATGCGCTCGGGGCGGCCCCTGATCATGGGCGTGGCGGAAGGCAAGCCCATCGTCTGTGTCGCCGGACACCCCCCCGAGGCCCTGCGCGGCTTCCGCCTCTTCGGCGTCGCGGCGCTGGACAGGATCACCGGCCACCAGGCCGGACTGCCCGCGGACGACTGACCCGCGCATGCATGAACTGACCCTGACCCGTCCCGACGACTGGCACACCCACCTGCGGGATGGCGCGGCCCTGGCCACCACCGTCCCCCATACGGCCCGCCAGTTCGCGCGCGCCATCGTCATGCCCAACCTGGCGCCGCCGGTGACGACCCTGGAACAGGCCGATGCCTACCGCGAGCGCATCTGCGCCCACATCCCCGGAGGCACTGCGTTTACCCCCCTGATGACGCTCTACCTGACGGATGCGACCACGCCCGAGACCATCATCGCCGCCGCGGCGTCGGGGCGGATCGCCGCCGTCAAGCTCTACCCCGCCGGCGCCACCACCCATTCCAGCGCCGGCGTCACCGCGCTGGAGAAGGTTTACCCGGCCCTGGCGGCCATGGAGGAAGCGGACCTGCCCCTGCTGGTGCATGGCGAGGTGACCGATGACGACGTGGATGTCTTCGACCGCGAGAAAGTCTTCATCGAACGCTGCCTCGAACCCCTGACGGTAAAGTTTCCCGCTCTGCGCATCGTCTTCGAACACATCACCACGGCGGACGCCGTCGATTTCGTGCACGCGGCGCCGCGCACCGTCGCCGCCACCATCACCCCGCAGCACCTGCTGTTCAACCGCAACGCCCTGCTGGTGGGCGGCGTGCATCCCCATCACTACTGCCTGCCGGTGCTGAAGCGGGAACGCCACCGCCGCGCCCTGCGGGAGGCGGCCACCAGCGGCCATCCGCGTTTTTTCCTCGGCACCGACAGCGCCCCCCACGAACGGCGGCGCAAGGAGTCCGCCTGCGGCTGCGCGGGCATCTACTCGGCCCACGCCGCCCTGGAACTGTATGCCGGCGTCTTCGAGGAGGCCGGCGCCCTGGACAGGCTGGAAGGCTTCTGCGCCCTCCATGGCGCGGCCTTCTACCGCCTGCCCGTCAACACGAACCGCGTGCGCCTGGTGCGGGAACCGTGGCAGGTACCGGACAGTTATGAACTGGGTGACGGGCGGGTGATTCCCCTGTGCGCGGGCGCGACACTGAACTGGCGGCTCGTCCATGAACACTGAAGGGGACGCCGGAAAACCGCGCCTCGCCACCCGCTTCCGCGGCTACATGCCCGTGGTGGTGGACGTTGAAACCGGCGGTTTCGACGCGCGCAAGGACGCCCTCCTGGAAATCGCCACCGTCCTGCTCAACATGGATGAGGAAGGCCGCCTGTCGCGGGGGGAAACCATTGCATTTCACGTGGAACCCTTCGAGGGCGCCAATCTGGATCCCAAGTCCCTGGCCTTCACGGGCATCGACCCCTACCACCCCTTCCGTTTCGCCGTTCCCGAGATGGAGGCCATGCGCAAGACATTCCAGGCCATCCGCACGGCCCAGAAAGAGGCCGGCTGCAACCGCACCATCCTGGTGGGCCACAACCCCGGCATGGACCTGGCCTTCGTCAATGCCGCGGCGCAACGCTGCAATCTCAAGCGCAACCCCTTCCATCCCTTCAGCACCTTCGACACCGCCTCCCTGGCGGGCGTGGCCTACGGCCAGACCGTGCTGGCGCGCGCCGTGCAGGCGGCGGGACTGCCGTGGGACAATGACAGGGCGCACTCCGCCATCTACGACGCCGAAGTGACCGCCGACCTGTTCTGCGCCATCGTCAACGCCTGGGATGAGTGCCGGAAAAAAGGGGGGCGGGAAAAGGATTGAGCCCTCACCCCTTCCAGAGGGTGTCGCAAAAGCCCCTCTCCCGCCGGAGGGTGTTGTAAAAGGTCTTTGCCACTCAATCGCCCCAGCAGCACACCGGGTAACTGGCTGACATCCACCGGCGGCATGAAGTGGCCCCGGTTCGCCTGCCAGCAGCGGCTGGCCGGGAAGATCGTGCGCCACCACCGGCGCCAACGGGCAAGCGTCTGTGGATAAAGATCGAGTTGCTCGATCAACTGCTGCCGACGCTTTGCGCTGAGACCATACTCCATGGCCGTCACCAGTATCACCAGGACACCCAGATAGACCTTGCGCCCGAGAAAACGCACCGATGGCGGGGTGCAGCGGCGCCGGCATCCCTCGGTGGCGCAACAAAAACTCAGGCGCCTCTCATAGGTCTCATCCAGTGCACAACGGATACCCCGGGGCTTGCGTGGATAATGGGCTACATGCAGCGTACTGCCACAATGAGCGCAGCCTTCTGATTGAGCCTCGTCGGCGATTTCCTGATCAATACGAAAGAGAAACTGATAAAATCTGGAATCATTGAAAAATGCATGACACACTGGACTTGCCTCCTTTTTTCTTGGTCGAAAAACAGGAGACAGCCCCCTTGGATAATTTTCAAGTTATTTGAGGGGGTTTTTCTTTATCCATCAGATAATGTGATCAAAAATCGGGGTAAATCCATCAATTATTCTGCTCACTCTCACAAGCAGCCGGGTACAGCGTGCGGGAAACTGATCCCTTCGAGACACCCGCACCGCCAGTAGCGATGACACGGGAACGCTTCACCAGGGTCAACCGCATTCTCCAATCTGGAAACCGCCTGAAAAACACGAAGACGAAAACGACCTTGCCGCTGGCCGGTAAAATTGCGGCAAGGCAACCCATCGAGGCCATCCCGGATCATGATACTTTGATCTGAGCGCTTTCTTAATGGGTCCCAATCGCTTTGTACTTAAGGTACAAGGCGATTCCATGATCGAGGCTGGGATACTTGATGGTGATATGGTCATCATTGAACAGCGGAATTGCGCAGGAAACGGTGACATCGTTGTCGCCCTGATCGACAGGGACGAAGCAACACTGAAATGTCTTCAGCAAAATGAGGATGGGACAGTTACATTATTTCCCGCCAACCAAACAATGCAGCCCATGAATTATTCAGCGGAGCGCATAGAAATTCAGGGCGTAGTCATAGGGCAAATGCGATCATACAATACTAACCAACATAGACGCGCCAACGAAAGGTAACCAGAATGCAGGAAGCAACACACTACAAAGGCAGGGAGCACAGCGGCATCAAGCACTATCTTCTTGAAAGCTACCTGGAAGTACTGTTCATGATAATTGGCCAACATGAACGAAGAATATGCTACGTCGATTGCTTTTCAGGCCCTTGGAACGAAGCGAACGAGAACCTGGCTGGCACATCGATCGCGCTATCTCTGAATGTTATGCGCAAATGCCGCAACAGCCTAAGAAAACTGGGTAAATCCGTCGAGTTTCGAGCCCTGTTCATCGAGAAGGAAAAGCATGCCTATAAAAAGCTCAACGCCTATCTGAAAGAAACCCATATAGATGGCGTCACATCAGAGGCTAAAAATGGTGAATTCCTTGACTTGCGCCCTGAGATACTGAAGTGGTGTAGCCCCAATGACTTTGTATTTTTCTTTATTGATCCGAAAGGCTGGAAGAACGCTATTGAAATACCAACACTGTCACCCCTATTGCGGCGTCAGCGATCAGAATTCCTGATAAACTTTATGTACGACTTCTTGAATCGTGCCCTTACACAGGAACAATTTCAGGAAGATATGAACTCAATATTTGGTGAAATACCAGACACATCAGGAATGACACCGAAGGAAAGGGAAGAGCACCTGATACAGAGATACCTGGATTGCCTCAGATCCGTACCTACTGACAATAAAGACAGGCTACGATCAGCATATGTAAGTATATTGGACCCTATCAAAGACAGGACAAAATATCACCTTGTTTATCTTACTCGCCACCCCTTGGGTATCGTGAAATTTATGAATGCCTCGGAAAAAATAGATATCGTACAGAAACGGGTACGCGCCAAAACAAAACAACAGCGAAGGATCGAATCGACGAGACAGGAGGAGTTATTCTTCGACGAACCCGATTCCAGCACCACAGATACCGTGGCTATGGAAAGCGTAAAACAATATTGGCTAGAGAAACTTGCTACTACACCACGAGCATACGGGATAGAAGAGCTTGCAGACATGCTGGAAGAGACAAATTGGTTCGAAACAAATTTACAGCAAGCATTCAATGAGCTTATAGAGGAAGGTAAAGTGGTGAATATTGATTCTCGCGGCAAACGCCCCAAAAGGCCCGTGCACTTTGACAAGAACGAACAATTGAAAAGGACAAAGCCATGAGTACGCAATCTTCTATTGAATGGACCGAACAGACGTGGAATCCGGTAACAGGATGCACGAAGATATCCCCTGGATGCAAACACTGCTATGCCGAAACTATGGCGAGGAGGCTCGAGGCCATGGGTGTTCGTGGATATGAAAATGGTTTCAGCCTTACCCTACTTCCAGAACGCCTGGGTGAACCTCTGAAGCGCAGGAAACCGACGGTATATTTTGTTAACTCGATGAGCGACCTGTTCCATGAGGAGATTCCGGATAGCTTTATCCAACAAGTCTTCGATATCATCAGACAAACACCTCAACACACCTATCAAATCTTGACCAAACGTGCCTACAGGATGGCGGAATTCTTCGATCATTACACTGCACCTCGAAATGCCTGGCTTGGCGTTTCAGTCGAAGATAGAAGACACGGTTTACCAAGAATCAAAGCACTCCGTAAAATATCAGCACAGATTCGGTTCTTGTCCGTAGAACCATTACTCGAGGATCTTGGGAAAATTGATTTGCGGGATATCCATTGGGTCATTGTCGGAGGCGAATCCGGACCGAAGGCCCGCCCAATGAAGCAAGACTGGGTAATCAATGTTCAGCGCCAGTGCGAACAACAAAATGTTGCCTTCTTCTTTAAGCAATGGGGCGGCTGGGGAGCTGACGGCAAAAAACGGGCAAAGAAACAAAATGGCAGGACGCTATTAGGAAAGACGTGGGATGAAATGCCGACGCCTACGCTAGGCAATCAGTTTTTATAAATATCACCCTGATATTGATAGGAGTAATAGATTTGCCAAAAAAGGAATATGATTGGCAGCTTGGCGAGGATCCCCCAAAGATTGAACTGCACAGCCTGGCTAAACATCGTGTTTACGAAGAATACCTCCTCCACTACATCCAGGTACTAAATTCTAATCCAAAGATTCCAAAATTTCGGCTAACACTGATAGACGGCTTCGCCGGCGGCGGCGTCTATCTCGACCCAAGAAACAATAGCCTATATACCGGGTCGCCACTGCGCCTTATCAAGGCGGCAGAAGCAGCGGCTTCTGCGGTAAATGTCAAACGGCAGCAAGGAGGGGTTCGTAACCCTTTTGAACTACAGGCTGAGTATTTCTTCATTGAAAAGAAAAAGTCAAACCATGACTATCTGAACTGGTATCTGCGCGAACAGGGTTTGGGAGAACGCCTCAATAAGGATATCTTCTCATGGCCGGGTCAGTTCACAAAATTTCTGCCAACATTAATTAGCCGTATTAGCAGCAAAGGGAAAAGTCAACGGTGTATTTTTTTATTGGACCAATACGGTTATGGAGAAATCCCGTTTCCAGATATTCAAACAATTTTCGCAAAATTGCCCCATGCCGAGATCATATTGACCTTTGCTACAGACTGGCTCATCGACTACATGTCAAACAAGCCAGAATATCTCAAAACTCTACAACGAATCGGGATCGCTCATGAGCTAGATATCGATCAATTATTGAACTCCAAGAACGACACACCACAATGGCGACAACTAGTCCAATTTGAATTACATAAAGCCATTCCAAAACTCAGTGGCGCACTGCATTACACCCCCTTCTTTATTGTGTCACCAGAGGCCAACCGCTCATTCTGGTTAATCCACCTTTCAAACCATCCGCGCGCGCGTGATGTAATGACACAATTGCATTGGCAGCTGAAGAATCACTTCACACATTATGGCGGAGCTGGACTCCATATGTTTGGCTACGACCCGATGAAAGATGAACAACTGATCGGCGTGGCCGACATGTTTGGTAATAGTGAATTTTCCTTTGACAAGATTGCAAGAAAAAGAACTATCGAAGGGATAGTAGAAGAACTTCCACGGCTGATACACCGTTTCGCTGATGGAATTCGGTTTGATGAGTTCTACCGTTTAGTCGCTAACCAAACACCCGCTACGAGCGACCATATTCGAGAAGGCGCAAATCTATTGGCAGAGATTAAGGAGCTTGAAATTCTAGGCCCCAATGGAGAAAGACGGCGGAAAGCAAATACTATTACTAATCAAGATATTATTCGACCGCCTCAGCAAAAGACCCTCAGTTTTAGCAATAATGTGCCACTTGAAAGGAAAAACGAAAAAGCAACTAAAAAGTGACACATGCAACATTCTCAATCATCAATCTGATATTCGCGCAAAACGCTCAAAATCTTTCAAATGCCGTGATTCATTGATCTCGTTATGGGGGATCAGCAGGTATTTCCATGGTTTCCCGCCATGTTTTTCCGCATATTCCGAAGCATGCCGACACCACTGGGCCGCTACCTCAGCTTTGGCCAACGCTTCCGAATCCTGCATGTCGGACTTGGCTTTGGTTTCCACCATATAAATCACACGATCCGTCTCGGCCACGAAATCCGGCACGTATTCGGGCTGTTCCGCGCCGTGCTGGTAGTAGGTCTGGAACTGCCCCTTGACAGGCCGGAACCACTTTTCCACGTCGCGCTCCAGGATAACGGCGAACCGTCGTTCGCTGTCTGAATCGAACTTTTGTAGTGGATAGAGGCATTTTTTGAACCCACCGAACAGCATCTGCTTGATCCGGCCTTTGTCATCCACGGTTTCACGATAATTGCGAACCGGATGCTTTTCCGACGCCGTATAGTTGCAGGGCTTGAGCTGGGTGAATCCGCGGCTGACCTTGACCTCATATCCAGCCGCTTTTTCCCAGAAATGCTCCATCATCTGGGTATGAATATGCTCGCCGATAAGCCGTCGGTCACGGTCCAATACTGCCTGAGCCTCGTCCTTGGACAGATAGCTCAACAGGTGTCGCACAACCTGTCCAGCCAGGTCGTAGAGCAAATCGGCATGTGCGGCATAGTCGATATCGTCGTAGTCAACCAGCGTGTATACGACATAATCTTCGAGTCGCTGCTCAGTGATACCCACTTCCGAGGCCAGGGTCTCCTGCTCGTTGGTGCGCAAGTTCTGGATGATCAGCTCCCGATCCACAGGTTGCAGGTGCAGGCCGCTCAAATCCAGGGTAAAGGGATTGAAGCCCACGGTCACTTCTCCAGTTGGAACCACCGCAATTCGGGGAATATCGATAATCTTCCGGCTGACAATCTCGGTGGTCCTGGCCACGATCGTTTCCAGATCGACTGCCTCTTTCTCCAACAGCTCACCTTGCATAGGTGTCAGGCGTTCCTTGACCCGCTCCATGATGGCCTCACGCACATGGGGCTGGTTCAGGGCTGAACTGGTGGGCACCTTGTCATGCTGCTTTTCCAGTTCATGAATCACATCAAGCACCGCACGGGCCGCCTCCTTTTCCGCTTCCTGGGTGAATACTGGCGCTTCCAGACCTTCTGGCTTGATTTCATACTGTGTTCCACCCGCACTTGTTGCCTTGGGCTCAGCCAGCCCCAAGGCTTCCTCTGCAGTGGAACCCACGGTGATGCTGATCATCCCCTCGTCATCGTCCGGTGCTTCCAGAATCACCTGTTTGAGTCGGATGGGCGAATCTCCCCGGTTGGCCTCGTCGATGATCTCCTGAAAGCGATCATGGGCGATGATATTGAGCCTATCCACCGCACTCGCGCCGGTACGTTTCCCGTAGGGCAATCGCAAGCCGCGGCCGATGGACTGTTCGATCAAGGTACGCGCATTGGCGGCACGCAACGGCACGATGGTGTAGAGATTGGTAACATCCCAGCCCTCCTTGAGCATGTTGACGTGGATCACGATCTCAGTCGGCTCCCCCTCGCTCTCCACGGCCAGCAGCCGCTCAATCATCTCCTCTTCCGCCTTGCCGGTCTTGCTGCTGTCCACCTGGATCACCTTGTCGCGGTAACGGCCCTCGAAGAAGGCCTCGGACTGAATCAACGCCAGTAACTGCGATGCATGCGTGGTATCACGGGCGATCACGAGCACGAAGGGTTTGACCGTTTTTACGCTGTTCTGGCGCGCATAGGTCATCAGCTCCACCTTGGTAGCCTCGTGCACACGAATGCCGTCCTCCAGCTTGATCTTTTCGATCTCCTCCGGCGTATGGCGTTTGGCGTCGAAATCGCGTTGGGTAACTACTGCTGGCTCTTTGACGAAACCGTCCTCCATGGCACGAGCCAGGGGATAATCCATCACCACGTTCTTGAACGGCACAGGCCCACGGTTGGATTCCACGAAGGGGGTCGCCGTCAGTTCCAGGCCAAACAGGGGTTTCAATTCATTGATGGCGCGCACCCCGGCGCTGGCGCGGTAGCGGTGCGACTCATCCATCAGCAGCACCAGATCGGGCAACTCGGCGAGATAATTGAAGTAGCTGTCCCCCAGGTACTCGGACAGGCGCTTGATACGGGGACTCTTGCCGCCACGCACCTCCGAGTTGATCTTGGAAATATTGAAAATGTTAATCACGACAGGCGACAGCAGGCTCAGATTACCCGCGCGCTGTTCATAATTGTCCCCAGTGATGATCTCTGGTGGATAGGCAGCGAACTCGGCGATGCCCTTGAACACATACTTGGGTGTGTTGGGGGTAAAGTCCGTGATCAACTTGTCGTAGATGGTCAGGTTCGGCGCCAGCACGAAAAAGTGCTTGAAGCCATGGGCCAGGTGCAGATAGCTGATAAAAGCCCCCATCAGGCGCGTCTTACCCACACCAGTGGCCAACGCGAAACACAGCGACGGAAACTCCCGCTCGAAATCCTCCAGCGTGGGGAACTCCGCCTTGAGGATATTTAGCACCGCCTCCAGATCGCGGTCATGGCTGCGCATATCCGGTGCAGTATCCAACGCCCTGGCCAATTTCTCCAGGGACTCGGCCTGGGGAGGGCGCAGTGACAACCGCCCCTTGATGGAATTCAACACGCGCAGATTCATTGCTCTTCCTCCCCAAACAGGGCCACCTGTCCGGGTGCGGTTTTCTTCTTTGACTTCTTCTTAGGTACGGCTGGCTGTTCAGGTTCTGGCTCCAACATTGGGAGATTCTGTACGTTCAAGCTGTAGTCGTCACGACCCCATTCGCAACGGGAAAGCACCACTTTGGGAATCTTCTTGATGGTGAGATTGGGCCAGCGCTCCGTCGCTTTTGCCGCGCTGATACCCCGGAAAGCGCTGCATAGTACCAGCAAGCTGCGGCCTTCACCCACCTCTTCCGCCAGGGCCTGCAACTGGCTCACCGACAGGTTCTGCGTGGTGACATAGATGAAATCCTGCTCCGTGGAATGGCCGTGCTGCCACCAGACGGTTTCCGACGGCGTATAGGTAAATCCCTCCAGCTTGCACAGCGCCTCGGCCAACATGGCAGCATTGTATTCCTTATTGATGACCCAGTTACCCCACTTGTCCTTCTCCAGCAATGAAGGGGCCAGGCGGTAGTAACGGAAACCGCCGCCACCCTTCCACTCATAATTCTCACTAACTCCAGACTTATCATCCCCATCAATAACTCTCATTAATCTTGGAACTATATGTGTATATGCCTGTTCCCGTAATTCCACTGTAATCCATTTTCTACCCATTTTATGGGCCACGGCAGAAGTAGTGCCCGACCCACCAAAAGAGTCAAGCACAAGATCACCCGGTTTGGAAAAGTGTTTCAATATTAGCTCTAATAGTTTTTCTGGCTTTTTTCCGCCCCGGAAATCCACACCACCTTCATGTCTACAATTACCAAAACTACCAGCCAGATCGAAGAAATTTTGGATTGGTTTTGCTTTATCCGCCTTCCCTTCTTTTATAGCACTTAATGTTTTCAACGGTATACCTGAGTAAAATTTACCTTTTGTGGCTGTAGATTTTTTTGGACCCGTCATGTAACGGTAACCCAATCCATCCTCACCTATTCCATAGACTTTATATAAACATGATAATCCATCTATTTTTTTTCTAGGAGCTAAGTACTTATCAAGAAACTCTCCTGAACTTCCAGACTGCCGAACCAAAGACCCTGTTGCCCACGTCTCCTTTAACCCTGTTAAGGATGGCTCTATTTTCTTGATTTCGTATTCTCCAGGCTTAAATAACACCACCTTCTTTCCACCCAACTCTAGCTCTTCACCATCTGATTTTTCAATTATCATCCATTCAAATTTTTCAATCTTGTAGGGTTCTTTATCTTTATTCGCCTTCGCCAAATTGCGATCCTTTGCATAGATAAAGCACTGCTCAATTACTTTTTGGTAATCGTTATCTTCTGCAAGAGTTTTATGGCCATATCTAACTTGAACATAAAATGTCGTTAAATAGTTCGATCTTCCAAAGATCTCATCTAGCAACACTTTAAGATATGCACCTTCACCATCATCTATTTGACAACAAAAAAAACCATCATCTGAAAGCAGTCGCCTAAGAGATTCCAAACGATCTCTCATCAAAGATAACCATATTGAGTGCTCTATTCCATCATCGTAGTTTTCAAAAGCATTTCCGGTATTGTATGGAGGATCGATATAGATACACTTCACCTTGCCCGTAAACTCCTGCTCCAGCGCCTTCAGCGCCAGCAGGTTGTCACCGAAGATCAGGCGATTGTCGAAAATGTCGTTCTCCGTCACCCGATGCTTGGCGTAATACGACTTATCCGGATCTTCCAGCAGAATCCGCGGTTCCAGCTTCGGCCGCTTGTCCTTTCCTATCCAGGTGAGTTCCAGTTTTTGTTTCTTGGCCATGATTTACCTTTAGAGTGGTTGCGTGAGAGCAGCCATCATCGAATTCTTCACTGTTTGCACGTCGGTCTGATTTTCGAAAATTGCCCTTGGCTGTTTGTTCCAGGTGTTCGCCTTTATAACATTGATCAATTCATTCGCAATGGTGTCGATCGCCACCGAGATTCGCTTTTTCTCATCGTCGGTCAGCGCCAAATCGCCACTCCAGCGCAACTGAGTCTTCAGTAATAGTATATGCAGAATCAGCCATTTTCCGTGCCGAAGGATTTCGCCATCTTCCTGAGATTCACCTTTGGCACGATCGATGATCGTTTTCTGAACAATGCGGCTTATCTGTACGACACGCCATAGTTCCCTGGCTGTCAAAGCATCCGAAAAAAGGCGTTCATACGCCTCATCCAATGGCGATCCCGTTGCGGACAGGTCCGGCCGTCTGAACAACCGCTTTTGATCTTTCTTTGCCGCCACAACAAAGGCAGGCCAGGAGCTGGCTGTTTCGCAACATGCCAGAGCGGGTGCGGCCTCACGAACGCTGAAGACTGCATCCGATAACGAGGGGGTCATTGTCGCCATGCTTATACAGATACTCGATACCCGTTATAGCCAGTGTCTGTCGCCACGTTTCCTGGCGTTCATCCAGCGCCGAGAAATCCTCAAGGTCAACCGCGTTCTGGCGGTTACGGTACTGGGTTACCCGTTTGCCAAACTCATCGGGTGCTTGGTCAAGAGAGATGAATGTAACCAGCACCTCGGCGGGATGGTCGTCGAAATAGGCTGCATTTTGCTCTGCAATGGTACCAACAGTTTGTGCGCCATTGATGATGGAAATATCACGGACTCGAAAACGTCCTTGCTGCCGATCTTGTTGAATCGGCGGTAGCTGCTGAATACTTGAGCAGAGAAATGTCACTCCATTGTTGAAATAGAAGAAATGATCCCATTCTTCCTGCAAAGTTTTCGCCATGCCGTCATTGACAACAGTCGAGCCCTTGAATCTCCGTATATTTTTCTCGACTATGCGGTCGCCATACTGCTGCTCCAAATTAGCGAGGTTTTTTGCCGACATTCGCCCATAGAAACCTCGGTACGGGCTTTCAATATAGCCAAAATCGAGCAGATTGACTTCAGTATCTATGGGTTGAGCCGCTTGATCGTCCAGTTGAAATCCATGGAGGCTTGTCAGCCCTCGCGAATAGCAGCGAAGAAAATCGGGCACCGTAGCATTGTATGTATGTTCGAGGTCTGAGAATATGTTTCTGCGGTCATCTGATATTGCTCCCCCGGTGTGAGCAAGAACGACTTTGACTCGGTGACCTTCATCTGCCAGGGCGCTTTCAATGGCATGTCTTTTCTCGTTCAGAGCCTCATTGAAGCGGTCGTATTTTCCAGCCAGAAGATCCACGACACCATCCTTGAACTTGGATACATCCCCCAGGTCAGGTTCACCTCTCCCGCTGGAGATATATTTGGATTGAATCAACCATAGTGTTCCGTCCGCGCCAATATAAACAGAATCGATGCCGTGATCGTCACCGCCATCGATGCAGGCAGCAACGGCTTCTTCTTGAGTGGCCCCTGCTTCATGAGTTAGCACAAAGGCTGCGATAGCTTTGGATAGAAAATTGTTTCGTCGTGCGTCATCATTCGCACCAATACCTGTAATTAATGCACCAAACTCATTGTCCAATGACTCAGTCAAAAGCCTTAGTTCAAGTGGCGTTCCTTGTGGTGGCATTTTCACGATTCCCGGATTTCGTAACAAAACAATACCCTGCATTTCCTCTAGCTTGGCTTTGTCAATGGATGCAAACGACGTGTTTCGCCTACCGTTGCCCAATAGCTGCCAGATTTACGGTTGCGTGGCCATCCACTATCCGGGTCAACCAGGCTTTCCATCAACGCCAACACTTCTTTTCCAAATGCGAGTGCATCATCATCCAGTAATTCAAATGACAGCGCATTGAAATGCGCACCAAACAAGTTTCTCGCCTGTATGATTCTTGTAAGTTCATTCAGATGAGGTTCGAGCACCTTCTCGATGTAGGTCACTGTGCCATCCGGTTCTTCCTTCTTGTGTTCAACTTTCAGAGCCGCCCTAAGCTTCTTGTCAATTGCTGGCAAGAGGTCACCCAAGGTATAACGACCACTTGCGCGGCGTGGTACCTGGCACTCGTACGTCACCGTCAGAAATTCGAGTGCGGCCTCGAGGACCACACCTGCTTTTGCGCAAACCAGCTGCACGTCAGGCGGCGTCTCCTCCAGCAGCATTTTCAATCTTTCAATATCAGGTATGCTTTGAGTGAGGGAGATGCCGCCATCCAACGTCCATTTCTTGAGTTCGACAAACTGGCATTGCCCATTTTTCAGCCAACCCCAACGAAACTTCTCTTTCCAGGGACGATAGTGCGTTGTGATGATGCATTGACGGAATTTGTTGGCTTCCTCGTACAACATTTCAATCAGTCGCTCAACATGAGGCTCATCCACGCTACCGAGCACATCATCTAGAACAAGTATCGTCTCCTCTGGCTTTTCTCTCCGGACCAGCGACAGGAATACGCAAAGCCCCAAGGTATCCAGATGGGAATCACTGAAATAGGCCTGGGGCGGCGCGCCTCCCTTCCCCAAGAATTCTGCCGAAATATCCAAAGAGGCCCGCCTCACCGGATCCAGTTCAAGGCTGATTTTATTTAAACCTTCTCCAGGATGAACCTTCTCGTACAACACCCCGACATCATTAGCGATTTCGTGCAATATATTGTCGGTATATTTCTTTCGCTCAGTTTCTACAATTTCGAGAGCTTTTTTCAACCGCGGCAGTAACACATCGAGTTCCTGCTGGATCTGACTGTTGGATTCCAAGGTATCGAGTGATGTTTTCAGAGCTTCGATAAACCGCATACTATCCGCGCACTCGTCCGACAGTACCCTCCATTTCCCGATCAGCTCTTCGCCATTTGCCAGCCACTCTGTCCAGTCATCTACCCTGGCTGGATAAGGCAGGTCTGGTATTGTGATATCAACCGGCAAAGCATCGTCTTTTGTAGACTCTACAAATTTTTGGGCATCCTGCAAAGCCGTGTTAATCAGTTCATCAAGCTCTCGTTCTTTCTGTTCCAGCGAACTTTCCAACAGCGTCAGTTTGCGCCTAGCTTCTTTGAGTTGATTGGCAACCACCTGAGACTCGATCCTTTCCGTGACTCTTGCCGGCAGTCCGGCGACCTTCTCCGCACTCTCGCACAGTGGACAAACTTCAGGGTCGGGATGATTTTCGAAATGACTCTGCGCAGCATGCAGTATTTCGAGTATCTCGACATATTCCCCAGCTACTTTCTCAGTCAAGCCCAGAACATGCTGCTTCTGATCTTCAATGGCAGCCTTTATGCTGGATATTTCCTTTTTGCGTGCACAAATTGCTTCTGGATAACTGAGAAGTTTTCGGAATGTTTCTCGCAATTCATCCAAAGCAGCCCTTGTAGCCTCGACTGATGCCATGTCCCGGGCAACTTCATTCTGCGCCCACTGAATCGCATCATCACCCACCTTTCCTGCCTGTTCCCAGAAGTTTTCTATCGTATCCCTGTTTTCCTGAACACGTGCAATGGCAACTTCGATCCGGCTTTCGATATCGCGGATAAGCGCACGCAGATTGGCTTCCGATGCTTCAACACCTGCCACGTCGATAAAGTGGCTGATAGCTGAATAGCGATCAGCTGGTCTTGCTTCGACCAGATTCAGGATTTGACTCCTTCGTAATACGTTTACAAGCGGGCGATGATCTTCTGAATCCACCAGTACGTTGCCTTTTTCAAGCGTCGCCTTGCAGCTGCCAGTTGATAGTGTCAGCGTAACCGAGGTGTCAGACGGCGTTTTGCCAACCGTATGCCAGTATTTACCAGTCCTGTTCAGCCCTCTGTTATCAAGCGAGCCGACCCTGCCGTTGCCGATGAAGTCGAATGCGTCACATATTGTTGACTTACCGGTACCGTTCTCACCATATATAAGTGTCAGCTTTTTTCCTTTTTCGAAGGTGAGGGTGAACGGGGCAACAGCCCCCCTAAGATGATCAATTGTCAGTGATTTTAGAGCACCGCTATTCATCTGACGCCTCCTTGTCTAGCGCTTTTTCTATCAGCAAACGCCAGTCCTCTGCCCTCAATTTACCTGAAGCTATTTCCCGGGACGTATGCGGAGCATCTTCCTTTAGAATCAATCCCTCATCCAACAATGCGTTGGTTACGATTTCTGCGAGTTCCTCGGCAGGTGTTTTGTCATTTTCTTCTGCGTCACTCATATGAGCCTCCATTCGATGGTGAACAGGTGCTTTTCCTCTGCCTTTTGCGTGAGCCGGGCTTCCAACTCAACAATGAGCGCATTGCGCTTTTCTTCTACCTCATCCTGCCGATCAAACAGTTCACGACGTAGCCTGTTGCGCTTCTGTTCCAGCTCGCGCTGTTGTTTCTGCCAGTCCAGTTTTTCCTCCAGCGTTGGCGCGGTTGCAGCGGTGCGCCGCACTTCCTTGATCTGACGGTCCATTTCCTTGATTTCCTGTTCCAGCCCTACCTTAAGGTCATCCGCCCAGGCATCGAGCTTTTGGACCTCCTGTTCAAAGTACCCAAGGTTGCGCCGGTTGATGGACTCGGCCAGTCGGTTTTTTCGTTCGATCAGGTCGGATTCCAGTGCAGGATTAACTGGTAGTGCGCTGATTTGCTCCTGGTGGCTTGCAGGCAGGCGCAGGAGCTTTTCCGGGTCGTCTTCAGGTAGTACTTCACCACTATCGGTCACGGCAGAAACTACGAGGTGTTGTTCGGTTCCACCAAGAGACTGGATGGTCAGTAGTTCCGCAATCAGAACCCCGCTTTTCCCTCGCCAGGCCTCCAGCGTGGTCAGGCGACCGCCTTTCCAGGCGCCATAGTCGAATACCAGTCGTGCCGGAGGCAGATCACGGGCTTTGGCCTGTTGCAGCACATACTCGCCCAGGGGATGCCCCAGACGGTAGAGATGGGCGTCACCTGTGCGTCGTGGCAGTTCGTAACGGCCCAACGGGACGGCATCCCGAAGGCTGTCATCAGGCAGGGACTCGAGAATGAAGCTATTATCGCCGTCGAAGCGGGCATGACGTTTGAGTTCCACCCGGGTGAGGTTCATGAATAGCTGTTCGTAACGGTTGCGGGTTTCGAGGCTGTCGATACGGATCTTTTCCAGTACCTGTTCATCGAAATGCTCGAACAGGGCTTCTCTGGTCTTGACCATGGCCTCGTTGATTTCAGTGGCCAGCTCCAGCTGCAACTGTTCGAAGCTCTTGCGGATGGTTTCGGGATCCCGGCAGCTTTGATAGATATCCGCGATACGGCGCTCAAAATCCACGCCTGAACCAATGACGCCGAGCACTTCGTCACTGGCACCGAAGACACCGTCGAACAGGCGGAACTTCTGTTCCAGCAGTTCATAGACCCGGCGATCCGCCTCGTTGGTCAGATCGACGAAGTTCACCACCACGACATCGAACTTTTGCCTGTAGCGGTGGCAGCGGCCGATACGCTGCTCGATGCGTTGCGGGTTCCAGGGCAGATCGTAGTTGATGACCAGCGAACAGAATTGCAGGTTGATGCCTTCCGCGCCGGCTTCGGTAGCGATCATGATCTTGCCCTGGTCGCGGAAGTATTCCACCAGTGCGGCGCGGGTGTCGGCGGTTTTTGAGCCGGTGATGCGATCTGAGCCGGCGTGTTTTTCCAGCCAGTCCTTGTAGACCTGACGTGCTGCCGGATTGTCGTTGGTGCCGTTGAACAGAACGATGCCATCCCCGTAGGCAGTTTCCCTGAGCAGGGACAGAAGATAGTCCTGCGTACGGCGGGATTCAGTGAAGATCAGTGCCTTGCGCGGTGCGCCAAGTTTGTCGAGTTCCCTGAAAGCGCGATCCAGGGCGGTGATCAGCGCCTTGCCCTTGGCGTTGTCGCGTATCGCCTTCGCCATGGTCTCGTAGCGGCGCAACTCGGCAATTTCGTCACGAATGGCCTGCTTGTCTTTCTCATCGAGCAGGTTGTTTGCCAGCTCAATCTCCCACTCCTCGGCTTCTTCATCAAGGGCTTCGTAATCCTTGTCAAGGGAGTCGATGAGTGATTCGGCCGTTTCGGCATCTTCGAGCAGCTTTTCCAACCGGGCCGCCATGGTACCCAGGGCACCTCCAATGGCATAAGTGGATGACGCCAGCAGCTTCCACAGAACCAACGAGATGAGTTGCCGCTGGCCACTAGGCAGGGCCTTGAGTTCTGGGCGGCGCAGGTAGTCGGCGACCAGTTCGCGCAGGTGCTGCTCGTCCCTGGTGGGCGTGAACTGCTCCACTAGGGGAATGCGTTTGGTATAGGCAATGGTGTGGGCCACCTGCTTGCGCAGCGTGCGCTTGCACAGAGGCGCGATGCGGCTGCGCAGCTGCTGGAAGACGGCGTTGTCGTTCAGCCGCGCATACTGGCGACGAAAACTGTCCAGATCGCCAAACACGCGCTCGTCGATGATACTGACCAGTCCATAGAGCTCCAGCAAGGAATTTTGCAGTGGAGTAGCGGTGAGTAGCACCTTGGATTTCACGCCGGCCAGCCCATCCTTGAGGGTGTTGGCGATGATATTACCTTTCTTATAGACATTGCGCAGGCGGTGCGCCTCGTCATAGACCAGCAGATCCCAGGGAACCATGCGCACATTGTCAATCCTGGACTTGGCGAACTGATAGGAGCAGATCACCGGCCGGTCGGTGTCGAAGGGGTTGAGTACACCTTGTCTCCTGAGCTGGTTGTAGCTCTTGGACTCGAGTATCAAGGAGTCCAGCGCAAATTTGTCCAGTAACTCCTGATGCCACTGCTTGCGCAGATTGGCGGGCACGATGATGAGGATGCCACGCTTGCGCTCCGCCCAGAATTGGGCAAGGACGAGGCCGGCTTCGATAGTCTTCCCAAGACCAACCTCATCAGCCAGGATAACACCACGGGACAAGGGGTTCTGGCATGCGAACAGTGCCGCCTCGACCTGGTGAGGGTTCAAATCAACCTGAGCATCCATGAGGGTAGATCCCAAGGAATCCACCGAATCACCAGCAGCCCGGCGTGTGAGCTGCCAGGCAAAAAACTGGCTGTGGTAAAGGGTAAGCCCGAGGTCGTTCACTATTTCTATTCCGGTATTGTCATTTCCGTTTCAGATTCGCATCCCACATCATTTTACATTCAACTACATCATGTCTCCCAAAGACATCGGATTGGCACCGCGTACAAGCCCTCTCCAAAGGGCATCGTGGCTTCACCGTCGTATAGCACTATCCCTCCGACAAATCGTTGAGCAGCAGCCTGCTTGAGTCTGCGCAGTCCTCGAAAATCTGAGGCCGTTACCGTGGCCGCTGCCTTGATCTCGACACCGGCAACCCGCTGGCCGCTCGTTTCCAGCACGATATCCACTTCGGCGCCATCCTTGTCGCGGAAATGGTGAAAGTTGACGGTATCTTCCCACCCGCTTGCCTGGCGGCGTAATTCCTGAAACACGAAAGTTTCCAATAGCTGGCCCAGCAGCGCACGATCGGACTTCAGTGCCGCCACGTCTACCCCCAGCAACGCACAGGCAAGGCCGGTGTCACCCAAGTGCAGCTTGGGGGTCTTGATCAAGCGTCGCAGGCGGTTGCTGTGCCAGGATGGCAGTTCCTCCAGCAGGAATACCCGTGTCAGCAGCGTGATGTAGTCGCGTATGGTCTGCCGGCTGAGCTGGAATGGCGATGCCAGATCACTCACGTTGAGCAGCCGGGCGGTCTGTCCGGCGGCCAGCATCAACAAACGCGGCAAGGCATCCAGTAACCGGATACGCGCCAGATCCCGTACGTCGCGCTGCACTAGCGTCTCGATGTAATCGCGGTACCAAGCGGCCCGCCGGCGTGGAGCCAGGCGGGCAAGCGCCGCAGGATAGCCGCCTGCGACGATCCGTTCGGGCAGCTCGTCGCCGAGACGAGGCCAGTTACCCATTTCGAATCCCGCCCCGAACAGCGTGTTCAGAAACGTGGGTGGCGTTCTCGTCAGCTCCACCTGGGCTAACGGGTGCAGTCGCAGGATCTCCATGCGCCCCGCCAGGGAATCAGCGAGTTTCGGTACCAACAGCACGTTGGCAGAGCCGGTGAGCAGGAACCGGCCCGGTGTGCGGTCGCGGTCCACGGTGCTTTTCAGGGCAGTGAATAGTTCGGGAACCCGCTGCACCTCATCGAGAATGGCCCGCTCCGGCAGATCCCCGGCAAAACCCACCGGGTCCTCCCGAGCAGCGGCAAGCGCAACATCATCATCGAAACTGAAGTACGCACAACCCCTCGCCTCACCCACCATACGCGCCAATGTGGTCTTGCCACACTGGCGCGGCCCGTGGATCAGAACGACAGGTGTATCGGCCAGCGCCTCATCGAGGCGCGGCTCCACCAGGCGGGGGTAAATTGCAGGATTGGCCATACCGGCCAATCGTAACCTTAGGAATCGGCCAATTGCAAGTTTTTGCCCCGTCCAATTGTAACTTTATGGTTCGGCTGATTGTAACTTTCCGGCCATCTCTGCAGACCCGGAAGGAGATGTCCAGGTGATGGCACTGCCATCACCCTCGGGCCACGAACTCCCTTCGCGCCTGGAAATCGAAATTCCCCCGAAAGCCCGCACGTTGCTCCACGCTTTCACCGTTGAAATCCCGGAGCCATTCTTCCAGACTGCGGGCTGATACATCGCCATATCGCTTGGATAAAATCGCACAAACAGAAAACATCAGCAGTCCACGCAGAATAACCCGTCGTCATTCTCGCATATTTCCACTGTGAGTTCCCCAGCCCGTGTTTCTCACCAGGAGGCGGGATGAAATAGTCGTGCGAGGCCCCGCTGATGGTGGGCCTGTTGTTTGATCATCCTACTGCTTTCCCTTGTTCCCCGCACTCCGGCCGACCAGGGTCACCCCCGCCAGGATCATCGCCGCCCCGGCCAGTTGCGCCATGCCCAGGGATTCATCGAGCAACAGCCAGGCGAGGAACAGCGTGACCACAGGGCCCGTCGAGCCGATGATGGAGGCCGGGCTGGCGCCGATGCGATGGATGCCGGCATGCATGAGGAAAGCCGGCACCACCGTTGACACGATGGCCATGAGCAGCGTCAAGGCGTAAACCTCCAGCGGCAGATTGAGCGCCGACAGAGGATGGCTGAGACTGAAATGGACAACTGCCGCAATACTGGCCGCCGTCATGGCATAGGCGGTAAACGCGATGGAGCCTGA
This sequence comes from Gammaproteobacteria bacterium, assembly GCA_026982565.1. Lineage (GTDB taxonomy): Bacteria > Pseudomonadota > Gammaproteobacteria > SZUA-140 > SZUA-140 > SZUA-140. The sequence goes on from JALSGV010000044.1 coordinate 38,630, forward strand.
GCGCCGCATACGGGCGCCGGACAGCATCAGATAGAGAGCGAACACTACGGCCGATGCGAATACCAGGGACGCGCCCAGCCACAGGCGCGGCAATACCGTCTCCTGCGGCTGCATAAAGACCACTGCGATCCCCAGGTAACTCAGAACCAGTGCGCCTGCCTCACCTGCCGAGATGGGACGGCGGTAAAATAATGACGAGAACATTACCACCATTGTCGGATAGAGAAACAGGATCAGACGCTCTACACCGGCCGGAATGTATGCCAGCCCGGCAAAGTCGAGAAACCCTGCCAGATAGAAACCCATCATCCCCAGCGCGGCGATCAGCGCCAGCTCGCGGCGCCCGGGCGACGGAATGTGGCGCTGGCTCTGCAACCAAAGGGCGACACCGAGAAAAAAAGGCAGCGCAAACAGCATGCGCAAGGTCATCAATGTAATGGCGTCCACCTCGGTGCTGTGAGCATAGGCCAGCTTGACAAGAACCGCCTTGGTGGAAAATCCCACGGCCGCGAGCAGCACCATGGATATGCCGATCAGGCGCTGACGAGCCCTTGTTTGTATCGTTCGAGCCGTTTCCACGCACGTCTCCCTGTTGGTCAGGGCAACCGTGGATCTTGCTTCAGGAAGGTGTCAGGACAGAGCTTTGCGGCGAGATCCGCGGCTGTCCTGAGTTGATTGAAATTTATGAAATGTAATCAGCACAGACCGCAGTGGAAACCCGGTTTCCACCACAGTCGCATGGAGCGAACAGTTGATTCTGTGCTGATGAAAGAATTCATGAAATCAGACTAACTGCGCCACAGCCTCTTTGTCAACACTTCTTCCTGTTCCCGCGAAGACCCTGTCACCGGCCCCGCCTACTGTACTCTGGAACCCTGGTGAACGATGCATGAACGAACTTCATGGCCGCGTTGCTGCCACCCAGTGATCAACCCGCCGGGCCGTTCTGCGGATTTCCATTCCGGGTCAACACACCTTCCGTGCAGCGCATGTCCATTGGCCGGCAGACATCGGCCTTTCTGAACCATCTCGCCTGATTGTCGGTCTGGATCAGCACAACCTTGCTCTTGACCTCGACAACGAAACCACAGTGGATATCATCACCTTTCTGCAGATGCTCCCGGAAAGTGGATGTCGGTAATGCCCCGGTCCTTGAACACGGCAATCACGCGCTGATGCCGGTCCGGTAGGACGGGAAGTTCGTCCTTGATACTGGTGAGCGCGCCGGCCACATCCTCGTCGGCATAGATGGCCAATGCCTCTTTCAGATGGCGCCCCACGCCGTAGCAGTCCACCACCGGTCCGCAGTGCTTGTTGGGACAGGTCCGATTGACACGGGCGATGGCTTGCAAGAGATCGTGGTCGCGAATGGAGCGATCGAGGTATAGCACCTATTCGACCGGCGCATCGAAACCGTGAGCAGCATGCTCTTGGCGATGATAAAGGCCAGGCTGTCGGTTCTCCCCTCTCCCTCCGGAGGGAGAAGGGACTAAAACCTTTTGCGACACCCTCCAGGGAGGGGTGAGGGGGGATAGAAAAGAAAGGCTGATCAGCTCACTGCGCTGTGGGCGGCCTGCACCATTTTCTGCAATTCGCCCTGCTGGTAGAGTTCCATGACGATGTCGCAGCCGCCTACCAGTTCGCCATTGATATAGAGCTGGGGAAAGGTGGGCCAGTTGGCGTACTTGGGGAGGTTGGCGCGGATCTCGGGATCGGCCAGGACGTCCACGTGAACGAAATCCGCGCCGCAGGCCTGCAGGGCCTGGACCACGTGGCTGGAGAAACCGCACATGGGAAATTGCGGCGATCCCTTCATATAGAGGACGATGGAATGACCTTCGACCTGCTGTTTGATTTTTTCCATCACATCCATATCGTCTGATCCTCACTTTCTGTCGATTGCATATAAACCGCCATGATACGACAAATACCTGACTAATCCAATAGGTTATTGGCCTTCGGCTGGGCCCCATCCCCCGCCGCCAGGCGTCTCGATGCGCAGCCGGTCGCCCGCCTGCACGGTGAAAACCGTCTTGGGGGGCAACTTGCGCCCGTTCAGGGTATCGCTACCCACCTTGCCCGGGGCCCCACCCCGCAGCCCCCAAGGTGCATGGTAACGCCGTTCCGTAATGAGTGTGACCGTCGCCGGGGCGAGAAATTCATATTCCCGCACCAGCCCGTCCCCGCCCGCGTGGCGTCCCGCCCCGCCGGAGCCATGGCGGATCCCGTAGCGCCGGATGCGCAAGGGAAAATGCATTTCAGCGCTCTCTATGGGGGTGTTGAGCGTATTGGTCATGTGGGAATGTATGGCGCCCAGGCCAGCCCGCCGCGCTCCGCCTCCCATGCCGCCGCCCAGGGTCTCGTAATAATCCCAGGCCTGGCCGTGATCCCCGCCCATGGCAATGTTGTTCATGGTGCCTTGGCTGGCGGCGGGAATACGCCCGGGCATGGCCTGGGCCAATGCCCCCAACACCACGTCCACGATGCGCATGCTGGTCTCCACGTTGCCCGCGGCCACCGCGGCGGGGCGGCGCGCATTGACCAGGCTCCCCGCGGGCGCCGTGAGCGTAATGGGCCGGAAGCTGCCGGCGCAGGCCGGCGTCTGGGAGGGCATGAGACAGCGGAACACGTAATAGACCGCTGCCGCCGCCACCGACAGGGGGCAGTTGATGTTGCCCGGCGCCTGCGCCGCCGTGCCGCTGAAATCCACGGCCACGTCTTCCCCCTGCTTGGTGATGCATACCTGGATGGGAATGTCCCGGAGCCCGGTACCGTCGTCATCCATGACATCGGCAAAGGTATAGCGCCCATCGGGAATTCGGGCCAGGCTGCCCCGCGCCAGGCGCTCGCCGTAATCATTGAGGGCGCGCAGGGCCTGTGCGTATGAAGCGCTTCCCATCCCCTCCACCAATGCCCGCAGGCGCCGCGCCCCGCAGCGGTTGGCGCTGAGCTGGGCCGCATAGTCGCCCCGCGCCTGCGCCGCGTTGCGGCTGCCCTTTATGATCTCCGCCATCGCCTCCTCATTCACCTGCCCGTCGCGCGCGAGATGGGTGGGGGGAATGACGACGCCCTCCTCCTCCAGGGTGCGCGAGATGGGCATGGAGCCGGGGGTGGCGGCGCCGATATCGGCGTGATGGGCGCGATTGACCACGAAACCCGCCAACTCTTCCCCTTCCAGAAACACAGGAGTAATGAGGGTCACATCGGGGAGGTGGGTGCCGCCCAGGTAGGGATCGTTGACGATGACCGTATCCCCGGGCCGCCAGGCCATGCGGCGCACGATGCCTTCCATGGCATAGGCCATGCTGCCGAGATGAACGGGGATATGGGCGGCCTGGGCGCACAGCCCGCCCGAAGTGTCGAACACGGCGCAGGAGAAGTCCAGGCGGTCCTTGATATTGGGGGACAAGGCGGCGCGTTGCAGCACCGCGCCCATCTCGTCACAAATGGCGCTGATGCGGCTGGCGAAAAGGCTCAGTTCAATGGCGTTCATGTCCAGGCCATCTTATGGCGTGATCCCGCGCCGCACAAGACGTTGTCAAGTTGAACCGGGGAAGCGGGTGCTATAAACTCTGCCCCAGCAATTCACTCGGGAATAATGCCGGCGCCTGGCCGGCGTATTCACCTCTCAAGCATATGGAGAAAGCAATGGAACACAAACTACCCGAACTGCCCTACAGCAAAGACGCCCTGGAGCCCCATATTTCGGCCGAGACGCTGGAATATCACTACGGCAAGCATCACCAGACCTACGTCACCAATCTGAACAAGCTCATTTCCGGCACGGAATTCGAGGACATGAGCCTGGAGGACATCATCAAAAAATCCAGCGGCGGCCTGTTCAACAACGCGGCCCAGGTCTGGAATCACACCTTCTACTGGAACTGCCTCAGCCCCAACGGGGGCGGCGCGCCCGGCGGTGAGCTGGCCGCGGCCATCGACAAGGCCTTCGGCTCCTTCGAGGAATTCAAGAATCAGTTCAGCCAGACAGCCATCACCACCTTCGGCTCCGGCTGGGCCTGGCTGGTCAAGAACGCCGACGGCTCCCTGGCCCTGGTCAGCACCAGCAACGCCGGCTGCCCCCTGACAGCGGACCAGACGCCGCTGCTGACCTGCGACGTATGGGAGCACGCCTACTACATCGACTACCGCAACGCGCGCCCGCAATACGTTGACCACTTCTGGAATCTCGTCAACTGGGATTTCGCCGCCGGCAATTTCGCGGGCTGAGATTGCAAGACGGCGCCGGCCAGGCGGCCGGCGCCGCGAGTGGCTTCCATGGCGCAAACCCGCAAACAGGTTCAGATCAACTATTTCTCTGACGTCCTGTGTGTATGGGCCTATACGGCGCAAATCAGACTGGACCAATTGAAGGCCCAGTTCGGCGACAGCGTCAGCGTAACCTATCACTACCTGACCATTTTCGGCCATACGCAGTCACGGGTCGTCGAAGGATGGAAAGAGCGGGGTGGCGTCGAGGCCTATTGCGAACATGTCAGACAGGTCGGAGAAACTTTCGATCACATCCATATTCACCCAGACATATGGAAAACCAACCGTCCCGCCTCTTCCCTGAGCTGCCACCTGTTTCTCAAGGCCGTGGAACTGCTGGAGCAGAAAGGCCTGATTCCCACCACGCCACAGGCGCACTGCGATGGCAGGACACTCTACGAGGAAGCGGCCTGGCAGTGCCGCCTGGCCTTTTTTCGCGACCTGAAGGACATTGCGCGCTATGAATGCCAGATGGAGATCGCCGCCACACTGGGCTTGCCATGCGCCGAAATCGATACCCTGCTGAAAAACGGCGAGGCCTGCGCCGCCCTCAGCGCCGACCTCGAAAGCAAGGAAAAATATGCCGTCAAGGGCAGCCCCACCCTGATTCTCAATGAAGGCCGCCAGATCCTCTACGGCAACATCGGTTACAAGATCATCGAGGCCAACATCCACGAACTGCTCGAACGGCCCGCGGACCAAGCCAGCTGGTGTTGATATGATTAACCCGGCACGCTACCCATATACGTAAATTCTCCACTGGCCTGTCACCCCTCGCCCAGAATGGAAGGACCTGCAAAACGCCTGAATCCTTTGCGAATCCGGAAAAGCGGCTATAATAACCTGTGTTGCAGCCCTGTGCTGCTTTTTGCTTTCAGGACCGCGGAAAATTCTCATGGCAGACCACTTGATGACGAACTATGCCCCACTGCCGATCACCTTCACCCGTGGTGAAGGCGCCTGGTTGTGGGACGAGCAGGATAAAATCCACCTCGACGCCTTGAGCGGCATCGGGGTGTGCGGCCTGGGCCATGCCCACCCTGCGGTAACGGAGGCCATCCGTGAGCAGGCGCAGCGGTTGTTGCACACCAGCAACCTCTACCATATCCAGCGCCAGGAACAACTGGCGGAGAAGCTGTGCGGCGTGGCGGACATGGAGAAGGCCTTTTTCTGCAACTCCGGCGCGGAAGCCGTGGAAGCCGCCATCAAACTGGCCCGCCTCCATGGACACCAGCGGGGCATTGCACAACCTTCCATCATCGTCATGGAAAACAGTTTTCACGGCCGCACCCTGGCCACCCTCTCCGCGACGGGCAACCGCAAGGTGCAGGCCGGTTTCGAACCCCTGGTGCAGGGCTTCATCCGCGCTCCTTTTAATGACATCGAGGCCCTCAGGGTGATCGCCCGGAACGACCCCAACGTGGTGGCTGTGCTCCTCGAACCCATACAGGGGGAAGGCGGTATCATCGTCCCCGACGATGACTACCTGCCGCAGGTGCGCGCCCTGTGCGACGACCATGGCTGGCTCATGATGCTCGACGAGATCCAGACCGGCATGTGCCGCACCGGCGCCTGGTTCGCCTGCCAGCATGGCAACACCCTTCCCGATGTCATGTGCCTCGCCAAGGGACTGGGCAACGGCGTACCCATCGGCGCCTGCCTGGCGCGCGGCAAGGCGGCCGAAGCCTTCCAGCCCGGCAACCACGGTTCGACCTTCGGCGGCAACCCCCTGGCATGCAGCGCCGCACTGGCCGTCATTACCACTCTGGAGGAACAGGACCTGGCCGCACGCGCTGCCGAACTGGGTGAGAACATTCGTGAGGGCCTGAAAAATGCCCTGGCTGATTGCAGTATTGTCAGGGAAATTCGTGGCGCAGGCCTGATGATCGGCATCGAACTGCACCGCCCCTGTACGGATCTGGTCACGTCGGCGGCCGTGGATCACGGTCTGTTGATCAGCGTTCAGGCTGAACGCACCATCAGGCTGCTGCCGCCTCTCATCATCAGCGATGACGAGGCCTACCAGCTCATCAATATTACCAGCACCGTTATCCATGACTTTGCTGCAACCACCGACTGAGTTCCTGTCAGCGAGAATAAATTCTGAAACAGTTTTATGAAGCAGCCTCGTCATTTCTTGTCTTTGCTGGATATTTCAGGCGAAGAATTCCGCAACCTGATCACGCGCGCCATTGAACTCAAGGCCATGGTGCGCGCCGGCACCATTTACGAGCCCCTGAAGAACAAAACCCTGGCCATGGTGTTCGAGAAATCATCCACACGCACGCGCGTCTCATTCGAAACAGGCATGGTGCAATTCGGTGGCAGCGCCATTTTTCTCTCGCCGCGGGATACCCAGCTTGGTCGAGGCGAACCCGTGGAGGACTCGGCCCGCGTGCTGTCGCGCATGGTGGATGTCATCATGGTGCGGACCTACGCCCATGAAACCCTGGAACTGTTCGCCACGCATTCACGCGTCCCGGTGATCAACGGCCTGTCGGACCTGTTTCACCCCTGCCAATTGCTGGCGGACATGCAGACCTATTTTGAACACCGCGGCGATATAGGAGGCAAGACCGTGGCCTGGATCGGCGACGGGAACAACATGTGCCATTCCTATATCAACGCCGCGCACCTGCTGGGTTTCAAGCTGCGCATCGCTTCACCAGCCGGCTACCAGCCCCGCCCGCATCTCATCCAGGCAAAACAGGCCGGCATCGAGCTGTTCGAGGATCCCGCGGAAGCAGCCCGGAATGCCGACCTCGTGGTCACCGATGTGTGGGCCAGCATGGGACAGGAAGATGAAAACCATCAGCGCAGCCTGGCATTCCGGAATTATCAGGTCGACAGCCGGCTGATGGCGCTGGCCGCCCCGAATGCGGTCTTCATGCATTGCCTGCCCGCCCACCGCGGCGAGGAAGTCTCCGCCGATGTCATCGATGGCAGCCAGAGCGTGGTGTGGGACGAGGCCGAGAACCGCCTGCACGCCCAAAAGGCCCTGCTGGAGTTCCTCCTTACCTGACGGATAACCATGGAAACGCTTCTCGACATCAAGGATATCGAGTGCCGGTATCACCGCCAGACGGTCGTCGATGGACTCACCTTCCATGTCAACAAGGGCAACATCGCCTGCCTGCTGGGTCCCAGCGGTTGTGGCAAGACTACGGTATTGCGCGCCATCGCCGGCTTCGAGCCCCTATTGAGGGGAGAGATACGCCTGGACAACCGCTCCCTGTCCCGCCCGGGGTATCTACTCCCCCCCCACAAACGCCGTCTGGGCATGGTGTTCCAGGACTACGCGCTCTTTCCCCACATGGACGTCAATGGAAATGTCTGCTTCGGCATCCGCGGCAAGTCTTCCAGCGAGAAACAGGCCATTGCCGCCCAATTACTGGAGACCGTTGGCATGGCGCAATTTGACAAGCGTTATCCCCACGAGCTCTCGGGTGGACAACAACAGCGTGTGGCGCTGGCCCGCGCGCTGGCCGCCCAACCCGTCCTGCTCCTGCTGGACGAACCCTTTTCCAACCTTGATATCGATTTGCGCGAACGCCTGGGAATTGAAATCCGCGACTTGCTCAAGGCGCGCGGCATCACCACCCTGTTGGTCACCCATGACCAACATGAGGCCTTTGCCCTGGGGGACCAGGTGGGAATCATGAACGAGGGACGTATCCTGCAGTGGGACACCCCCTTCAACATCTACCACGAGCCCGCCAACCGCTTCATTGCGGACTTCATCGGGCAGGGCGTATTCCTCAAGGGCACACTCATCACATCCGATTCGGTGCAAACGGAAATCGGTATTATTCAGGGTGACCGCGCCTACCCTTGGCCACCAGGAAGTGAAGTGGACATCCTGCTGCGCCCCGACGATATCGTCCCCGACCCGCAGAGCAGCCTGCGCGGAGAAATCGTCCAGAAGGCGTTCAAGGGCGCGGAGATCCTCTATACCCTCAAGCTCTCAACGGGCAACAAGATACTTTCCCTGTTTCCCAGTCATTATCACCACACCATTGGAGAAACCGTGGGCATCCGCATCGCGGCGGATCATCTGGTGGCGTTTCCCCTTGAATAAACGAACAACGGCCAGCCTGGGTCCAGACTGGCCGTTGTTGTGGTGATGCCGTGTCAATCAGGGAAGTTGCGCAGCGAGATATTCAGACACGGCCTTGATTTCATCGTCCTTGAGGCGCTTGGCGATATCCGCCATCATACCCCCCGGATCATTGGCGCGCAGTCCCGATTTGAAGTCCTTGAGCTGCTTGATGAGATAGTCACGGTGCTGCCCGCCGATCACGGGAAACTGGGAGATTGTCTTGGACCTACCCTTGCCTTTGGGGCCGTGGCAGTTGATACACCCATAGACACCGTTCACGGGAATGCCTTCCTTGAAGATTTTCTCGCCTTTGCTTGCCAGCTTCTTGTTGATGGGTTCCAGGGGTTTCTTGGCCATTTTCTGCTTGGCGAAGTAGCTGGCGATATCCTTGGCGTCCTGCACACTGGCCACGGTGGCCGCCATGCCCGCCATGGTGTCATTGTTGGCGCGGATCCCTTTCTGAAAGTCACGGATCTGTTTTACGATGTATGCTTCATATTGCCCAGCCAGACGCGGAAAATCGGCGGTCGCGCTGTTACCATCCCCCCCATGACAACCGGCGCACAGCGCCGATTTCGCCTCACCTGCGGCCGGATCCCCACCAGCAGCCTGGGTATTGCTGATAACAAAGACAGACCCCACCAGAACTGCTGTCAAAACAGATAATTTCTTGATCATAGATGCACCCTTTTATATTTGTTCTCTGCTATAGTTGGCGGGACATCCCACCCTGATTGTCATTGCAACCACAAGCGGTCCTATTTTAAGCTCATATCACGCTGACAATCAATCATCGATGATCCCGGGACAATAGCACCCGGCGCCCTGGCGATCAAGGACCCCCTGTAATTAACTCCTGATTATTCATACAGTTTATGCTGTTTCCCGCCGCCTTTTCCTATAATTCACGACAGCGTTATGAAAGAAGGCAATGAACAGGGCGGCAATGAGGCCGACGAGGAACCCCAGAACGACGATCAGAGGACGCTGAGGCTTGACAGGCTCCTGAGGCGCCACGGCGGGATCCACCACCTTGAAGGCATATTCGTCCTGTACATTGGCCAGCATGATCTGCTTGGTCTCCGCCTCGATGAGGCGGTAGATGGCCTGTTGCACTTCCACGGAACTGGTCTTAGTCAGTTGCTTCTCCAGATAGCTGATACTCGTCCTTGCTTCCTCGATGGCCTGGCTGCTGAGCAGCTTGTTGACCCGCAGGACAAGGCTGTTGGCCCATTCCGCGGCAAGCTCTGGATCCCGCCATTCAATTGCCAACGTCAACAAGCCGGTTGAACGGTCCAGATCGATAAACCGGATCTCATGATCGAAAAGGTTGAAGGCATCCCACAGGGTTGGCGCATCACCCTCGAAAAAGCCCAGACTGCCTTTCCCACCCTCACTGCCGCCGCCCTCTGCTTCGGGGAACAGAACGGGCATCAGATTCTCATCCTCGATAAAAGACGTGGTCAATGAACGTGAACCCAAGGTCGCAATGTGGCGGGCAATCTGCTTGCCACCTGCCCCCATGGAAATTCCGCTGCGGGCGAGGATGTCTCCAAACTGACTGGAATTGAAAGCAGACAACTTGCTGTCATCCTCCTCGAGGGAGACGGGAGCCAACAATACCTCGGCACGGTAGACTGGCGTCATCAGAAAGGCCGCGGCCAGCGCCAACAGTGTGCTTGCCAAGGTAAGCAGAAGAATGAGTTTCTTGTACCCGAGCATCACCTGACAGTATTCGAAGAGATCGATCTCGTCCTCGGGATAATAGGGATAAACAGGGGGCATAGGCGCCTGATAGGGCGCACGGAACTCAGGGGGCTGCGCCTTCTCCCCTGGCTCAGGTCCCCCGGGATCCTCATGGGAAGGCTGATTGTCCTGCCGGGCCTTCTCGGCATCCCGCAGGCGGGCCTCCCCGACCTTATACAATGAGCGTTTCACCACGGTTTTCCCTGTCAGAATACATCCAGCACCTTGAGGCTCGCGGCGGTAATGGCCAGTTGATAGAGGACCTGGCTGACATCGACCATCAACTGGTGGCTGCTGATACGGTCCAGCTTGAAAGGCACGACTATAACATCTCCTGGACCGATCCTGGCCTTTTTGCTCTGCACCACCGACCCATCGACATGGACCACATAGATCATCCGCTTGTTCCCTTTCTCATTGACCCCGCCACTGAGGCGGATATAGTCGTTCACGTCGAATTTGCTGTGATAGAGATGGGAGGTGGGATGATAGACCTCTCCCATGACGATGACATCCTCGTACTGGTGGGGAATGAAGAGCTTGTCACCCGGCTGCAATGTGATATCGAAAGCCTCTCGATTCTCCAGTATGGCATCCAGCCTGATGACCATGCGCCCCAGGGCCCTGGCCTTCCGCATCTGCCCCAGCAGCACCTCCCCCTCCATCAGGGCCTTGTCCTTGTCCTTGCCGATATCCCGCCCCTCCACGCTGATGGTGGCCAGATCCTGTTCCAGGCGCGACGCCAGACGGTTGATCTGCTCCTGCTCGCGCAACCGTATGGACTCGCGCACGAAGACCGCCCCCTTGGGATAGGCGTCCTCCGTCAGGCCACCGGCCCGCCTGAGGAGATCGCTGAGCTTTTCTCCGCGCTCGATGGGATAGGTACCGGGGAAACGCACTTCTCCGGAAATCTCGAAACGGCCCTGGTCGGTCCAGTCGGGAATACGCCGCACCACGATCTGGTCATAGGGCCTTACGGCGATATCACTGTGCTCATCGCCCTGGATCACGGCGCTGATATCGATTTCCATGCGCTGTTGCACCCTGCGCTCCCCCTGCTCCACCACAAAGCGGGTCAATTCCGCCTTGAGGGTATAGGCGCTATCTGTGAGGCCACCCGCCGCCTTCAACAAAGTACTGACCCTCATCTCCGCGGAAACCGGATAACGCCCAGGATGGTGCACCATACCGGAAACCGTGGCCTCCTTGTACAGGCTGCCTGGCCGCGCCTGATAGCGCATGGTGTCCAGCAGGGGATCGATGACCTTGCTGCGGTCGTCATGTATATCAAAAACATAGACCTCATCCCGCGGTTGCAGCAATTTATCGGCGGCGCCCTTTCCCAGCAGCGCCTCGTTGAGATCCGTGGCCAGCAGCTCTATTCCGCGGTCATGAGGATTCTCGCGCTTGATGAGCACATAGCGGCTGTCGGCACCGGGCAACAAGGCCCGCATGCCGCCAATCAGGTCCGTCATGCGCATGCCCTTGAACCATTGCCTGATTCCCGGCCGTTGCACATGCCCATAGAGACTGACGATATTTTCCAACTGGCCCGATACGGACGGAATGGAGATGATGTCGCCATCCCGCACCGGCATCTCCCGCCCGCCCGGCTGGCTCAGGTCGATGGCCACCATGATGCGCGCACCCGAGCTGCTGAAACGTTCGATACTGGCCTCCTGAAGCAGGGCCCCGGGCGCATAGCCTCCCGCCATCTCGACCAGTTCAGCCACTGTCCGCTCCCCTTTCAGTTCATAGATGGCGGGCCGCCTCACCTGACCGTCGACAGTGACGGTTTGCCCCACAGGGGGGATGAATATCACGTCGCCCGGCAACAGGCGGACGTTGCTGCGCATATCCCCCTTTAACAGAAGATCGTAGAGGTCGAGGCGCGCGATGGTCTTGCCGTCACGCTTGAGCTGGATATTGCGCAGGCTGCCAATGGTCTTGACGCCGCCGCTGGCAAAGAGGGCATTGGTCATATTCGACAGGCCGCTGATCACATAGGAGCCTGGCTGTTCCACATCACCCATGGCAAAAACACGAATGGAACGCAGTTTCCCCAATGTCACCGAGGCCTTGACGCCAATCAGCTGGGTGGCGATGCGGTTGCGGATCTCCCTCTGCAGTTGGGAGAAGGTCAGGCCCGAGACAGGCACAGGGCCAATACTGGGCAGCAGCAACATGCCATTGCGCGTGACCGGCAGTTCGTACTCCACGTTCTCCTTGCCAAACAGTTGCACCAGCACCGTATCCCCCGGCCCCAGCACATAGTTGTCGGGGACGGGGACGCCCGTGACGGCCCTCAGGGCCTCCTGTTTTCCCGAAAACAAATCGTAACCGAAGGGTTTGACCTCCTGCTCCAGGGGGAGGATCTTGAACGTCACCGCCAGGCCTGCAAAAGCGGGCTCCGCCTCGATACGTTCCGCCGCCTCCCGCTCACTGAGCCCCGCCAGGGGTATCCGGCCCACATTGCCGAGGGTCAACCCTCCGCCATTATCCAGTACGAACAGGGTGCGATCAGGAATGCGCACATCCCGTTTCGTCATCGCTTTCGCTTCCAGGCCGGCCTCATCCGGCCTCGCGCTGAACCTCAGCAGAATGGTTTCACCACCAAAGATGCGGGGAATATCGGGTGTCGCAGATTTTGTATCCGTGGGGTTCCCTGGTAGAAACGCCGCAGACCTGGAGAAATCCTCCTCCACCGACCAGTCGGCGCCTAGCTCCTGGTTCTGGCTCCCCGCGGCCCTGTTTCCCATCTGCCCGGAAGCGCCCTGGAGCCCCTGCAGTTGCTTCATCATCTGTGGCGTGACCTCCAGGGCGAACACGCCATGGAAACACCAAAACAGGGCTGACAGGACGACGACTGCTTTCCAGAAATTATTCATGTGAATCATGTAAGTACAAGCCTGGTGCCAAGCAATTGATACTGCCAGCAGACAACAGCAATTGCCTCAGCCAGGACTGATTGACCGCAACCGGCTGATGAGCAAATTTTATTATTGTTAACCCGGCAACAATATATATGATAGCCGGGTTAATAAGAGATGACCCTTCCAGATCACGGAACATGAGAATACCACATCAGGGCTAAGAACTGATGGCAAGAGGGACAGGGCCCGCCTATTTGCCGAAATCCGTCCATGGCCCGATTTCACTGCTATCCAGCATGAGTGGACGTTCGACCAAGCTGTACAGATCCCCTGGAGACGCCACCATCTGGCCCACATCCCTGGTCCACGGCGCAATGGACATGCTGGCAAAGGCCTGGGTGTCCTTGGTCAACATGGCGTTCAGGTAAACCATCATATAGATGCCCTTGTCGTAATAGGGGTCGTCCGGGCTGCCCGGCGACGTGATGTCGTCACCATCGGTCATGGTATACCAGGCGCCCAGCTCGACGCCCGAGCGGAAACGGCGCTTCAATTCAAAGCGCACGCCATTGTCCCTGGCCAGGAAGCGTCCTCCCCGGGCGGTCGCCGTCAGCCCCATGACGGGCATGCGGTAGTGAAGGGCCCCCAGGGCCGTCAATACAGAGTAATTCCGGAAGTCCAGATAGCCGTCGGGGGAGCGCTGCCTGAGCCAGTCGATGCTCAGGTCCACGGCCCAATCTCCCGCGCGCGGCAGATACAATACCTGCCCTCCTATCCCGGCAAACATCTCCTCGTAGTAACCGGCGGATACACGGCTGAAGACACGTTCACCCAGGAGGGTGAATTTATTGATCAGAAATTTGTCCAGATTGAGGCGCCCGCCCTGCAGATATTGGGCGATATCCGAGCGCACATGGGGCAGCTCGCTATTGGATGCCTGCGTGACTTTACTGACATCTTCGAGAAGGGTGAAGCGCACACCGCTGTCCAGAAAGAAACCCTGTCCAAAATGCTTGCGATATTGCGCCAGGGAGTAGATATCATAGTGAAAGGCGCCGCTGGGGTCGTTCACGAACAGGCGCACGTTAAAGGGCACCACGTGAAGACTGGACAGGCGCCGGTCCTCCCATTTGAAAGCCAGCAGATGCCCCTCATTGTCCTCGGCGGTCTCCAGCTTCTCCACCTGCTCTTGGTGCAGGGCATCCTCAATCGCCGCATGGCGCCGGCCAGACTGTGGCGCCGCGAAGCTCACCTCAACGGATTGACTCAGCCTTTCCTCCGCGACTTCGCCATTGAAATAGGACCTCAACACATTCAGGTCCGTGAAATGATACGTCAGCAACGGCAGATCATTACGCGTATAGGTAATGTGGAAGGCCTCCATGTCGGAAGGCCCTGACAACAACAGGGTGCGCGCCGCGCGGCCTACCGCCCTTCCCATCAGGAAGATGCGAGGATGGGTCAGGTTCACGCGAACCACTCCGCCACTGATCTCCACGTGGACATTTTTGTAACCCTGCATTTCCAGGTCTCTGAGCAAGATCCCGCCATACCTGGAATCCTGACGCCACGCCTCCATGGCCCGCTGCCGCCGCTTTTCCCGAAACGGCGCCGGCTCATCGAACTTGGGGATATATTCCTTGCGACCCAGAGGAATGGACACAAACAGGTTGCCCCCAAGATCACCACTATTGTAGGAGAGCTGGGCGCCAATCCAGCCCATTCGATACTCCACGCCATAGGTCATGCCTCCGACCTTTTCATCAGCACCGGATTCAGCCGCCCGCAGGTCGCTCTTATAGTCATTGGCGTCATATTCCAGCACCAAACCCAGCCTCTCGTGCCAGGAAGGGCTGTAGCGCAGGCCGCCATACAGGCCATCGATACGATCCGTGCCATACCCAAGGACCACATCGACATCGTCAAGAAATCTCTTGTTCAGCGCGATGAAATGGGCCGAGAACAGGCGGGTGCCGGTGAAGTCCTGTGTGCCCGCAGAAACCGCGGGAAAAAAACGCGACTCCCGCAACAACAGCAATTTGGCATCGAAAGCCTTGTCCTTGTAGTCACCGAAATCCGCGCCTTCGACATCCTGAAAGGCGGAAACACCGTCGAGGCGGGTATACCGGGCAGAGAGTTCCAGCCGGGGAAGGAAGCTGATGCTGCTCCAGATAGCGCCATAAGGGTCATTGTAGCTGACGCCAAAGCGCAAGACGCCTTCGCTGGCGATCCGACCGTCAGGCATATTGATCAGGCCCGTCTGGCCGGTTGAAGATGGCTGAGCATGCAGCCACAGAGGATTCAGCAGGAAACACAGGCCAAACCAAGCGGCCTTAGCGCGCCGGCCATTCCGCGAACGCGCTGCCGTCAAGGCCAGAAGAAATTATCAGGGGCTGACGCCGTGCGTTGGGGTTGAATTTCCACCGCCCCCTCCACCGCCGGCTACTGCGGCCAGCAAGGCCGCCAATCCGACGCCTACGCCAATAGCGATTTTGGAAACACCCTTACCTGACGTTGCAGCCTCCCCAGTCTCTCCAACGCCAGTTGTCGCCTCGGACCCAGGAGGCGACACATCAGAAGGGTCGGAAACAGGCGCTTCCGCTTCTTTGGATGGCTTTTCATCCGACCTGGGTTTGACGATCCCGATGGCGGCCGCCAACTGGACGGAGGCTTCGCCCTGACCCGGCGCCCGGGGCGGCGCACCCGCAAGGGACTGGGCCGCGAGATGAGGACTCGCAAAAACCAGAATCACGCACAAGGTAAAAACTCTATGCATTCGCATACTTCTGTTCATGACCTACCCTCCCCCTGGCATCAGTCCCTGTTGAGTAACCCCTGAATCCGTAGGTTCAGGTAATCGATAGAGGCGATTGTATACACTTTTGAACAAGGAAGCCAAATGGCTGACAAAGCCTCATTCATAAGTATGGAAAAAGCGCGTGATAAGCACATCCCGGCCCCGCTTTTCCACATCGATCTTCACCCGCCCCTTGACGGTCGTAATTGAAGGCTCCCCCTTCAGAAGCACCTTGACCTCGAAGCCCCCCTCCCCCTGGGCACGATCCTTCCCGCTTTGCGTCCATGTCAGGTCCTCGATAATAAACTGACGCTTTTCCGTTACTTCAAACAGCTCCCGATAGTCTCCGGCAATACCTTCTCTATCATTACGATCATTGGTGCGCGCATCCTGGGCAAAAACACTCAATAACCCCCGCAGATCGCCCTCTTCATAGCTGCGCACAAAGACCCTCATCATGCTGTCCAGTTCTTCCTGTGGAATAGCTTCTATCCGGGGCGTTTCCATAAGGGGCGGCGGCGGTGGCAGACTGGCTATCCCCGTCACCGATTCGCCCCTGGATGGAACGTCGAATGTGGGAGCGGCGGACTCCCCAGCGGGAAGCTGTTGGATTTTACCTTGCATCCCGGGTTGAACCGGCACGGCGGTGGGAACCGGTCCTGGAGCAAGCGGGACAGCAGGCTCCGCTGCCTTCATGGAAACAGCGGCGGGTTTCTCTACTTGCTTCTTAGCGGGTTTGCTTATCAGGGCCTCAACCCTTTTCTGCATCGGGGCGGGCACATTGACTGGAGCGGGCACGGGTGGCGTCTGAGATGTGCGCCGGGGCGACAAGGTCAAGCCGGTTACAACAGGCTCCTCACGGCGTTCGTCCGCGGGCGCCTTCTCTGTTGTAATTTTCTCCACGACCGGGGCTTCCTTCTTCTCCTCCACGACGCTCTGAAGCGGTTCTCTCTCCCCTTCAGACTGAGCAACGGGTCGTGAATCTCGCGGCTCCTCTTCCATTTCAGGGCTGGCTGGAACAGCGGCCTCCTCCTTAGGCACTCCCAATGGTTCCTTTTCCGGGGCCTCAGGAGAAATGGCTGCCGGGCCGACCGCATTCCCCGCAAGGACAGGCATTTCAGGCGCGGCCGCCGACGGCGCCCTTGCCGCGCCGGGATCCACCGTTCCATCTTCACTGAATAGCGCTGACAACTGTCCCGGCGCTATCTGATATTCATAGACAGCCGCCAAAACGCCCACAAAGACAAGCAATGTGGCCAGTATCACCCCCCACCTGGCTGAAGAGCGGCCCCGGGACCTGTGCTGATAGGCTGCCTCGACTGCCGATCCAAGATCTTCATCGGCCACAATGGGAGCGATTTTGCTACTGCGCCTCCCTTCCTCTTCAACGTCCGGCATCACAGGGGTGACCGGGGGCGCTGCCCGCACGCCCGCGTCGTTATAAGCGCGCTCAATACTGTCCGCAATAAAGGACTCTTCATCCTGAGCGGAGGCTACGGCGCTTGCCACGCCATTCTCACGAACTGCCGTTCCAGCTAACCCGCCCGGCAACGAAGCTCCGCTTCCGGCCACGCCTTCAGGCCGCGTTCCGGTTTGTTCAGGTTCATTTTTCTTTTTCACCTTGGCGAATGAAACGATGGAACGGGCAAAGGAATGCGTATCTTCCTTTTGTCTATTGATTTCCCCGCCGCCTGGCGATGGCCCAGCCTGGCGCAAATCATATTCGCGCCGTTTTGCAGGATCCCTCAGGATGGAATAGGCGCGGTTGATGCATTCAGCGAATTCGGCGCTCCACCCCTCCGCCATATCGTCCCTGTCCAGCATGAAAAGATGCATCAGCAAATGGTAGTGCCTGCGGATCTGCTCCTGGGTTGCGTGACGATCCACGCCCAAATGGCGATAATAGTCGCCACCCGGGACAAACAACACGCGCCCCACGAAGAAGGATGCCGCAGCCACCAATTCCTCGGATAGACGGCTTTCCGGATCCGCCGCGTCCTCGGCGGCAACCGTTTCCAGCAGCTTGCCGAGATCCTCGGGCAACGGCTTGTCCGGCCCGATCAGAGCAGCGAAATGCGAGGGGTCCTCGCGGAAATCCAGCACCAGCTGAAAGATGTCATATGTCACTGTTTTAGTACTCCTCGGAATTTTCCGGGAAAACCTGTCCGTTATATACTATATCGACCCTGGGCCGCGCCCCTTGAACCCAGGTCGAATCCTGATTCTATCAAGGCCCACTACAAACATTCCATTTATTTCAAAACGTTAGCCTATGAGGCGGCAATACTTGGCAACCGGCTCCCCGCGGGCCAGTTCAGGCTTTATACGTGTCAGCCCCCTCAGAAAACTAGCGCGTTCCGAGCCACAGATCAACAAGCAACTGCTTCACCCGCGAAACGTTAAAGATATTTACCGGCTTTGTCGATGGTGAAGCAGAGGTTGTAAATTTATTGCAGATAATTGCTATACTTGTATCCCTTGCACGCCAAGGCAGCGACCAAGAGACAAACAGCAAAATGCAATGATGGACGTCACAAGATTTGGAGCAAATCCGAACCATGAATCGTGCGCTGAACGTAGACTATGGCTTTCCCGCCCATGATACGTTGTATCAAGTTTTTGAGACCAAGGCCAAAACAAATCCATCCGATGCCGCCATCGAAGCGCCAAGCAGGGAAGCGCTCGACTTTTGGAATCTCGGCAAGCATATCAACGCCACGATCGCCTGCCTGAACGAGGCCGGCATCGGCCGGAATGACCGGGTCGCACTGGTACTTCCCAATGGTCCTGAAATGGGTGCGGCTTTCCTGGCCGTAGGCGCTGCAGCCACCTGCGCGCCACTCAATCCCGGATATCGTAAAAGTGAATTTGAGTTCTTTCTGTCTGACCTCAACGCCAAGGCGCTCCTGATTCAGGCGGGCATGGACTCTCCGGCCAGGGATGTGGCTGCTGAACGCAAGATACCCATCATAGAACTTCAACCCAGTCTGGATGACCCGGCGGGCGTTTTCTCCTTACGCTGCGGCACCCGCCACACTATCAGTCATGGAGGACCCGCGCAACCCGGTGACATAGCCCTGGTCCTGCATACCTCCGGGACAACATCAAGACCCAAGATCGTCCCACTGACGCACCGTAACATCTGTACCTCGGCCCATAATATCGGCCTTACGCTTGATTTGAGCAGTAAGGACCGCTGCCTGAATGTGATGCCCCTATTCCATATCCACGGGTTGATCGCCGGGATCCTTTCTTCCCTGGCCGCAGGCGGGAGCACGGTCTGCATGAGTAAATTTTCAGCCGCGGGATTTTTCGAGTTGCTGCATCAGTACAAGCCCAGCTGGTACACCGCCGTACCCACCATCCATCAGACCTTGTTGTCCAAACTGGACGAACACCGGGATCAACTCGAAAATCATCGCTTGCGATTCATTCGTTCCTCGTCTGCCGCCCTGCCGCCACAGGTGATGGCCGATCTGGAAGAAGCATTTGGCGTTCCAGTCCTGGAGTCCTATGGCATGACCGAGGCTGCACATCAAATGGCCAGTAACCCACTTCCTCCCCTGACCCGCAAACCCGGCTCGGCCGGCCTGGCTGCGGGACCGGAGGTCGCCATCATGGATGAAAAAGGGAACCTGCTGCCCCCTGGCGAAAAAGGGGAAATCGTTATTCAAGGCGACAATATCACCAGCGGCTACGAAGGCAACGAACAGGCCAATGCCGAAGCCTTTACCAATGGCTGGTTCCGCACCGGCGACCAAGGCTACCTCGATAATGAGGGCTATCTTTTCATAACCGGACGGCTCAAGGAAATCATCAACAGAGGGGGAGAAAAGGTATCACCCAGGGAAATCGATGAGCTTCTCGTAGAACACCCCGATGTCTCGCAGGCTGTCGCCTTCGCCTTGCCCCATCCCTCACTGGGTGAGGACATCGCGGCCGCTGTTGTCCTGCACGAAGGAGCGAACCTCACAGAGGCCGCATTACGCGATTATCTTTTTGGAAAGATCGCCGACTTCAAGATTCCCAGCCAACTGCTGATCGTCGACATGATCCCCAAAGGTCCCACGGGAAAGGTACAACGAATCGGGCTGGCGGAAAAGTTCTCCGATCTTTTGACCCGCGACCACCTTGCCCCTGAAAGCGACCTGGAAAAAACCATCGCCGATATAATCAAGGAGGTCTTGGGCGCGGAAAATATCAGCATGAACGACAATTTCTTCGCATTGGGAGGAGATTCCATTCGCGCGACCCAGGCAGCCGCGCGCATTCGCGCCACGTTCCAGGTTGAACTCCCCATCATTACCCTGTTCAGAAAACCTACAGTCATCGAACTTGCAAACGAAGTTGCCCACCTGACAGAGAATAAAGGCGATGATGACATCGCCGATATCCTGGCTGAACTGGAATCCATGTCCGATGAAGACGCGGAGCGCTTGCTCAATGAACTGGATGACACGGGCCGCTGACCACCTGCAACAAATCCAGAAACACCCATAAAACCGCTCGGCAGTGAAGAAGGAATACGCAAGGATAAATAAATGAAAGATGCCGCCAGAAAAACGGCGCCTAGTGACTTCGCCAACAAGCTTGCCACGCTTTCTCCCGCCAAGCGCGCCCTGCTCGACAAGCTCTCAGCCAAGGGAAAGCATGGCGGCAACACCCTGATAGCCAAAACTCTCAGGAGACTGGGTATCTCGCATGCCTACTGTCTGGCGGGAACACCCATCCACAAGACAATGGGCGCCTGCATCAAGGAAGGCATCCGTGTTCTGGGTGTTCGGCATCAGCAGGCCGCTGTCATGATGTCCCTGGCACACAATTACACCACGGGGAAAATGACTTCCATCGCCATGGCTTCTTTCGGTCCTGCGGTTACCAACATGGTTACGGGCGTCCTCAACGCCAGGGACGATTGCTGGCCACTTATCGTTATCGGCGGAAGACAACCCATCGATACCCAGCATATGGGCTGCTTCCAGGATCTGGACGCCATCCCCATATTCAGCCCCATCACAAAGTGGACGGCCGCCGTGAGAAAAACGGAAGACATCCCTGAATATCTCGAACGCGCCTATCATATCGCCACAGAGGGGAGACCCGGCCCCGTCTATCTTGACATCCCCGTCGAAAGCCTTGAAAGGTCAGCCACGCTACCCCCAAGCCCGGCGCGGGAAACAGCTCCTCCACCGACGGTAGATACACAAAAGATTAAGCTGGCAGCGGATCTCCTGAGCAAAGCCATGCGTCCGGCCCTGCTTCTGGGGAAAGGCATTCGCTGGTCTATGCCCACGGAGGAGCTGTCCCGGCTCATCGGGAAACTCAACATGCCTTTCTCTGCCTCACCCATGGGCAGGGGCTATCTCCCTGACGATCATCCTCTGTGTTTCAATGGGCTGTCCACGGACCTCCAGGGTGGCGCCGATACCGTGATCATGGTCGGCGCCCGCATGAACTGGACATTCCGCTTTGGAAGTGAACTCGCCAAGGACGCTAAATTCATCCAGATTGATATCTGCCCAGATGAAATCGGCAGAAACATTACGCCAGACATCGGCATCGTGGGTGACATAAAAACAGTTCTGCAAGCCCTGCTGGCGGAAATTGAACACAGCAACCCCGCGGACGCCATAACCAAAGACAGATGTTCATGGGTCGAACACATGGACGCCCGGCGGAAAGAAAGAAACAGCCAGATGCAGGCGCTTTCAAACAGCGACAATATCCCCATTTCTCCTCACCGTATGTGCAGGGAGATACGCGACTTCCTTCCAAGGAACGCCATCGTTACCGTGGATGGGAGCACCATAATGGCTGCCGTACAACAAGTGATACCCAGTTATCTTCCGGCCAGCAGACTCACGGCGGGCGTCAATGGGTGCATGGGCACTGCCGTCCCCTACGCCATTGGCGCCAAAATCGCCAACCCGGAGCGTCCTGTTATCGCTATCAGCGGCGATTCCGGATTTGGATTCAACGCCATGGAAATGGAAATGGCGGTCAGGCACAGGGTCCCCGTAATATTTATTGTCGCCAACAACGGCGGCATTGTCGGCTCCGTCTTCCAGAACATCGTTGCTCCCGACTACACGGAAAGAACTGCTCTTTTCGAGCCGGGCATTCGTTATGAAAAAATCATGGAGGCCTTTGGCGGCCATTACGAGAGCGTGAGCCGGGCGGAGGAAATTGGCCCCGCATTGGCCCGGTCCGCCAACTCCGGCCTGCCGGCATGTGTCAATATTTTCATCGATCCTGACGTCCCTCCACTGGATCATATGGGATGAGCAGGACATCTAAAATATCTCAAGCCCAGGATCATACAGCATGTAAAACCGGGAGACAGAAAATGACTATTCACCAGTACGGCGAAAGATTAAGAGACACCACCAGGAACTCTGACATCACCACCTTCACAGGTGTCTATGATGTATTCTCTGCTTCCATCGCCGCGAAGTACAACGATGGAATCTTTGTCAGCGGCTTCGGCTTTGCAGCAAGCTTCTATGGCCTTCCAGACGTTGGGTTTATTGCGTGGCCGGACATGGTTTCCTACGTACAAAGAATGCGCACCATACTTCCCGACCATCATATCCTGGTTGATATCGACGACGGTTACTGTGATACGGAAGTGGCATGCCATGTTGTCTCGCTGCTTGAATCCGTAGGCGCATCCGGCATCATCATGGAAGATCAGCTCAGGCCACGCCGCTGTGGGCATGTGGATGGCAAGCAGATCATGGAACTCGACCAATTCATGGCCAAACTGGACAAGGTCATGTCGGTGCGCCAGGATATTTTCGTCGTGGCGCGTACGGATGCATCGGATCCCGAGGACATTATCAAAAGGGTCAGGGCCTTCTCGAGCGCGGGAGTAGATGCCATTCTTGTCGACGGATTGCGTGATCTGCAATTTCTGAAAACCATAAAAAGCCAGTTTGATCAGCCGCTCATGTTCAACCAGATCGCTGGCGGAAAATCCCAGCCCTGCGACCTAGATGAACTCAAGTCGCTGGGCGTCTCTCTTGTCAACTATAGCACCCCCTGCCTCTTTGCCGCGCAGACAGCTATTGAAGACACGATGAAATTTCTCCAGAAAAGCAACGGACGGCTTCCAGATCAGTCTCAGCAAAGAACATGCTTGTGCGAATGCAATGAGGTCTTGAGCGAAAACCTTTCCAGAAGAGACAAAAACAAGGAAACACTTCGGCCTCCCAGGCTCCAGGATGTGCAAATTTCCACGCCTCGCAAGAAACGGGCTGCGCTCTGATGTCACAATTCATAAGCAGGATCCAGAACACTTAAATGTCCACCCTAGAGAACAAACTCGCGTCGCTCTCTTCTGAACAACGCGCGGCATTGGCAAAAAGACTGAAAAACAAACAGGGAAAGTCTGGCCAGTCTCCCTGCCGGGACAGCATCCCACAAAGACAGAGATCCGAGGACACGCCTCTTTCACACGCACAGCAACGTCTGTGGTTTCTGGACCAGATGGACCCAGGAAGCCCCTTGTACAACCTGCACCTGACCCTTGACCTGAAAGGATCCTTGGATACCATCGCGCTACAGAAATCGCTCGATGTGATCATCGAGCGTCATGAATCCCTGCGAACCATTTTCAGGACGGAAAACAACCTAACGATCCAGAAAGTCCTGCCAGAGCACAGGCTACACATCAAAATCAGTGACCTGTCTCATCTTCCACCCTGGGAACGAGAGAAACAGGCCCGCAGCGTGATCATCGATGAAGCCAGCATTCCTTTCGACCTGTCGGATCGCCCGCCACTCCGCGCGTCTCTTCTAAAACTTGAAAAGGACCATCACGTCTTCTTCATAATAATCCACCATATTATCGTCGATGGATGGTCACTCGGCATATTTCAGGAAGAACTGGAAAAGCTCTATGATGGGTTCTGCAGAAACACTGTACCTGGCCTTCCCGACCTGCCCATCCAATACACCGACTTCTCCTTATGGCAGCGCGAATATCTGCAGGATCACATGATCGAGCGGCAATTTAATTATTGGCGTGAAAAAATGTCTGGCGCTGCGCCACTGCTCGACCTTCCCTCAGACAAACCCAGGCCCGCCGTCAAGACCATCAATGGCGCGCGCCAATCCGTCTTTATAGACGACATGCTGACCAGGAAATTGAATGAACTATGCCGGAAAGAGCAAGTCACGCTCTACATGGTCCTATTAAGCGCCTACCAGATACTTCTGCACCGCTATTCCGGAAAAGACGATATTATCGTGGGATCACCTATTGCCGGGCGAATCCGGCCGGAATTCGAAAATCTGATCGGCTTCTTTGTCAACGCGCTTATCATGCGCACCGACCTTTCTGGAAACCCCTCCTTTCTGGAATTGCTGAAGCGTGTCCAGAAAACGGCGCTGGAGGCATATGACAACCAGGATATTCCTTTCGAAAAACTGGTTGAAAAATTGAAACCCCAGCGCAACCTGTCCTATTCACCCATATACCAAGTGGCATTTGCCTTTCAGAACATGCACATCAAGCCGATCAGGCTGAGAAGGCTGAGCGTATCCACATTGGAAATCGACAGGGGCACTGCCGCTTTCGACCTCTCTCTGTTCGTTCTCAATACAGAACGTGGCCTGAAGGTCATGATGGAATACAACACGGATCTGTTCGAGCATCAGACAGCTGAACGCATGCTGGGTCATTACCTGGTACTACTCAACGCCATCGTGGAAACACCTGGGGAATCCATCGGCAAGCTTCCCCTCCTGAAAAAAGACGAGAGGGAAACGATGCTCTCCAGGTGGAACCAAACCCAGGCTGACTACCCGCGTGACAAGAGCCTCGTCGCCCTGTTTCAGGAACAAGCCGGGATCGCCACCAGCAAAATCGCCGTAGCTAACGAGGAAGGCGGCTACACCTATGGCCAACTCAATGAAATGGCCAACCAACTGGCGCGCCATCTGATAGCACAGGGAGGCAGGCCTGGCGAAATCATTGGCCTGTGCCTGGACCGCTCCATTGAGATGTTTGTCGGCATGCTCGGAATTCTCAAGACAGGAGCGGCCTACCTCCCCCTTGATCCCGATTATCCCCGAGAAAGACTGAAGTTCATGGCCAGGGACTGCAATGTTTCAAGGGTTGTCACCCTGGAAAAACACCGGGATATCACCTCCGGGTTCCATACAAAAACGATTTCCCTCGATATGGAGTGGCATGAGATAGCCATCCAGCCCGGAGACAACCTGGATATAAATATCAATCCCGGGGACCTGTGTTACGTTATCTATACATCCGGCTCCACCGGGATGCCCAAAGGGGTGCTCATCGAACATGGGAATATCGTCCACTCGACATGCGCCCGCATGGACTACTACCCTGATCCCGTAGAGCGTTTTATCCTTCTATCTTCATTCTCCTTCGACAGTTCCGTTGCGGGGATATTCTGGACCTTGTGCCAGGGCGGAACCCTGGTGCTTCCTGGTCAGGGCGACGAAAAGGACCTGCACAAGATCGCCACCCTCATCCACCATCACCAGCCATCCCATATGCTATGCCTGCCCTCGGTCCATGGGCTGCTGCTGGATACGGCCTCACCCGGTCAACTTTCATCCCTGAGGACCGTTATCGTCGCAGGAGAAACCTGTCCGGTTTCTCTCGTGCAAAAACATGCCGAAAAACTTCCTCACAGCAGGCTCTATAACGAATACGGCCCCACGGAAGGCACGGTATGGAGCACTGTTTACAGCGTTGACCTCCAGAACCCGCCGAGGCACCACATACCAATAGGGAAACCCATTCAGAATGTTCAGGCCTACATTCTGGACAAAAATCTGCAAGCTGTTCCCATAGGCGTCACGGGAGAGTTGCATATAGCCGGTGAGGGGCTGGCCAGAGGCTACCTGAACAATGATGTCTACAACCGGACAAAATTTATCCGGCTACCCCTGCACGAGGGCGGAAGAAAAACCCGCCTGTACAAGACAGGCGACCTGGCCCGATACCTCCCTGACGGTAATATTGTCTATATGGGAAGAACAGACGCCCAGGTAAAGCTGAGAGGCTACCGGATCGAGCTGGGCGAAATAGAAAGCGCCATCGCCACCCACCCGAAAGTCAGGGAAACAGCCGTCATTGTCCGCGAAGACAGGCCGGGAGACAAACGCCTCACTGCCTATATCGCGCCACGACAGGGCACGCAGCCAAACCAAGGCATGATCCGCGCCTATCTAGAGGAAAAACTTCCGGCGTACATGATCCCATCCACATTCGTTTTTATCGATGGATTCAAACTGACTCCCAACGGAAAGGTTGACAAAAATGCCCTGCCCGAACCCCACGATATATCCCCTGAACATGAAGAGCAATACATTGCGCCGCGCAA
Source organism: Gammaproteobacteria bacterium (assembly GCA_026982565.1). Classification (GTDB taxonomy): domain Bacteria; phylum Pseudomonadota; class Gammaproteobacteria; order SZUA-140; family SZUA-140; genus SZUA-140. The sequence continues at coordinate 64,781 of JALSGV010000044.1, forward strand.
TAATACAGAGTCCATTCTGGAAGAAATCTGGGCGGAAACCCTCGGCCTCGAAAAAGTGGGCGCAAAAGATAACTTTTTCAATCTTGGGGGCCATTCACTGCTCGGAGTCTCACTACTGAACAACGTCGAAAAGAACTTCGGGAAACGCCTTCCCATATCCTCACTTTTCAAGGCGCCTACCATCGAGGGCATGGCCCGCCTGCTGGATGCGGAAAGTGGAGCAATGGCTGACACGACTTCCCCGGAAACCGGCAAACAGTGGGAAACGCTTGTCGCCATAAAGCCGGAAGGGAAGCGCACCCCCTTTTTCTGCGTTCACGGCAGGGCACATTCCCTCTCGCAGTACATGCACGAAGAACAACCTTTCTACTGGCTGCACCATGGGCAGGATGCCAAGCGCACAAAATATCTTTCCGTGGAAGCAATAGCCGATATCCACCTGCGGGAGATCAGAACCGTCCAGCCAGCAGGGCCATATTACATAGGCGGTTTCTCATTCGGCGGCATGGTTGCTTTTGAGATGGCGCAGAAACTCATCAATGAAGGGGAGGAGATTGCCGTGCTGGCCCTTTTCGACCCGACTCTGGTCGGAAAATTTTCCCATGGGTCAGGGAATAAAAGCAAATTACACGCGTTCTTGAGCCGCCTGAAAAAAGAACAGTCATCTACCGGAAAAATCCAACAGATCCTGGATATAACCCACTCCAGGGCGCGACGGCTCAGGCACAACCTCTCGGAACAATCCAAATCCATCATCTGCAAGGCTTGCATGTCCCTGGACAGGCCGGTTCCGGCCCCGCTGGCGGTCTTCAACCTGATACGGATGTTCAAACAAGCCGCCTCACAATATGAATACAAGCCCTATCCTGGGCCTGTCACCATGTTCGTCCCCGAAAGCTATCACAAACGGGAGAGGCTGCTTGAGAACCTGAAAGCAAGATGGTCTGATATCGCCCGGCAAGGCGTGGAATTCCGCTTCGTCAAGGGAGCAACGTCCCACCACAAAATGGTTGAGGAGCCTTTTGTCAGAGACCTGGTCGAGCAACTGGAGGATTGTCTCATGAGCGCATCGGGCGAACACGGCTTGAACCAGGAAAAGCGGCCCAAATGACAAGCTCTTGCCAGTTCCCATGCCAGGAAAACCAGATACAAGCCAGGGACTGATATCGGCGGGGACAGGCGAAATTCATGTCTGGAGGGCGTCTCTGAATGCGGCCACTCCCCTCGCGCAGGAGTTCATCGCCATTCTTGACGACGAGGAACGGCGCAGGTCGGAGGGGTTCATCCATCATTCAGACAGGGCGGATTATATCGCGAGACGGGCAATACTCCGCTTAGTCATCTCAAGATACACAGGCAATGAGCCGCGATCCCACCGCTTCCAGCGCGGCAAACACGGCAAACCGTTCCTCTGCAATCCGCAAAACAGGGCGGGCATCCAATTCAACCTTTCTTTTTCAGGCCACCACCTGCTCATAGCAGTCACCGCAAGACAACCCGTGGGCGTGGACATTGAGCGCGCCCAGACACATATCGACCACCTGGATATTGCCAGGCTCTACTTCCCGGAAGAAGAGTACGAATATATACGTCAACAGCCCCCCCCACAGCAAACCGCGGCGTTCTATAGAATATGGACAATGAAAGAAGCCTATGTAAAAGCTCTTGGGCAAGGCATGTCATTGGACCTGAAGAAATTCACGGTTCTGAATGCAGACAGAAAAAACACATGCCCGGAAATTCGGGAAATCCCCACGGAACAGGGTTATTACGCGGCAATCGCACTCATGGGTAAGATAACAAAGCTCTCCTTCATGGAACTCTCCCAAATCATGTGAACGGTCAGCGATGAGGGCAGCGGCCCCTAAGAAGGCTGCAGGTACAGGATTTATGGACTCTTCAGCAGAATTTGCAGGTTGCCACCGTTCTAACTTCCTCTTCCTCCGGAGGGAGAGGGGACCCTTTATTCATGGCCCATGAAAATCATGACGTTGCCCCCCCTTATTCAACAGAAGTTGATAATCTCCCGGCCTGTTCGAGCGCCTGCCTCAGCGCCTCGTAATTTCCGATGTAGTCTTCAGGCCCCTTTGTAGCCTGGCGTTTGATTTCCCCTTGCTCTTTTTCCATGTCCGTTTTATCACAGTCCAGCAATTGAAGGCCTGCTTCCAGCGCGTTATCCTGATGGCGTAGAAAATCTTCATAATATACCCTGACATAAGGATTGGTTACCGACAGTGCGGCAAGCCGTGTATCCACCCAGTCTTTGGAGATAACACGCTTGATGGCCTCCCGGATGGAGATCCTGACTTTCAGGTCCTCGGGGTAAGCCTTTCCAACATAGCTGTTTGTCAGGCTTGCAAGATATTTGGAACACAACCAGGCAATATTATCACGGCGGACGATATGAATAACCGCAATGTCTTGCCTGCTTGAGATCCAGCCGAGGTGACGCGCAAACTGATCAACCCAGAGCGCGGGTGACAGCCTGGGTGAAAACAACCACTTGTTGGAAGCCCTGAACAAACGCCGATACCCGATCCACGCGGGTTTTTTTCTCAGCAAGCCTTCGATATGCTGCCTCTCCCTGTCCGGCAGGCGGGAAAAATCCCCATTCAGGGCGCTCTCCGCCAAACCGGGCTTGTCAGAAAAATATTCTTTCTGGAACCATTCCCAGCCACATGCAATATCGGGGTGCATATTCATCAATTCGGCATATGCACTACTCCCGGTGCGTTGAGTGCCGACTATAATAAAGTGCTTCATAATATCGGGGAACTCAAGCACCCCGCCCCTCTATCACCGCCATCAACTGGTTCACATTGGAGAGATCATGCTCATTCAGGGCATGACGCCGCGCCGCTTCCCCCATTCCAACCCGCTGCCGCTCATTTTCCAAAAGCTGCGCCACACGACTCTTCATTTCCTCGAAAGTCTTGCCGCAGAACCCAATCTTCCCTTCTTCAAGGATCCCATCCGTATCAATACCCAGGCTTACAACGGGAACGCATCTCATCCATGCCTGAATGAAAGTATTTGGAAACCCTTCCAAAAGGCTCGTATTCACAAAGATATGCGCAGCCGCCATCAGCCGGTTAACCTCATCCTGCGTCTTCTCGCCCAGATATCTCAGATTGCCCAGTTGCTCAATCTCGCGGTGAAGATCACCGTATAGCCTGGCGTCACCCGCGCGCCCCGCCATCACAAACTCGACATCAGACATATGCCCAAGCTCCCTGGCAAGCCTTACGAACAACTCGGGCCGCTTCACGCGCTTGAAATTGGCCACCCAGAGCACCTTCAGTGGAAGCGGCTTCTCCAGCGACTCCAATGGCCTGGGATGAAAATTCCTTATAACCGCGTCCGCCTCCCTCCCGAAGTTTCTTTTCAAAAGTGTTTTCTGCCTGCGGGTCTGCGTGACGATAGCGCTGGCATGGCGAATACCATGGCTACCGATTTTCTTGTCAATAAACGGAACATTGTAACCTGGCAGTCTCCACAACTCAGGAACAGTCATCACATCAAGGTCTGAGGCAATGTGGAGCACCATTCTCGCCTTGTTTTTTCTTGCATAGTGGGCGGCTATGCCCGTATAGGCGGTAAATCCCCGCTGATAAATGATATCCGGCGAGATTCCGCCGAGCACTTTCATAAGGGCCGGATAGTCCGCCACGAACCCCATCCGCTTGAGGTAACGGCTGGCAGGCACCTTTACAATTTCATAACCGACTGGCTCAAACCCAGGATCAATGTTCCTCGCCACATAATAAATCTCGTACTCGTCCCGCTTTACGAAGCTCTCCAGCAATATCCTTGCCTGATACTGTGCGCCACCGTGAACCGCCGAGAAATGCGACATCAAAAGGAAACATAATCTTTTCTTGCGTTTTTCCATATTCAGCGCTGTGGGCGTGTCAGATGGAAGTCTCACTTTCCACGGCAAGCTTCCCGGTAACGATTCTCCACCAGGTCGGCAATTTTTTCATAGCTGCGCTGCCCGAGTACATATGCCCTTCCCCTTTCCCCCATTTCCTCGGCCTCACCAGGGTTTTCCAGAAGCTCAACAACAGCCCTGGCAAAAGCCGCCTCATCATAGGCGACACAAACACCGCCCCGGCTTTCACGCAGGACCATTTCCTGCTCGGGGTGGTCATTAGCCACCACGGGCCGGCCCAGCGCCATATATTCAACCACCTTGGTTGGAGAAGTGGAATTCAGAATTGGCGTTGGATAGAAGGGCGACACACAGACTTTCGCGCCCCGCACGTATTTCAATGCATCCTTCTGCGGAAGAAACCCGGTAATCACCACCGCATCTTCCATGTTCAAGCGCCTGGCCTCATTCCTGATGACAGCCGTGTCTTCCGGGTCCTCTCCATCGCCAACCAGGTACAGCCTTGCCCCTGGCCGCGACTTAGTTACAAGCGCCATCACCCTGACCAGAAAATCAATCCTTCTTTCCCTGATGAGCGTACCCAGATATACGACTCTCTCCTCGGAGTCCTGCGTCACGCAGGCATCCTCCTCCCTTACCAGCCCGGAGATTTTCTTCATGCTGACGCCCATGGGAACCGCGGTCAGTTTGCTTTCTGCAATCCCTTCCCTGGCAACATCCCTCTTCATCTGTTCACTCTGCACGAAAACCTCATCGGCAAAGGGCATGATGACTTTATAGAGCAGAAACTTGAACATCATACCGCGAAAGCGGTAGAACACGGGATAGCGGGCCGAGCCTTCCTCAGCGGCATAGAGCGAGGCCTCAGGAAAAGGGTAGGACAACCAATAGAAGAAACGCGTGTCGTTCAGCTTTGCCGCCAGAATTCCAACCAGCGCCACGAGAAACTGGTCCTTGACCTGTATAAAATCATATTGATTCCCATGCGCCAGTTTCAACATCTTGAATGAATGAAAAAGATTATAAATGTGCTTTCTCAAACGGCAGAGCCGCGTCCCGCCATTATCGGTCCGCCCTACCCATACGCGGCCACCCTTCCATTGCGTACAATATGAACGCGCGCAGGTTTCCTCCGACTGCAGGATCCAGTCAATGCCGTGCCCCCTGGAAGCAAGCTCTTCACCAAACAGAACGGCAACATCCACCCGGAAAGGCGGAAACTTGTCCGCGGAGCAGAAAAGAAACTTCAGATTTCCCTTGTTTTCATTCATCGCAGCCAGATCTCCCGGATCGAAGGCCGGGTTCATGATTGGACCGGCAGAGCGGGAGAAACAGACAACAAGGACCTGGCCTGCGTATAAACTGGCATACAGATATCGCTGACCATGTCATGCGCCCTCTGCGGCAACCGCTCCGCCTTTTTGATGCTTTTTTTATTGATCGGGCTGATATATTGCGACTTGAAAGGCAGGTCGATGAAATCATAGATCTGATCGAACAAGGCTGCGCTGTCAGAAACAAGCTCATCATAGTCGACAACCATGACGTCATCCCCAAGCTCCCTTTTAATTTCGAAAAGCTGCATGGTTTTCCCCTTGTAGGCCAGGCAGGCCCTGCGCGCCCGCCCGACCATTATCAGACCAAGGCGTTCATAGCGTCTCTTTTCATCACCTTCGAGATACCCGGCGCCACAAGCCTCGAACAATTCATTGAGCGCGAAGCGGCTCCAGTTATACAGCATGGAATGAATGACTGAATAGGGGTTTCTCAACACCCAGATCAGGCGAAATCCGCCCTTGTGCTGAAAATACTCATGAAAACACTCATTGAGATAGGTTGTCTGGAAACAATAGCGGCCGGGGGCAATGGAAAACCCCTTTTTATTTCCAGAAAGAATAAGCGCCGCATCCAGCTCGTCGTCAGGGCCAGTCCAATAGTCCACCATGCCTTCACTCTTGAAAATGATCCGGGCGAGCATGGTCGTTCCCGAACGCTGACAGCCGCTCACCAAAACGGCATTGGGAAAATCACCAAGATTTTTCAGGAGATGACACCCGCCAGACCTGACATGGCGCGCAAATTTCCGCCACGTACCTATTTCATGGCTCCCGTATCGCAACATGATGGCCTCGTCCCGCTCGTTACCGCTTCTTATTCGTATTCTGGAAGTAACTGCTCATGCCCCGTTTACCCGTCATTCCGGCTCAATTTTCACCCTGCGAGCACAAATCCCGAGAGCACCGAGATCTCTGCAGCTACTTGATTCTTAAGGAAGGCCTGATTAATCCGACAATCGTCATTCCCGCGCAGGCGGGAATCCAGGAAAATCAAATAACTGGATCCCGGCCTTCGCCGGGATGACGAATTAATCAGACCTTCCTTAATAAGATACAGTGCCGCATTATGGCCATTCCCGCGCGGACGGGAATCCGGGAAAATCTATGGGTTCTGGATTCCTGCATCCGCAGGAATGACAGAACTCGGTACTCTCAAGTACAAATGAGCCGGAACCCCTGTCGGAAAAGCCGCTGGTCTCCCGCTTACGCCATGCGGGAATGACGCATAGCAACTATCCCGCCATCTGAGGTGTGAGTCAGTCACCTCTGAAAGACGCATATTGCCTGTTAGGGGCCAAGGCGCTCTCGCCAGTAAGCTGGTTTCCTAGAATGATGAGCAATAGCGATTACTACTGTTTCAAGTTTGCCTTCGGTGACAACCAGGTCATACGGAAATCGCTTGTGTATCAGCCGCTTTACACCTATGGCGCCGGATTTACCCGGCATTGGAGAGAGTGGGAGTATTTCTTCTTCTATCAAGTCAATAGCAATTTCCACAGCACCGGCAAATTCTTTTCCAGGACCTTCACAGTTCCTTGTCATACCAGTCTGCCGCTGCTATCGCTTCTTCAGCGGCTTCCTGGAGTATCCTTGCCTTCCTCACTGCTGGTTCATGTATCGCGTTCGCATTTTCAGCCTAAATTCCTCCCGGTCAAGTAGTTTTGCCTGCCCTGAATCAATCAAAGAAATCCGGCGTAATATCTCATGGTCCCATGCATCCTCGACACCGCTCTCTCCAGGCTCATCCAAGCTGGCTATCAGGCCATGCGCTAACTCCGCACGTTCAGCCTCGGTGAGGTCCAGCACTTCGGTACGTATCCGCTCTAATGCTCCAGACGCCATAAGCCTCCAATATTTAGTATGGCTATTGTAGCCCCATATAGACCCCCTAACAAGGCGGACAAGTATGTATGTGTGTAGTTGACAGAAGATGACTGAACCCCTAAATTATTTAGGTGTAGCGACAACAATTGTCAAATTTGTGGTGCTTATGAAAGTGCAGGACTTTTTCAATGAAAATCCGGTATTCCGGCATGAGGCCTTCGTGGCCTTTCTGGAAACCACCGGCTCGCGCCGGACGAAGACACGGGAGGCACTGCTTGCCTATCACGTCAAGGAAGGGCACCTACTACGGCTCCGACGTGGCCTGTATGCCGTCGTTCCCCGGGGATTCAATCCCGAAGACTACCCGGTCGATCCCTACCTGCTGGCAGGGCATCTCGCAAACGATGCTGTCCTGTCCCATCACAGCGCATTGCAATTTCACGGCAAGGCCTATTCTGTGCATCATCGGTTTACATATCTAACCCGGAATACCCGACGGCCTTTCGTCTTTCGTGGGCAGGAATTCCTTGCTGTCCCATTTCCCAGGGTACTGTTGGCGCAACAGGCCGAATTATTCGGGGTCACGGTTCAACGCCATGCCGGTGGGAATGTCCGAGTGACGAGTCTGGAGCGTACCCTGGTCGATGTGCTGGTGCGCCCTGATCTGGGTGGTGGCTGGGAGGAGGTTTGGCGCTCTCTCGAGTCCGTGGAGTATTTCGACCTGGAGCAGGTGACCGACTATACGCTGAAGTTGCGCAGTGCCACCGCAGTGGCAAAGGTCGGCTTTTTTCTCGAGCAGCACCGTGACGCATTGATGGTGGAGGAGTCCCAGTTGGCGCGCTTGCGAAAACACGCCCCCAAACAGCCATGTTATCTGGAACGTAGTCGCCGTGCGGCCGGCAAGCTGGTTCCGTCCTGGAATCTCGTGGTACCGCCAGCTGTGCTTGATCATGCATGGCAGGAGGTGGGATGAATCCCTCACTTCAGGATCTTCAGGCCGAAGCGGCAGCGACCGGATTTCCTCTGGAAACTCTGGACAAGGTAATCCGCTTGATCGAATTGCTGAACGCATTTCGCAGCCATCCCTTTCTCAAAGATCGCATGGTATTGAAAGAGGGTACGGCGCTGAATTTATTTGTGTTCGATTTGCCCCGACTTTCCGTTGATATCGATCTAAACTATGTGGGGTCAGCAGACCGTGAAGTGATGCGCGCCGAAAAGGAAAAGGTTGAGCAGGCGATCACCGCAATATGTGGGCGTGAGGGATTCACGCTTCGGCGTGTACCGACCGCACATGCTGGTGGTAAATGGCGGCTGGGTTATACGAACGCACTTGATCGCAACGCCAATCTCGAGATCGACGTGGTATTCACATTGCGCGTTCCGCTGTGGCCAATCCAGGTGCGGGATTCCCATCCCGTGGGATCATTCAGGGCACGGGACATTCCCGTCCTCGATATCCATGAACTTGCGGCAGGTAAACTCAGCGCACTTTTTACCCGGCATGCCAGCCGTGATCTTTTTGATGCGCGTGCATTGCTTGGTCGCGACGATCTGGATCGTGACAAATTGAGATTGGGTTTTATCGTGTATGGCGCCTGTAGCCGGAGAGACTGGCGAACCGTGTCACCAGAAGATATTGGTTGTGACCATAAGGAGCTTCAGCGCCAACTTGTGCCTGTGTTAAGCAGAGATGTTGTTTCTATAGGGGATGGGATGAATGCGTGGATTCAGCAACTGGTCCAGGAGTGCCGTGAGCGTGTAGGTCTGGTATTGCCTTTCGAGGATCATGAGCGTGAATTTCTGGTGCGAGTAAATGAACAAGGCGAAATTTCCCCTGAGCTTCTGACTGGAGATAATGAGTTGGCATCACGCATCAGGCAGCATCCCCAGTTACTATGGAAAGTTAAGCATGCCAGGGATCACAGAGGACTACCGCCTGATCGATTGCAGTAATTTCTTGAGAGTACCGAGTTTTGTCATTCCTGCGGATGCAGGAATCCAGAACCCATTGATTTTCCTGGATTCCCGCCTTCGCGGGAATGACATGAATGCAGTGCTGTGTTTTATTGTAAATCAGGCAGTTACAGATATATCGGCACTCTCAAGGTACAAAAGCATAAGGAGTCAATCAAGCGGACGCTAAAAAGCGCCGCCGCTTATTTCAATGGATATCCGATACCCTTCCCCCTCAGTCCCTCCCCAGAGGAGAGTATTACGCCTCTAAACCAGGCGCATACCACATGGGGCCTTGCTTTCGCTTGTCAGAGTCTAGCGGCAGGAAACACGCGGGCCTTCACTCCGTTGAAACAGAGCGGAGAAAAAATATTGGAACCCTGCTCAGACGCCGCTGCAGACAGCGGACGACCAGGCGGACAAGCCCGTGGCGCCATACGAGCGAACGCGGAAACACACATTGTCACCAGGCCGCGCGTTCAGATCCCGCCAGGTGTCAAATTGCATGGACGGCGCCTGGGCATTGAAACCCGGTTCACTCAGGGAGACATCGGAAATCTGCGTTGACGCCATGCTGGGCGTCGGCCCATAGAACACAAGATAACCCGTCACATGGCCAGGACTCGGCGCCCATTGCAAGGTCAGCTTTTGCCCCTGCGGCCCCCCGCCCGACTGGCCCCCGCCTCTTCCAAAAACCATAACTTCCCTGATCGACAATACGTCCTTGTGAGAAATACGATTCAGACTGATTCTCAGATAACGTGCATTAATGGGATTGAAGCCCGCCTTGACAAACCGCCCACTGTTGAACCTGCGATTCTTGATGACAGGCAGCCAGTTCATGCCATCCTGTGAAATATGGACAGAATATCGATGCTGGCCACTTTTTCTGTGCTTATCAAGCGCCATCTGGATCTGACTGACGCGCTGCGCCAATCCCAGGTCCAACACGAAGCGATCAGAAGCCCGGCCGGTTTTCCAGCGGGTTCTGGCATTATTGTCAATCAGGTTGTACAAGGAGGGACTCCCTTCCGCCCCCGGAACAAAGATATCCAGTATCTGAATTTTCGCCAATGATGATCCGCCGCCTTTACCTCCATTGGGACTGTGCGCCAACGCATTGCCTGTCATCAGTCCATGAGTCAGAGCAAGGGAGAATATGGCGCCCAAAAAGATCGCTGGATAGTTTTTTGATTTCATCTGTGTGTTTCCACCTTAATAACTTTATTCTCTATATCCAAACATCGAGGCCGACAAAGAAGATTCCTGCCACGGATAGGAAAAACAGAAAAACCGACACGAAGTGTGCGTGAGCATGCTAGCAAAATTCATCACAAGTTTCACCAAACGTTTTCTTTCAACCCACCCCGAATAAGAGATAGCCTGGAACAGCCCATAATTAGCGGATATGTGATCAAGGTCACACGAATTTCCAGGAATGTGCCCCCCATCACAGATGCTTAGTGCCGCACCTCACGGAGAAAAACCCCTGAATCACGATGATACCTGTAACGCGCAACAACGCCCCACCACCGAGGTTACAGGTTTATGTTTTTACGCAATCCCCAGACATCTCTACTCAGTATAGCCATCCCGGCCCTGCTCGCCACCCTGCTGTCCGCCTGCGGCGGGGGCAGCGGCGGCGCATCCGGCACCGCCAACCCGCCCACCTCCGTTTCCATCAGCGGCAGCGTTGGAGACGGCCCCATCATCGGCGCCACCATAACAGTAATGGATGCCTACGGATCCATCATCGCCACCACCATCAGCGACGACCTGGCCAGCTACCAGACGGAAATCCCGGACAATGCAGCCTACCCGCTGATCATTGCCGCCAACGGCGGAACAGACCTGGTCAGCGGCACCGTACCCGATTTCGAAATGCTTTCACTGATTTACGATAATTCAGAAACGAATGCCAACATCAACCCCTTCTCCACTCTGATCGTAAAAACCGCTCAGGCCATGGAGGGCGGCCTCAATCCCGCAAATCTCGAGCTTGCCACACAGATCATCATGAAACACATGAATTTCGGCCTCGACACAGACAAGGTCCCGAATCCCATCAGCACCAAAATAGATGAACAAAACGTGGCGACCATTGTCAAATCAAGCGAAGTATTGGCCGAGATGATCCGCCGCGCCCGCAAGTCACTGACCACCTCGGGCAGTACGCTGGATGAGGACGACATCATCGAGATTCTGGCTTCGGATCTGACAGATGGAGTTATCGACGGGGCGGGGCGCGCAGGCGCTGACCCGCAGGTTGCCACCATCGTTCATGTCGTCTCCGGCCAGGTACTGATAGAGGCCCTGAATAACGATCTTTACGTCAATGGCGTCCCGGCCACCACATTAATGGATAATGCCATTATCATTACAACGCCCGGCGCCACCGTGACCACCCGCGACACCATCATCACCCAGGAACAACTTGACCAGACCCGCCTGGCCATCAAATCGGCCATGAAAGTGGACTCAACAAGCAACATCACGGAAATTCCCGCCATCCTCGACACAATCCCCCCCGGCGCTCTATCGGAAACGGCAGAAACCTTGCTGGACCCTGATGTCAGCACCGAATTTGAAGACGCCGTCACACTAGCTCCCTACGCGCCGGATGACGTTCAGACAAACGTCAATGAAGAAGTGCGGATTGAAATAGCCACGCAGCAACCCCCGATGGTCAGCCTGAGACTCCATCGGGCCCATTCCGTGACGAGCCACAAGAAACACAAAGCCGAAGTAGTTTGGGCCGCAATCAACGCCACCTCCTGCGTTGCTACCGGCACCTTGGAATGGAACGACACGGGCGCACTCACAGGCAGGGAGAAAATCGGTGAATTGAGCGAGGATGCCACTTTCACCCTCACATGCGTCAATGGCAGTGGCCAGACGACCAGCAAAACCCTGACAGTCAAAGCAACAGAAGAAAACAAACCCGCAACCGACAATACCGGGGAAACAAGCTCCACCTCGCCGGAAAACATCAATATTCCTGGTGGTGTATCCAACCCAACCACGGGTAGCACCAGCCATGAAGCAGGCACTTCGCAACCTGGCAATACAACGCCCCCAGCCACATCGGGCCACGACAACAGCACACCGACATACCAGAATATCCTTCTGGAATGGAACCCATCTGCGGCTACCGTCGTTGGCTATAAAGTCAACTATGGCGCGGCCCAGGACACCGTAACGCTGGAAATCAGGGATATTCCTGTCACCACAGCAAACTTCGACCCTCAGGCGCCAGCCATCGAGTTAGACCCGGTTAATGACCTGGGGCTGCAACCCGGAGACAATGCCTGTTTCACGGTCAGCGCCTACAATATGGACGGCGTTTCCAGCCCATCCCCCGCCGTCTGCAGTATAATTTAAACTTCAGGATCAAACTTCCGTTATAGTATTAAGCCCTGAAAAGAGCCAATCCTGGAAACATTAGGAATTCGACATGAACACGAACACGAACACTTACGAGCCAAACATGAGAAACAAATCAATTCCCGCATGTAACAGGATAAAAACAAAAACAAAATACACATGGGCCGCCGCCTTGGCAGGCGCTTTGTTTCTGCCGCTCTCGGCTGTCGCCGTCCCCCCGCCGCCGCCATCAGGGCTCTGCATCTCCACGGGATCAGGAAGCAACTGTACTCCTACGCTGGTGGCGCCGCCACCGCCCACGTCAGGCACAACACCACCTACAAATCCGCCACCAGTGAGCGGCAATGCTGTGAAATGGCATCCGGGGCATTATATGAAGGTATACCGGAATGCGCCTCAATCTGACTTCAATATCATTTTTGGCGAACCTAACGTACTTGGCGTACACGCTGAATACTCTTGGAGAGAACTTGAGCCCCAAAAGGGAGTCTATGATTTCTCACGTATAGAATCCGACTTGGCTTACCTAAGCGCAAAAGGAAAAAGACTTATCATTAGGGTCAGCGACCGGGCTTTTTCGCTTAGCTACAAGTCCACACCTGACTACCTGGAAAAAGACCCAGTATACAGGGGAGGAATCTCTGCCACGAAGAATGGCACAATTGCCCGCATCTGGGATCCTGCTGTTATGGACCGGTTGATCCTTTTATATCAAGAGTTGGGGGCAAGGTTTAATCTTGAACCTTATCTAGAAGCGATAGCAACACAAGAAACCGCCCCTGGTTTTGCCGGCAATAAACCTAGTGACTACAGTAGAAGCGCACACGCCACCCAACTAAAACGAGGATTAAGGGCATTGAAATCAGCCTTTCCAAATACGGTAGTACTTGAAGGAGCCAACTTTCTTGCTGGTGAAATCCCTGGGATAATAGATAATGCTTATCAGATTGGTGCCGGCGCCTTGGGTCCCGATCTAATACCAAATAGACCAACTGATTCTCATCAACTTATCTCAACAACCTATAAAGGACTGATGCCAACGGCTGATATCGTCTCTGCTCCTGTTCTTTGTGGCAAAGAAGGATGTAATTCGCCTATTGATATATATAATTATGGAACCAAAATATTAGGAGATCACTATATCATTTGGGTTCGATTCGGCACCAAGAAAGATACAGCTACAACCAAATACTCTTTCCGATATGGTATGCTGCCAATTATAAATGCAAACCCTAAAACAAATAGTTCATGCCCAAAGAATATTGGTATTTGCAACTCAAACTAGTGTGCAGCGAGACCAGTGGCAAGGCAGCGGCCGAACAGGGACTGTCGATGAATGCAAGCGGGTTCTGACGCACAAGGGGAAATGCTACCGGTCCCACTGTGTTAGATCAACGCCTAATAACTCGGATAATTTTTCGTTTTTTTCTCTATACAATTCTAACAAATATTCACGAGTTTCATGCTTCATAGGCGGATATTCTACCCGATTAATCTTTTCAACAAACTGCTCTGCTCTGTATAGTCTTAATTTTTTTAGGACTCTATATACCTGCCATAGAACCTGAGATTTCCCTATATTTTTAACCGAGGTCGCACTATTTATCTTTGAACTCAATAAAGGAGGTTTATAGTCTTCGTCTACATTGAGATGCTTAAATATTTTCTTCAAAAAAATATCAGGGCTATCTTTCAGTTCATCAAAAAACAATACCAAAATATCTTTTCTTGGAAAAATTTCAAAATAACGAATTAAATGATCATAATAAAATCCTTCATGTATAAACTCAGGCTTTTTCCCCAACTTCTCTTCAAATGACAAATCTTTATTCTGGGAATATTTAGCTTTTGAATTCCAATACCTTGAATATAATCTCTCTACCGGATGTCTGAGTGTTACTATCAATCTAACATCTTGCAGCGATTTTTTAATTAACTCAGGAACCTGAGGTAAAAATAGATAGCTAGGAGTCACCTCACCAATTGCAGTCTCAGACGAAACACCATTAAAAAAACCCTCGTAATAATCTAAACCTCTGTTGTAATTTCTGTCGAAAAAGTGCACTTCTTTTATACTTGGGATATAAATATCAGGATGCTCTCTAAGATTTCGTGCTATCCACGTAGTCCCTGCTCTTGGTGCGCCTATAACAAGGAAATTTGGCAACATCACTAACCTCCTAGGCTAAAGTTAACTATTTCTCATAAATGAATCAGGGCTACCGGTGTTTGTCAACATAGTTGTCGCCTCGACCTACGCAGCCTGATTTAAGTCAGACTGTTCTTTCTCTGGATTCAACCAGACCTGCCCCGGCAGTTCCCAGTTCCTGATCTCACCACTCCAGCGG
>JALSGV010000045.1 GCA_026982565.1 Gammaproteobacteria bacterium
AGGGGCTAGCCTTTCTCCGGCATGCGGGCGAGCAGCTCGCCGGCGGCCGATTCGCCTGCTTCGTTCAGGCGGCGGATCATGTGGTGCAGGGCCTCCCACACAGGCGTGCGCTCGTCGAGGGTCGGGTCCCAGTCGGCGGGGTACTCCTTCCATTTGAGCAGGCGGACACGGCCAGCCCCGGATGCCAGCACGCCGGCCTCGACCACGCCGTCCACGCTGGTGCCCTTGGCGCGGGCGAGGACATCGGCCTCGCCGAAGGGGCCCTTGTTCCAACCGTACTGCTCGAACCAGGCCGAGCAGAACTGGGTGTCGGCATCAAAGCTCCCGGACTCGGGGCTCAGGTAGTCGGTGATGGCGCGGTTGATGAGGATGAGCGCATCTGCTACCTGCATGCGCGAGCCATCCTGGTTCAGCACGGCCTCGTATCGGGAGAAGATGGCCATGCCAGGGCCGATGGCGGCCTGGGCCAGGTCCACCGGGGCGATGGGCGAGGCGCCTGCCTGGCGGGCAGACAGGCCCTCAGAGCCGCCGACCCGCCTGCCGCCTGCCTGACTGGAGTCAGCAGGCAGGTCGGCACTCAGGCAGGTCATCGCCTCCAGCGCCTCGGGCATCTCGCGGCGGAGCTGGCGCTGGAAGTCCTTGCGGGAGATGGAGCCGGCTTCCTCTGGGCGTCTTCGGCAGACGAGGACGACGGAGGAGGCCAGGGCATTGGTGCCAATACCAATACTTCTTGCACTTCTTTCCGTCCGTAAAGGCCAAGTCCCATCTATGGTAAATCCTGCCTGAATTACCGCCTCCAAAAAGGTTTCCCACCCGGTGCTGGTTGTACTGCCTTCTTTCGTTTCCGACTGCTTGAAGGCGTAATAGATAGAAACCGGAAAGGCCGGATGGGCCTGCTCGGCCAGGTTGTGCAGGGCCTGCTTCATGCCTTCCAGAAAGAACGACTCGGCCTTCTCCTTGCTACCGTGGCGGTAGGGCGTGGCCACCAACTCTTCGGCCTTCGGCACGGCCAGGGTGGCGAACAGGCCGGGATAGATGGGCTTCAGACTGCGGCGGATCCAGACATAGAAGAAGTCGGAGAGGTCGGCATAGCCGATGTTGTCGTAGTAAGGTGGGTCCGTAGACACTACTTTGCCATTAGTGATTTTTTGTTCAGAGGCATCGTCTTGAAGAGTGACACCAGCAGTTACCGCTCTAAATAGGTCGATTGATTTTGCGACCCATGAGTATGCTTCCTCCCAAGAGCAATGAATTAGCGAAAAGGGATTCGCTTCTGGATAATCCCATGCCATCGGAATTGCATGACGTGCAAATAGATGTCCTACAGTGCCACGAGGCATCCAAGTGCACACGGCATTCCAATAGTCTGTCCCCTTATTGATTGCAAACGCCAAATACACCGCCACCGCATCGCCATAGGCGGTGGCGCCGGTGCCGCCGGCATCGAGGCCCTGACCGCCTGCCTCGCCGTCAGGCAGGTCATCATCCCAGCCGGATTTGCGGGCGTCTTCGATGACCCTGGCGCGGGCCTCCTGAACCAGATCGGAGAAGGTGGTCAGCGCCACCAGTTGGCGGGGGGTGAAGAGGTCGCCGTAGGTTTTCATGCCGTAGTTCGGCGTTTTGAAATCCCGCGGGTTATCTGGCAGCGGAGTTTCTGGCTCCCAGTTTGGCTTGGCTTCGTTGGCAATAGCCTCGTGTTCTTCCAAAGGTGGGAGATACACTCGTCCGCGATTACCTTCGGCAACAATCGCCATGAGCCGCACCCCCATACGGCCGGCTTTTCCTTCACTGCGAATGTAGTTGTAATCAATCGGCACCCCAGACATCAGACAGCGGAAGGCATTTCGCTTGCCTGCTGTAGTTCCACCCTTCGCCTCCGCCGGCGGCTTGCCCACCCGCACCTCGAAGCGATAGCTGTCACCCTCAATTACGGGTTCCACCCAGGCCTCCTTGCCCTTCTTGCTGGAGAGCACGAAGCTGGAGGCCAGCGGCACATCCACATGGGAAAAGGCGGGGTTGGGGCTTTTCACCGTGCGTGCCCAGAGCCAGGCGATGACGGTCAGCTCCTGCCCCTCGTAGGGCTTGAGGTCGGGCCGCTCGGCGACCATTTCCGGGGTGATCTTGACCCTGGGATAGAGGTGTCCAATGCGCTTTTCGGCCTCTTCGCGCATCCAGTGGCCGTAGCGGCGCACGTCCTCGGCCAGGCCGGTGGCGCCGGGCCAGATGTCCATCATCTTCTTCTGCTTTTCGCCTTCGGGGATCGGTCCCACCGGCGCGCGACCGGCGAACCTGGGCGGGATCTCGATCATGGCCTTGTTGATCATCACCGCCACCGGGTTGAGATCGGAGGCCCAGGCCTCCAGCCCCAGCCGCTGCGCCTCCAGCGGGATGGCGCCGCCGCCGGCGAAGGGATCATGAAAGGCGGGCAGCTTGTCGGGGTCGAACAGCTCGGCGGCCTGCGGGTGATCCTTGTTCAGCTCGCAGATCTCGCGCCAGCTCCTGCGGATCTCGGCGCGGGCACGTTCCAGCACGGCTTCGTTGTTGGTGTTCTCCCACTTGACCAGTTCGCGGATGATGTTGAACAGTTCCTCGCGTCGCTTGGCCGCATCGATCTTGTTGACGCCATACTTGAACCCACCGCCCTGCTGGTATCCGGGGTCGTTGACCATCTGTGCGAACAGCACTGCCCGCGCCGCCGCCAGCGGCCGTCGCGCCCACCATAGATGCAGCGTGCTGGGGTGGCCATGGCGGATGGACTTCTCCCGCGCCGCCTCGCGGTTGATGTCGTCCAGCGGCAGGGCGACTTCGATGAGTTTCTTGGGGGATTTTATGCTCGTCATTTTGGTTCCTTCAGTACCAGCGGGCCGGGCGTTTAATCACATAACCGCTGGATGTGGTGATTTCGTCCGGCAACAGATTCTGGCGCAGCTTGTCTGCACCGATTACAAAGTGGCCATGGGCCGCTTTCTTGAGTTCTGCGGAACGGCGTGCGGGCGGGAATGCGACAATCAGCCGTTTGTTGTGAAAACGGTCTCTAATTCGTGTGACTGGTGTGGCCAGGTCGCTGTCACCAGATACGATGATCGCCGTGTCAAATCGGTCTTCATAAGCATCTATCAACATCTGGGTGGCAATATTGACATCGGTCATCTTTTCCTCGTGACTGGTCCAGGTGGCACCGCAGTTGCGGCATTTCTGCTCCTTGGGCAGATAGTGTCCGAAGTGGCATGTAATGTCGCCCCGCGTTGCCAATGCGTCCAGCCAAAGGGTCTGCCGTTTGGCGCTCTGGCCATGGCCCCTGTCACGGATTCGGGCGGTGAAATAGTGTGTATGAACCAGTTCCTGCCCCGGTTTGAGCAGGGCTCGTGACATGGCTGCCAGATCGAGCCAATAATACTTGCGCCATCCTTTGGTTCGAAGACCAAAGTAGAGGTTGAAACCGTCGATATAGCTGATGACTCGGATCACGCTGGACTCTCCGCCGTGTCAAGCCGCCATGTCAAGTTGTACTTGACAGCAGGGGAGGCCGGCCCCATAATTTTCCGTATCAACCCCACCGGGGATAGCATCCCCGGCCCGACGCCACCCTTGCGGTGGCGTCTCTATTTCAACCCCGTCGGGGATAGTATCCCCGACCCGACGCCACCCCCAGCGACAAACGGGCGGTGGCGTTTCCATTTTTAGCGCCGGACACCGACGCAGGTTAGAAAAGTCTTTTTCTATCATATAGTTGCTTCCGGTGGTGTAGCCCTGGCCAACAGCTCGTCCAGACTGTAGTTGATGCTGGCGACGCCGAAATCCGGCTCCTTGGTGAAGGGGTTGCGGACGTAGTACGGCCCCTCGTGGCTGTCG
>JALSGV010000046.1 GCA_026982565.1 Gammaproteobacteria bacterium
TAGGGTGCGAACGAAGTGCAGTTCGTCACTGGCGGCCTTGCCGTATTGCAGGCGCTTGAGGGATCGCAGAGTGATCCAGGCCAGGGCAATGACGATGACCAGGGCCAGAAATGTCGTAAGAATCCCGGTGGTAAAGTCTTCCATAGCAAGCCTTCAGTTGCAGTGATCAGGATAACGGGTAAGGTTCTCACCAGGCGGTGCACGGCGATATGCGGTGGCGGTGTCACCGGATAGAGGGTTTTGCAGTTCGCTATCAATCTCTTCCCGCACCTCACGAGCCCAGAGAACAACTTCGGCGATAATGTCGAACAGATCACGGGGAATAATATCTCCTGTCTCGGCGCGAGCCAGGAGGTCGCGGGCGAGTTCTACATTTCGGATAATCGGAACGCCGGCGTCTTCACAGGCCGCGCGCATGGCTCGCGCCACATGATCTTCACCCTTGGCTGCGATAGTGGGCACAGGGCAGGTGTCGCGGTCATAGTCCAGGGCGATAGCGACATGGGTGGGATTTACGATAAGAGCCGTGGCGTCTCTTGCCACTTGCGCGGCACTATGCTGAGACCATTCCTGGTGCGCCTGCCGGCGTTGGGACTTGATATAAGGATCACCTTCATTGTCCTTGACTTCTTGCTGTATGTCTCGCTGGCTCATACGCATTTTTTTCAGGAAGGAGTGACGTTGATAGGCGGCGTCGAGAATGGAGACAAAGGCGAAAATGGCGAGAGTCCATCCAAGCAATTTGAGCATGGTCTCCCACATGGCCGCGCCGATATCATCGATGTTGGCGTGTGGGAGCAGGGCAAGCTCGGGCAACAAAGCCTTTAATACCCACCATCCGATGAGAAGGAGCAGCATGGTTTTGACCAGTGCCTTAATTCCTTCGACGAGACTGTCGAGGCTGAATATGCGCTTGATGCCTTCGGCGGGATTGAGATGGACCAGTGTCGGCTTAATCTTTTCAAGACTAAGTACAGGCCCGGTTTGCAGGAACTCAACAAGCAGGCCAAAGGCGGCAATGGGTAACAGGAACATGGCGGTAATAATGAGTGTTGTTTCCAGCGCCATCCAGGCCAGGGTGGGTGCGGCGCTTGCAAAGTTTCCGGATATTCCAGCGAACGTCGTATTCATTAATACTACGATACGATCGCCTGCAAGGGAAAGTCCAAAGCCGAAGAGAACGAGCCACAAGATTAATTCGGCCGTGTTTGTAATTTCCGTGCTCTTTGGGACGTCGCCTTTCTTGCGAGCATCCTCGAGTTTTTTCGGCGTGGGTTTTTCTGTTTTATCGCCACTATCATTTTTGTCTGCCATGAGCGCATTCGTTTGTCAGGTGTGTCGTGGTGTGATTGTTGTCATTAACCTGAATCTGCGGATTCAGGATTAATCCGGCATAAAGATTGTCGGGCTAATAGTGCAGCACAGAGGTGTGCCGCCATTGGCGCAAGTCACTGCAAGCCTGTGAAACACAAGAATCTTCGCGCAGTTACGCCGGTACTTTACAGGCGCCATCAATGCATGTCAGGAAAAATCTATTTCGTTGTCAGGATAACAATGCGCTGATTGGCATCTTCCTGAACCTGCGGACTCAGGATCTTACTCGCTCAATGTGAACGTTTGCGTTTTATTTTTTATCTGAATCGTCTTGCAATTCTGTTGGGCGGCAACATTTTGTTGCTTTTGATCTTCGGTTGCGACAGTTATGTCAGTTGTGTTGTGTTGTGGTGTTGTGTCATGCCCATATTGATATGCTTTTCTTTGTATCACACGACAACCGGGAAAGTCCACTTCGCATGCCCTGGATTTGCAATAAGCGTGAAACAGGAAAACGGTAATATTGCCTGTTGACGAAACATGTTCTTGAGGCGAGCATCTGGGATACCGACACAGGTCGACCTTAATGCTGGGAAGGTCGGTGGTAAACAACTCAGGGCATGGCAACAGCCGAGTGAATAATGCCGCTAGTTCAGGACGACAGGGGACGTTGTTTGTTAATGATATACCGCACCGGAATTTTAGGTGAACTTCCTGGTCTGTCTGGAGGCGCACCGTGCAAGCGTTTGAGGCTAAGATTCAAGATTTGTAGATGTCGCATCTTTGTCATGGCATTTACATCGCTTCTCATGCTTGGTGCTATAAGTCAGGTGACAGCAGCGGTGTGCATAGCCATCGACGGTACTAAGTTCTTCGCAAGCAAGGTGGTTTCCGAGAACTTTTCCCTCGCATTGCGATCCTGTCGTAAGCCTGAGGCGAATGGCGCAGTACAAGATACTGGTAAAATGTCCAGTATGAGGATTGATGCAAGTGAATACCTGAAAAAAACCGCTGACAATAGTGCCGGTCTAGAAGCACGCCAGCTCAGCCTTTATGACGCCGAATATGCCACCGGAATTGTCCTGGGTGAACCGTTCCGGGTATCCAACCGGGAGTGGCTTCATCCGCCGCTTGTACGTCAGAAGAATCTTCGAGTAGCAGCTGAATATTTCGGCTCAAGAGCGAAAGTCCTTGCTCCTAGGGTGCGGGCGGTCGCAGAGAAATACAATATCGACCCTTTGTTGCTGCACGCCATTGCCCACGTCGAATCAAGACACGACCCCCAGGCGGTTTCACCCGCAGGGGCACTGGGTCTGATGCAGGTGATGCCAGCAACAGCTCGCCGTTTCGGTGTCAATGATCCCGAGCGGGAGTTACACGATCCACGAGTAAATCTTGAAGTGAGTTCTATCTACCTTAAGAAACTGCAGGGTTTATTTGGAAATGACTTGCGTCTGATTCTGGCTGCCTATAATGCCGGGGAAAATGCCGTGATCAAATACGGCCGTCAAATCCCCCCCTACCGGGAAACACAGGCATATGTGCGTGACGTTATGAGTCATTACATAAGCCTGAAACCGTGATTTCTGGACGGATGAAGTGTGCAACTTCCTGATGTGTGTCGCGTGATGAAAAATTCTGGCACAGCGGTGATCCAGAATGAATTCAGCATGCGGGAGCGGTGTTGGAATAATTGGTATGACAGGGAATGGCAATGAGCCTATCGGCCTATTTTAGATCAGCAAACCAGACATCTGACGGCATATTATCGCGTTATAGCGATTTGATGTTGGCGGCTGGCGTGGTGGCGATTATTGCGCTGATGGTATTGCCGTTGCCTGCGCTAATGATTGACCTGCTGGTGGCGGTAAATATTTCCTTTGGCCTGATCCTGATATTGGTGTCGGTCTATATTACATCGCCACTACAGTTTTCTGTTTTCCCGAGTATCTTGCTGATCAGTACCCTGTTCAGGTTGGCGCTGTCGATTGCAACCACTCGCATGATTTTGCTGGAAGGCGAGGCGGGCCACATCATTGATACCTTTGGCCAACTGGTGGCTGGAGGGAATCTGGTAGTAGGCTTGGTGGTATTTCTGATTATCACCCTGGTGCAATTTATCGTTATTGCCAAGGGTGCGGAGCGTGTGGCCGAGGTGGCGGCGCGGTTTTCTTTGGACGCGATGCCGGGTAAGCAGTTGTCTATCGACTCTGATTTACGTTCTGGTTTGATCGATAAGGACGAGGCAAGGCGCAAGCGCCATGAGCTTGAGCTGGAAAGCAAGCTTCATGGCAGCATGGACGGCGCGATGAAGTTTGTTAAGGGTGATGCCATTGCCGGTATCGTGATCATCATCATAAATCTCCTCGGTGGTCTGTGCGTGGGTGTATTACAACAGGGTATGGATATGGGGGCGGCAATGGTGAAATACTCCATTCTGACCATTGGTGATGGCATGGTGGCGCAAATCCCCGCGCTGCTGGGAGCAATGTCAGCAGGCCTGATCGTGACCCGTGCCACCGATGCGGAGCAGGATAAGCATCTCGGTGATTCGATCCAGAAGCAGCTCACCGCAAATCCACGCGTTCTACTGGTGGCGGGTGGACTCTGTTTCCTACTGGCCACGGTGCCGGGCTTCCCGATAGCGGTGTTTATCGTGATTGGGCTTGTGCTGATTGTGTTTGGCGCAATGCTTTCTCCTATCTTGCGCGCACGTATTGATCGCTTTTCCGCGCCCGCTTTCGCGGCGGTTATGGAGCCCAGGGAGGCATCAATGTCTCAGGTTGTGGCGACAGTGCAATCTGAGCCACGGCCGGCAGTGCCATTGTTGTTGCAGCTTCCCCGGCATGGTGTGCATGGCGAGACGGAGCCGGCCCTGACACAGGGGCTGGAAGATGTCCTCGATGATTTTCAGGTTAATCTGGGTGCGCCATTGCCGAACATCAGTATTCACTGGCACGGCGACGGTCGTGATGGTTGGCAATTACTTGCCTTTGAGGTGCCCATCGCCCAGGGAGACACCTTGACTGGCAAGCCTGCCGATGCAATTCCGGAAGCCGTTCGTCAGGCACTGCGGCGAAATGCCGCGCTGTTTATCGGTATTCAGGAAACCAGTGCATTGCTCACGCGGGCCAGCGGTGAGTACCCGGAAGTTGTAAAAGAAGTATTGCGTGTCGTACCCACGCAGCGAATTGCGGATATCTTGCGGGTTTTGGTGGAAGAGGAGGTGCCGATCCGTAATTTACGCGGCATCCTAGAGGCAATCGCCGATGCCGGACAGCGTGAGAAAGATACTTTTACCCTGACCGAGTTTGCACGCATGGCACTAAAACGTCAGCTTAGCCATCGCTATGCACCGCTGGGCTCCTTGCGGGCCGTACTGCTCCTGCCCGAACTTGAGGAAGCACTACGGCAGGCGATACGTACCACGGCGGGTGTGCAGCAACTGGCCATTGAGCCGGCAGATGCTAAAAAAATAATCGAGGTGCTCAGGGTGGCGATTGAGGAAAACCAGCCGGCGGCAATTGTCACCACCGTGGATTTACGCCGGCATATCCGCAAGATGATTGAGCAGGACTGTTTTGATCTCCCGGTGTTGTCTTTCCATGAATTGATGCCGACGCTGAAACTGGATGCAGTGGCACGCGTGGGGTTGCCGGAAATGCCGAAACTTGCGGTGGTTTGATCATGGTGCATAACACAATGATGATGAGAGGTTGTCTTGGCAAATTGTCAAGCTGTCAACAAAAAATTCTAATGGAAAAAGCCAACAAACAATGAATGATTTGCACAGCCTCAGGTTTCCAGGTTTGGTTATTCCAGTACTCGTTTTTATCGGTTTGACCATTGCCTCTTCAGTGGGGCAGGCTGGCCCCATACCTAATATGAAGGAAAATGTGAAGCTGACGGCCCGGGAGCAGCCCATCGGGGCCTTTCTTCAAGACCTGTTCGGGCAGATTGGTTTGCCGGTATCGGTACATGCTTCGGTAACCGGTGTGGTCAACGCAAATTTCAATGCCCCGGCGCACAAAGTTTTGCGAGACATCTCGAGTGCGTTCGGACTGGTGACGTATTACGATGGCGTTGTCGTACATGCCTTTGCGGCAAGCGACGTTACGCGACGAGTGCTTGCACTTGCGCCCCGGGTTGCACAACGCGTGGTTCGCAGCGCCGATGAAATGTGGCTGACTGATGCGCGTAATACGGTGCGTAGCACACAGGATGGCAGCCTGGTTGTGGCTGGCACGCCGCGTTTTATTGAGCAAGTGGAAGAGCTGGTTCAGGTGGCGCTGAAGGCGCAAGCGGCGCAGCACCCCTTGGGCGTCAAGGTGTTCTATCTTCGTTACGCATGGGCGCAGGATGTCACGGTCACCTTCGGGGGGCGGCAACTGGTGGTGCCGGGTGTGGCGAGTATCTTGCGTTCCCTGTTCACTTCTTCGTCACAGAGTCATGCCCGGGTGGTTGCCCAGGATCGCCTTTTGCGCTCAACCCGGCCCGGGTTGCGTGGCAAGGGTTTGGCTGGCGCGGGTGATGACCTGGGCAGGTTGGGAATCCCGGATGTCGGGGATCGCTACACCCGGCCTGGTGAGGCGCCGGCTGATGGCACCAATGGCGATACGACAGCACAACAGGCGCCGAAAGCGAATGCACCCATGTCGTCTTCCGCCAGCTGGGATCAAGTGCGGATCGAGGCGGATCAGCGACTGAACGCTATCATTATCCGTGATGTGCCCGAGCGCATGGCGCACTATGAGCAATTGATCGCCTCACTGGATGTGGAGCCCCAGTCACTGGAGATCGAAGCGACCATCATAGATATCAATACGGATCGGCTCCGTGAATTGGGAATAAACTGGCGTTGGAACAATAACGGCAATGCCGCCCTTTTTGGCCGGGGCGATGCGTCGGACCTTCGCTTGCGTGGGAATGCTGACGTCATACCATCCGGGCGCGGTGGATTTGTTTCGATGGTATTGGGAGACAATGCGACTTTCATTGCACGCATCAATGCGCTGGAAGCCGAGGGTGCTGCACGTATCGTGTCCAGGCCCCAGGTGTTGACGCTATCGAATGTTGAGGCAATATTCGATACCAGCTCAACGTTTTATGTGCGCGTGGCAGGCAGTTATGAGGCCGATCTGTTTGATGTTTCCGTGGGCACCTCGTTACGTGTCACACCGCATGTATTCAAAGATGACGGGCAGGCAAGGATCAAGCTGCTTGTTACCGTGGAAGACGGAAACCTTTCCACTCAGGCAGTCGATGAAATCCCGATTGTCGAACGCTCCACCATTAATACCCAGGCACTGATCAACGCGGGCGAAAGTCTGCTTATCGGCGGCATGGTGCGTGAAGCTACATCAGAGGCTGATGACAAGGTTCCTTTGCTGGGCGATATCCCAGTGCTTGGTAGCTTGTTTACGTCCAGGTCGGATCGCACTCAACGTGTCGAGCGCATGTTTCTTATTTCGCCGCGTCTTGCTCCGGGTCAGTCTGCCAGCCAGACGGAAGGCCTGCCAATATCACAGACGAAGGATTCGGTGCTACATGAGCAGGATGAAGTGCAATTATCAGGGCGGAGTGAAAGCGGCATGCATCCGGCGCCGGAGCATGAGGAGTCGGTGTGGGGATGGGACGAGCCATGGAACTAGCGATACAGGTGTGCCGGCAAGCCGCAAGTAAAATGTATTTTTTCTCAATATTTCCGGGATGGATCGTGCATGATTCGTCGTCTCTGGAAAAAATGGGCCCGGAAGTTTTTCGTGGAGCTGGTTTTTGCGAGGATAATAACCGGGGTGATTCATGACTGGCACGCGGTCGCCTTTGGCGTTGTTTGTTATTGATGGTGAGCAGGCTGGTGCGCGTGCGCCGCTCCGGGCTGGGGCCAGTATTGATATCAGTGGCGAACCTGATACCGATATTGTACTTCGCGATCCACAGATGGTAGGTCGGCACATCCGGATCACCGTCGACAGGGAGTGCGTGAGGCTCGATGTGCTGGAAGGTGGTGCCGAATTGTCGGGGAAGAAAATTGCTGCGGGTAGCAGGGTCGAACTGCCGCCCTATGCCCCGCTAAAGATCGGCGCCACCACCCTGGCCTATGGAGAAATAAACAGCGAGCGCTGGGCGGGGTTGTTGCAGCTTGGCCGTGAGTCGACACTGGATGAGTTTTCACAACTAAATGTGCATGCTGATCCCTTATCGAATCGCCAGCAAGCGAGCAGGGCGTTTCCAGATGTCGTCTGTAAAAGCTGGATGTTGTGGTTGGGTGTTGTTGTTGCGGGGGTGATTGCTCTTACGCTGGGTGTTGGTGGCACCAGCGGTGCGAGCGCACCGCAGACCGTACAGCAAACGGAAGATGTGGCCACCGATATTGCGGCAGTACTGGTGGATGCCGAGTTCAGCGCTTTGGAAGTTGTCGAGTCTTTGCCGGGGAAAGCTGCCATTCATGGTTATCTTGAAACACGGCAGCAGCGTGCACGATTACTTCGCCTGCTGTCTGAGTCTGCCGATTTTTCACAAGTGCAGCTACATGTTCAGGTGGGGGAGGAACTCGCGGCTGCGGTACGCGATATCTATCGCCTCAACGGAATTCCCGCCGACGTGCGGCCTCAAGGTCCCGGTAGCGTACATGTTAAGACAGCGGAAGCGGATTTGGGAAAATTGCGTCGTGTGGAGACCATTGCCAAGCGTGATGTCGCCAGCTTGCACGCTCTTGCCGTCGAAAACGAGAGGCCACCGGATCCCGTCAAGACGGCGAAGACGGTTGACGACCCGGGCAAGCGTATCGCCTCGATTGTGCCGGGTGATCCGGCTTATCTGGTAACCACTGATGGCGCTAGGTATTTTGTTGGCTCGATGTTGCCAACGGGTCACAAGATATCCGCCATTTCCGATCAGCAGGTTTTGCTGGACAAGGATGGTGTGGTAGTCACGCTGCGATTTTAGTGTGGCCATTCGGTATTAGTTGATGATGTTAGTTGATAATTATTTTAACCTGTGAAAGGAGAATGATAATGAGTAATTCGATCAGTCCATTGAATCTGTTGGCGACTTCCCCGGTGGCCGGAAACAAGAGCGCCTCCTCCAATAGTACAAGCTGGTACGAGGCCATGGCCGAGGCCTGGGGGCAGACCCTCGATGCCCAGGCTGGCCGTATCGAAGAACAGGCCAAGGAGATCGGTAATGGTATGGACAATCCGTCAGCGATCACCCAGCTTACCGCCGAATCACTGAAAATGAGTTTCATGTCTAACAGCTCGCAAACCTCACTTTCCAGCGTGGGTTCTGCATTGGAAACCATGGCTCGTAAACAGTAAGCGGGCGTGGCTGGAGGGAAGCTTTTGAATCTCTATTGATTCAATTTTCCGAAGCTCGCTGCGAATACCGTCATTCCGGCATGTTTTTAGCCGGAATCCAGAGGGTGAAACCCCTTGGCTGCGGCCTTCGCCGGAGTGACGTGATGGTGTTAATACCCTGTCAGCTTACTGCGGGGTTCTTTATTAAAGGGTGACGACGATGATTGAGAGTGCAACAGCAATCCTTGCGAGTACCCAGGCTGTCTCAGGGGCAGAGCCACCACCCCTGCAAGCCGGCTATGGGGTGTCGTTGACGGACCTGGCTTCCTTCGAGCAGTCTCTGGCTGCCGCGGGAGGGCGGGTGGAAATGCAGCAAAATGTCAGTGCGCCGTCCGAGGCGGCGCGTACGGTGTTTAGACCATTGGAATATATCAATAACGAGGCGACTGAGATTTCCCAGTTCGCCAAAGTGGCTGCGGCATCCGGCAACGAGATGACACCGGGTGAACTGGTCATGCTGACAGTGCGAAGTCAGGAGTTCATGTTTCATTGCCAGCTGACCTCGAATGTCGCAAACCGGGCTTCCGATGGTTTGCAGCAATTGTTCCGCCAGCAGAGCTGAGGATCGGGTCATGAAACGGTATGCAGGTATTTTGATCTTGCTGTTGACCTTGAGTGGTTGTGGTGGACAGGCGTTGTACTCGCAGCTTTCTGAGCGTGAGGCAAACGAGATGGTGGCGATGTTGTTGAACGCCGGTTTGCCTGCGGAGAAAGTCACGCAGGACAAGGGGACCTTCGCCGTCACCATCTCCAGTCGGTTTTTTTCTCAGGCGATCGGGGTTTTGCACGCCAATGGGTATCCGCGTGAACGGTTTGAGAATCTCGGAGAAGTGTTCAAAAAGGAAGGCTTTGTCTCCTCGCCGCTCGAAGAGCGTGCGCGTCTGGTTTTTGCCTTGTCCCAAGAGATCGCCAATACGATTGCCAGTATCGACGGGGTTGTGATGGCGCGTGTGCACCTTGCGGTGCCAGAACAGGATTCCTTGAACGATAGTGCTAAGCCCTCTTCCGCTTCCGTGTTCATTAAACACCGGCATGGTGTTGATCTGTCGGGCAGTGTCGGTCAGGTCAAGGCCCTGGTGGTGAATGGCGTGGAAGGCGTTCCCTACGATAATGTGACCGTCGCCTTGTTTGCCGCAGATCCTCTGCCGGCGTCGCTGGATCGGCTGGCGGCCATTGTGCAGCCGGCTGCTACCACAACGTCTCAGCTTTCCGCGGGGCTTATTGGTGGTACTGCGCTGCTGGGTGGAGGAGGCGTGTGGTGGTGGCGCCGGCGCAAGCGGGAGGGCCTGCCGGCTCTTGCCAGGGAGCAGGCGCGTGACCCCCGTGCCTGAGCAGTTTGCCGGGATTCGCCAACGGCGCGGCCAGCGCGCACAGGCAGCCGGGCTTCTCGCCTCGCTCAAGCCGCCGGCCGAATCGGCGCAGCCGCTCGATTGGGCCCTGCTCCTTGAGGTACCGGAATGGTGTGACTGGCCGCCTTCGCGCCGCGAGCATCTGGTGTTGATTGCCGGCGCCTTGTTCGCGGCCCCGGCGATGCGCCTGTGGATTGAAGCCAGGCGCATCGCGGCGGCCAGATCCATCATCGGCGCCGACGCCTTCGACAGGGTTATGGCCCACGAGTCGTTGCCCCATGCGGCGCCAGAGTTGCCCGCAGAGGAGGATATCCGGGCGTTGTTGCAGGCAGCGGGTGCCGGCGTGTTGCTTGGCGGCCTGAGTCATGACGGCCTGAGAAATAGCCTGGCGCCCCTGTTGCCAACGTCCGCCGGCGCCTTGCCGCACACGGTTGCGGCGGCGCTCACGGCGGATGCCCTGGCACTCGTGGCAGCACTGGAACAGGACGAGGAAACATCGGAGGAATCACCATGACTTTCATCGCCCTGGTTCGTGATACTTCTGTCAGTCTCGCCACCGATGAACAGGTGCTGGCGGCGGAGGATGTGCAGGCCCTGGCCAGTGCGGTGGAGGTAGGTCGCCGTCTGGCCCAACTCCTGGAGCAATCCGGGCAGGCGATTGCTGCGGCCAGGCGGGATGCCTTTGAAAAGGGCCATGCCGCCGGCAAGGCGGCGGGGTTGCTCGCGGCTCGCGATGAGGTGGCGGCGGAGCTGACTGGCATGGCCGTGGAGGCGCAGCGCCAGCGCATGGCCTTGCAGGGGGCGGTGGCGAGGCTGGCCATCCAGGTGGTGCGCAAACTGGCCGGTGAGGTCGGTGCCCCGGAAATGGTGGCCGGCCTGGCGCAAACGGCGGCGGCTGATCTGTTGCCCGCTGTCTCGTTGACGCTGCGGGTATCTCCACCGGTGGTGGAGACGGTCAGAGCACGTCTTGACGCGGCTCAATCCACCCAATCAGGCAAGCCGCTGCACGTTGAGGTTCGTGCTGATGAAACTTTGAGCCCGTTTGATTGTGTACTGGACACCACTTGCGGAACCACGATAGCGGGGCTCGATGCCCAACTCGCGCGCCTGGAGGCGGCGCTGGCCGGAAATGCGGAAACCGCGGAACCCGCCAGACATGTGGATGGCGATGTAACGGCGGCCCGTACGGCGGAACCCGCGCAGGAGGCACGTGAGAAATGACATATTCCACAGCCGCCGGCAGTGACCTCCCGGAGGAATCGTCCCTTGATCAGTGCATGGCGCCACTGCTGCGCAGCGTGCGCACGGTGACGCAGCGGGGCCGAGTCGTGCAGGCGCTCGGCACCACAGTGCGCGTCAGCGGCGTGCATGCGCGCATCGGTCAGCAGTGCCGGATCATTGATCGTGACTCGGGCAAGGGGCTCATTGCCGAAGTGGTGGGTTTGTCCGACGGGCAGGCGATTCTGTTGCCACTGGCGAGCCTGCAAGGCGTGGCGGTGGACGCCGAGGTTGAAGTGTTACAGGAGCGATCCACCGTGCCCTTTGGCACGGGCTTGTTGGGCCGTGTTATCGACAGTTTTGGCAAGCCGCTGGACGACCGGCCCCTGCCCGCCGGCCTTACCGAGCAGGCCCTTTATACGGAGGCGCCCAACCCGCTCAGGCGAAAACCCATCGACAGCGCTTTTGCTACCGGAGTCCGTGCCGTGGACGCCATGCTGACGGTCGGTGTCGGGCAACGCATGGGCGTGTTTGCCATGGCCGGCGGGGGTAAGTCGACCCTGTTGGGGATGCTGGCCCGGCAGGCGACCGCTGATGTCAATGTGATCGCCCTGGTCGGTGAGCGCGGGCGCGAAGTCCGTGAATTCCTTGAAGACAGCCTGGGCGAACAGGGTCTGCGTCGCTCCGTCATCGTGGTCGCCACATCTGATCGCCCCGCCATGGAGCGGGTACGCGCGGCCCAGGCCGCCACCGCCATTGCCGAAGGGTTTCGCGCCCAGGGCAAGCGGGTGATGTTGTTAATGGACTCGGTGACCCGTTTCGCACGCGCCCTGCGGGAGGTCGGACTGTCGGTGGGCGAACTCCCGGTACGGCGTGGATTCCCGCCCTCGGTGTTCGCCGAACTGCCTCGCCTGTTCGAGCGCAGCGGTAACGATGCCAGGGGTTCCATTACCGCGTTTTACACCGTATTGAGTGAAGATGAAGACGGCAGCGACCCGGTCGCCGAGGAGGTGCGCTCCATTCTCGACGGCCA
This sequence comes from Gammaproteobacteria bacterium, assembly GCA_026982565.1. GTDB lineage: Bacteria > Pseudomonadota > Gammaproteobacteria > SZUA-140 > SZUA-140 > SZUA-140. Next base: position 12,273 of record JALSGV010000046.1, read on the forward strand.
TATCGTACTCTCGCGCAAGCTGGGGCAGGCGGGCCATTATCCGGCCATCGACGTGCTCGGCAGCACCAGCCGGGTTTTTACCCGTATCGCGGAACCGGCGCACCAGGAGGCGGCTGTCCACCTGCGCGCCTTGCTGGCCAAGCATGCCGAGATCGAGTTTTTGCTGCAAGTGGGCGAATACAAGGCCGGCAGCGACCCCATTGCCGACGAGGCCATCGAAAAACTGCATGCCATCCATGGCCTGCTGCGTCAGCACCCCGATGAAGCCGCGGCCCTGGACGAAACCATTGCGCAGTTACAGGACATCGCCCAATGAGCCGGCTTCGTTTACGGCATCTTGCCCAGTTGCTGCGCTTGCAGGGTCTGCGCGTATCCGTTGCCGAAGCCGAATACCGTACCCGGCGGGCCAAGTGCGAGACGGTTATGGCGGCAATGCGGGAGCGTCAGGCGCGCATCGAGGATCTGCGCCATCAGCGCACAGCCCTGTTCGATCATGTGGCCACCCAGGGGGCGACGGAATTGACTCGCTTTGCCGGTTTTGCCAGCGCCCGGCGGGCCTGTCTGGATGAAGCCCTGGAGCGCGATGAATACTGGTTGCAGGATGACCAGCGGGAGCTGCAAGAAGCCGAGGCGCAGGCCGAGGAGGCGAGGCAGCAGTGGTTGCGGGCCCGTTCGCGCGAGTCGGCAGCGCAAAACCTGCTGGACGATACACGCCGCAGCCTGGCGCGCGATGCGGAACAGCGCCAGGAAATGGAGGCCGCCGAGCAGATGATCCCGGGGAGGAGGCTATGAGCGGGATCGATATCACCGCGCGACAATCATCTCCGCGCCTCCTTAATGCGCCCGCCGGGCCGTCCGATCAGCTGCGCGACGGCGATGACTTTGCGCGTTCAATACGGCGGCTTGAGTCGTCGCAGCGGGCGCCGGGTGCAGAACCGCCGGTTGCTGATGAGCCGCTTCCGGCGGCCAGCCCCCGTCGTGCGGATGCACTGGATTCGTGGCCGCCCGTCGCTGATGCCATAAGTAGGGACGATGATGAGCAGCTGCTCGCACCCGTACCGGTGCTGAACGATGAACGCCCCCTTCGCCAGGATGGCCCATGGCAGGATGCCGATGCCGTGCTGGAGACGTCGGCGCTGCACACGCCGTCACTAGCGGGCATCGCTGCCGTCGAGTCGTTGCCCGCGGATTCAGCCACCATGACCCTGAACGATTTCACCGCGCTGCTGGAACGGACGGGGGGCGCCGTGGTCAGCGACGGAGAGCAGGCGTGGCGCTTTATGCTGCATGATTCCGCCCTGGTGGTGTCCCAGGTCGCCTTGACCCGGGAGGCCGCCTGCGGATCCTGGTCGGTGGCGTTGACCGTGCAGGGTGGTGGCCCGTCGCTGGTGAATCCGCATCTGCATCGGCTGCGGGAACGACTGGAAGCGCTGGGGCAGGGCGTCACGCATGTCATCGTCAGCCGTGAAGAGACGTCATGACCCTTAATCCACCGCCATCACCCTGGTTGACGACGCCACGGCTGCACCTGCGGGAGTTTTCTCTCGCAGATCGTTATGCGCTGGTGGAGATGCATAAAGACCCGCGTGTACGGGCCCTGCTGGTGGACGACCATCCGCTGGATCAGCATACCGTGGTGCATGAATTGATCGTGCGCCTGCAGACACTGTATCGGCAGCACGAGGGACTCGGCATCTGGTGCGCGGAGCGCATGGTCGCGACCCTCGATGCCGATGAACTGAATCGACCGGGAATGCGTGAAGAAGTGAGCAAGACACTGTCGCCGTCCGCCCTGGCCCGCCTGCTTCAGCCACGGCCCCGGTTCGCCGGCTGGTTCAACCTGATGCCCATGTCCGGGGATCCGGAAGAGGTGGAGCTGGGTAGCCGCCTGCTGCCCGAGGTGTGGGGCACCGGCCTGGCCCTGGAAGGCGGAGAGCTGCTGCTGGCGCACGCCTTCACCACCCTGGGCCGAGACCGGGTATGGGCCGTGGGCCATATCGCGCACCGCTCGGTGCGCTATTGCGTCATCGCCCTGGGGTTCGAGGATCGCGGCGTACGGGACTACGAGGGCGAACCGGCCCAGCACTACGTCATTGACACAGACCGCTGGCGTCAGTGGCAGGCCTTGCCCCGCAAGGACAGACAGCGCCGCGCCGTTGCCGCGTGCCGGGCGTTTGGCCTTCATCAAAGGCTTGGCAATGACGGCTGAAATAAGCCTTTCCACGCTGATGCAGCACCAGCTCCAGCTGCCGGGCGCCCTGGATGCGATGGCGGCAAATCCGGCGGCGACCCCGGCCAATGGCAATGCGGCGGCAGAGCCCGCCTCGCAAATACCCACCGACGAACAAGCGGCCCGGCTGCGCTCGCAGGCACCCCTGGCGACAAATCTCACCAATCGCGTGGAAACCGCGGTGGCTGCCCTGCGCGCAGAAAATACGCTTTCCGCCCTCGGCAATCTGCGCGCCGAACCCAGCGGCATGAGTGGCGGTACGGGGGTGCACGAACTCAACCTCACACCGGCCGCCGTCGCGGCGCTGCACGCGGGCGCCGCGCAAATGCAGTCGCTGACGGGTACCGTGCCCCCTGATGAGGCGGCCCTGCGCAGGCGGCGGGATTCGCGCGACGACAGCCGCCGGGACGAAGCCGGATCCGGGCAGGCGGAGGATGACGCGACAGAACCATCAGAGCAGAAAAAACGGGCATCGCAATCCGGCGTTCGTTATGTACCCGGCGATGACACCCGCGTGCTGGAGGGCGTCATTGAGACCGCTCCCGCGATGCAGGATGACGCCTTGTTTGATGAGATTCTCGACGCCCTGGTCAGCGGCGGACGGTCGGACATGCTGCGGCAGTTGCAGGGCGCGCGGCGGATAGTGGCCGTGTTTCCCTTCAGTGACCCGGGTGAACCGCAGTGTGCGGCGCGGGCCTGTTTCCTGTGGCGTGATGCGGCCGGCAAGGGGCGGGTGGCCGGCCTGGCCGCGCGGCTCGGCTGGGCGAAACCCCCGCACGCGGCGGGCTGGATGACGCTGCGTGCTTACAAGGACCGCGCCGCCAACAGCCGCTGGCGCCTGCGCGTGCAACCCACCGTTCCCGGGCCGCGCGGCGCTGTCATTCAGGTGGGGCGCGGCCCGGTGCTGCCGGGTCTGTGGACGGAGGTTCGTCTGCACATCCCGGACGCCTCCCGCTTCTGGGCCACCCTGGGCGCGCAATTCAGTCTGCAGGTGGTGATTTCCACCGTGCCCCTGCATCGCTGGCACGGCCCATGAACAACACGCATTCACAGTCGTCACCGCAACGACCCGGCGTGCGGGCCTCCGGTATATTGGCCGACGCCGAAGCCATTGCCCTGTTCGATGCGCTACAGGATCCTGTGGTGTTCATCGATTTAGCGTCAGACAAGGTGTCGTGGTGCTCTGCGGAGTTTGCAAGCCGCTTCCCGGCAGTGCCGCCGGGCGCCTCGCTGGCGACCCTGCTGCTCGCCTTCGACGGGCTCGACAGGTGTGTGGCCGGGATGCAGGGCGAGGAAACGGCAGTGGCCGGCCCCGTGCGCGGGGTGGTGCATTACGAAGGGCGCGTGCGTTTCGAGGCGGCTGTCGCCCGGGCCGGCAAGCACCGCGTTGTGCTCCGCGTGGAGGACATCGCCGAGCGGGAACGGGTAACGCAGCGTCATCTCGAAGACCGGGAGCGGCTGCTTTTTACCTCCCGTGCCATCTCGGTCAGCGAGATGGCGACGACCCTCGCACATGAAATCAACCAGCCCATCGGCGCGATCTCCAACCTGCTGCGGGGCATCGGCATGCGTCTGCGCCGGGGAGGCGCGGACAACAATGAGATTCTCACGGCGCTCGACCGCGCCATCGATCAAGCGAGGTTCGCAGCCAGGATCATCGCCCGCATTCGCGACTACACCCACTCGCTCCAGCCCCAGCGGACACGTATCGATCTCGTCGGACTGGTGCGCGCCAGCATGGTCTTGCTGGACTGGGAAATCCAGCGGGAAGGGATTGTGGTGTGTGTCAATCTGGGGGATTCCGCCTTGTCCGTGGAGGGTGATGAAGTGATGTTGCAGCAGGTGCTGGTGAACCTGTTGCGCAACGCCATCGATGCCATGCGTGGTGCCCCCCACGACGCGAGACGCCTCGAAGTCAGGGTGCAAGCTGTCGAAGGCCAAGTGGAAATCACCGTCTCGGATTCGGGCTGCGGACTCTCGGCGGAGGCGGAAAAAAACCTCTTCGTGCCCTTCGTTTCCACCAAGCCAACCGGCATGGGTGTCGGCCTGAACATCTGCCGTTCGTTCATCGAATTGCACCAGGGCAGGCTCTGGCTGTCGCATAACGAGGCTGCCGGTTGCACGTTTCACATCACATTGCCGGTATTGGGGGACACAAAGGCCGATGGCGAACCCGAATCAACCCAGCCGTAGGGTGGGCACCGCCCACCAAGACGCGAACCCAAGGACAGCAGCGCAAGGAAAAACGCCATGACACAAAAAACCATTTTCATCGTTGACGACAACGCCGAATTCCGCCAGTCGGCGGAATGGTGGTTACAAGGCGCCGGCTACCAGGTGGAGAGTTTCGAGAGCCCGGATCGGGCGCTGGATCAGCTGGCCGGAGAGGAGACTCCGGAACAGGTGTGCGTGCTGCTGGACGTGCGCATGCCCGGGATGTCGGGGCTTGATATGCACGACGCCCTGCACGCACGAGGCATCCCCTCGCCGGTGATCTACATGACCGGACATGCCGCCGTTCCCCTGGCCGTCGAGGCGATGAAGAAGGGCGCCATCACCTTTCTTGAAAAACCGCTCGATGATGTGGCGCTGGAGTCCGCCCTGGAAGCGGCATTCAGCCCGTCACCCCGGCAGGGCGGCGAGCGACCCATGACGGCGGCGGGCGATGAAGCCGCCGGGCCGGATCCGGCGCAGGCGGCGTACCAGGAATGCTTTGCCCGGCTGACGCCCAGAGAGCGGGAAGTACTGCAAGGTATTGTCGACGGCAAACTCAACAAGGTGATCGCGGATCATCTTGATATCAGCATCAAGACCGTGGAAGTTCACCGTTCGCGGGTGATGAACAAGCTGCGGGCCAAATCGCTGCCGGATCTGATCAAGATGGTCGTAACCGGACGGATGAGCCAAACCTTGTGATGGAGACCGATGCAATGACACACACCACGGTGGCGAGTGCGCAAGGCGACGCCAACTCTGCCGACGCGTTTGCCGAATCACTGGCGCGGGCGGACAAGGGGGGAAATGCCGAACGAAACAGAAACCGCCGCCTCCGCCGCCAGGCGCGGGCAGCAAGACTCGCGTTCACCTGAAGGATTGCTCGAAGGGTTCCACGCAGAAACGCCGCTGGGGAGCGTTGCTTTCGGCATCTGCACAAACGATGACGGAACAGCACAGGCCGTAACGGATCCCTGTCTGCGTGCCGCATTGCGTCTCGGGCGGGCGGAGGCCCTGATCCGCCAGTTGGAAGACTGGCTGGGTGTACCGCTGGATCTGGAGCCCGGCGCCATGCCCCCGCCACGGGACGACCACCTCAGGGTGACATGGACGCCGCCCGGTTCCGATACAGGGGCCGCGGTCAAAAAGGCGGTCATGCACCTGCCGCTCGACGCCCTGGCGCATTTGGCCGCGCCACCGGCAGCGCTCGCCGCCGCCATGCGCTGGGCGGCATTGCCGTGTGAGGTGATGGTATCGAACGCCCTCGTGCCACACCGGCAACTCGCCCTGCTGGAGCCCGGCGGGCTGATGCTGGTACCGGCATCCTTCGAGCCCTTCTGGCGTTGTCAGGCCAGGCTGTGCGCACATCCGGCGCTGGCGTTCAGCGCCGAACTGGATGCCGGACAGCAGCGGCTCATCTTCGAACCTTACGCATCAAACACCGCGCATCAGCCCGCTGCGCACCCGGCGGCAGAGACGCCTGCCGCCGATGCCGAGCTGGTCGACATCGTCCTGCGCCAGCGCCTGCCCATCGCCGTGGATCGGCTCACCGGCTGGGCGGAACAGCCGCTGTTCGAGCTTGGCCGAACCCTGGCGGCGTTCGAGGTGGAAATAAGCAGCCCCCGGGGCGTATTGGCACACGGCGACCTGATGCCCGTTGGCAACGGCTACGGGGTTTTCGTGCGCGCCATCACCACCACGCAGCGTCAGCCCTAAAGGTATCGTCACATGGATCTGACAGAATTCTCGCCGTCGTCGGCGCTGGTCACCGTCGTATTGCTGGCGCTCGCGCCCTTTGTTGCGGTCATGGTGACGTCCTTCACCAAGATCATTGTGGTGCTGAGCCTGCTGCGCAACGCCCTCGGCCTGCAACAGGTGCCGCCCAACCTGGTGCTGAACGGCTTGGCCCTGGTGCTGACCGCCTACGTGATGTACCCCGTGGGGCAGGCGATGATGGCGGAGGTGGCAGAAATGGAGAACATTGGCAGCAGCACGGATTCCATGCTCACTGCGGCCGATGCCGCAAAGGAACCGTTGCGAGAATTTCTCGTCAAACACTCCAACCCGCGAGAGCGGGCATTCTTCCTCAATGCCATCCGCAAAACGGTTTCCGAAGAGCACGCCGCCGAGCTGACAGACCGGGACTTCATCGTCATCGTGCCCGCGTTCACCATCAGTGAATTGGCCATCGCCTTCCAGATCGGCTTTCTGATCTTTCTGCCGTTCATCGTCATCGACCTTGTCGTCGCCAACATCCTGATGGCCATGGGCATGATGATGCTCTCACCGACGACGGTCTCGCTGCCCTTCAAGCTGCTGCTGTTCGTGCTCGTGGACGGCATGGTCAAACTCTCGCACGGCCTCGTGCTTTCCTATCAATGACGCCATGTTCAGCAACGAAGCCCTGCAACTGATCCAAGAGGCCCTGTGGCTGATCCTGCTGCTCTCCGCGCCCCCCGTCGCCGCAGCGGCTATCGTCGGCTTGGTGATCGCCTTCATTCAGGCCGCCACCCAGTTACAGGAACAGACCTTCCAATACGCAGCGAAATTCTTCGCCATCGTCCTGGTCATCTTTCTCACCGCGTCCCTGCTGGGCGGATCCCTCTACCACTTTTCGGATCGGATCTTTTCCCAGTTCCCCACCCTGGTCGGCGGCTGAGCGGACATGCAAGCCTCGGACATTTTCACCCTGCTATCGAGTCATGCCCTGCTGGTGGGCCTGGCCACCACGCGCATCGCCGTGGCGTTTCTGGTGTTGCCCGTGTTCACCAATGAACTCATCCCGGCATTGGTGCGCAACGCCATCTTCGTCGCCTTCGCCCTCATCGTCATCGTCATCCAGCCGCCCCTGCCGGTGGCGGCCCTGAATGTGCAGGACTGGATCGCCATGTTCTTCAAGGAAGCCGTGGTGGGCGTCGCCATCGGCGTCTTGTTCGGCATCTTTCTCTGGGCCTTCGAAGCCGCCGGGCAAGTGATCGACACCCAGATCGGCGCCACCGTAGCGCAGGTCACCGACCCGCTCTCAGGCCAGCAGACCTCGCTCACCGGCGCCTTTCTCGGCCGCCTGGCCAACTACGTCTTCATGGCCGCCGGCGGCCTCATGCTGCTGATGGGCGTCCTGATCGAAAGCTTCGCCCTGTGGCCCATCGGCCAGCCCCTGCCCGACCTGGCGCAGGCCGGCGTCAAACTCTTCACCGCCGAATTCTCCAATTTCCTCCGCCTGACCCTGCTCATCGCCGCGCCCATGCTTGTCGTACTGTTCATCATCGACAGCGTACTGGGCCTGGTCAACCGCTATGCCCAGCAGCTGAACGTCTTCTTCCTGTCCATGTCGCTCAAAGCCCTGGCCTCCGTCGCCATCCTCCTGATCATGGTCACCTTCCTGGTGCAACTGCTGATCGATGAACTGCTCAGACGCCACGACAGCGTACCGGCGGCGCTGCGCGGTTTGCTTGGGGGGTAGGCATGGTTTGTGTACGGGACTCAACGTGTTGCGAACATCGTCATTCCGGCCTGTTTTTAGCCGGAATCCAGGGGTGGGTTCCGGCTGTCTCCACGGACAGGGAAAGTCCCCGTGGTATTCCTTCATCGGTTGATAGGGTCATCCCTAACTAGGGAACGTCCTAACTATTCAATCACTTATGTATCGACTTAAATATAAACCGTCAACCGGAAGTATGCAGGAACGACCTTTGCAGCGGAGACGCATTCAGCCCTGGTCAACCTGGGTCAGTCGGTTGCTGTAAGGATCGAGAGTGCGTCAAATGACAAAATGGTAATTTAGCCATTGTTAAATGGCTTGTTAATTGATAAATGTAAAGGAGAGTTGAAATGGCCGGAGCAATCGCTGGTATTGTCGGTAGTGTCGTAAGCAGCGCAGTGAGTTCAGTTGTTGGTAACATGATGAGTTCGCTGATCTCTAACTTTGGAAGCAGCAATATCGCTGGCGCATTCGCGAATGCCTTTATGGGTGCACTGGGTACTGCCCTTAAGACGATCATCGATAACGCCCCGCTGCCGCAGTTTTTGAAAGATGCGGCGAAGGATCTCATCGACAACGTTATTGGTTCCAACCAGCAGCCTACTACGCCTGAGGCGCAGGATGCCGTGAATTGTGAGTATGGGGATATGCTGGAAAATATTTCGCAAGGAATTTGTGAAGAGGCAGCTGAAGAAGCGGAAGGAAAAGAAGGTGGTAATTGGCTGGTTGCGTTGGCGAGAGGGCTTTCGGAAGTGCAGGTGAAATTTCTGGATGCTGCTATGGATAACATGGACACGATGAAGAATAATAGTGTCGATGAAACCAAGAGCAAAGAGGCGCAAGCAGAAGATCGAGAGGAGTTCATACAGGCACAATCTGAATATCAAGCTAATATGCAGATGTTCAATATGATGGCCAACATGACGGCGACTTCACTCAAGTCTCTAGGTGAAGGTCTTACGGCAATTGCTAGAAAGCAATAAGAATAGACATACGACTGTTCTACAAAGTAGCCGGGCGCTCAAGGGCGCCTGGTTATCTTTCGTTCTCCTAAATTATTCCTTAAAGATGACATAAGCCCTGTAATACGTGTATCAAAAACTGGCCTACGGATAAAGCCAGGCTTGCTAAAGTCAGAGTAATTATAGCTTTTAGGGGGCAGTGTCAGTCGCAGAAGTTAAATGATTATCATTTGCACCAAAAGCAGGATGATAGATTCCAATGTTACAGCAAAGTAGCTGCAAATTGCATTTTTAGTGCTCGCAGAGAAAATGATTTTGATTATTGGCGGGTGCTATTGTGAAAAGACGGATTCAGGTAACAGATTAGATGTTCAAATGGCCACTTCATCAGATCGAATTAGGAGGACAAGATATGAATAAAAACAGTCTTATTTTACCATTTGTAGCTGTTTTTATTATTGCTATTTTTACAAGTGCTTGTGGTGGTGGAAGCTCTGAGCCAAATACAAATGGCGGAGATCCTCCGGCTTCCGGGATCCTTAATGCTGATTTGTCAGGATCACTCTTTTTTACAGAAGGTGGTGAAGCATGGGTCATGAGTATGGCGACAGGTAAATATACCAGAATCTCTAATACAAACTGGCCATATCAGAAGGATCGGTTTCCTCGTGGCGGGCTTTCCAGTTTTAACGCGTTACCGATTGATTATGATGGATCTGAGTTTGTAGTAGTGGCTAAAGACTGCAAAGATGATCCAGAGCGTTCCTGCATAGTGGTGCAGGATGAAAACGGAAGTTATAATAGTGAGCAGTTTGAAGTGTTCGGCAAAGCCTCTAGGGCAATATTGTCACGTGATCGTCAGTATATCGCTTTATTTCGGCGATCAATCAGCACTAACTCACAGTTAGAGATCCGTAACAGGAGTGGTGCGTTGATCAGTTACTCAAAACTAGATCGAAGAGATTTCACCTGGCTCCCAGACGGGAGCATTATCTACGGTGTTGGGCGATCACTTTATTTTACTTCACCTTACTCAGCACAGGTCGAGTATGTTTTAACTTTGTCTGAAGGCTTGCAAGGTACTGTAAGGCAAATCGCTGTTAGTCCGGATGCTACAAGGCTATTTTTTACTATGGAAGGTCCTAGGAAAGGGGGATCTTTTGAGTATATCAAGCCTTATATTATGAATATTGATGGTACCAATATCCGACTGCTGGCTACGACACCTGACAACTCTCCCCTCGTCGGCGATGCTTCAACATGGTCAGCAGATGGTCAATGGATTTTGCTCAGGGAGGGGGGGGCAGCTTCTGCAGGATCTGCCAACCCTGGTTTCAATGGGTATTTTTATGCTGTACCTACTGAAGATATGGGTCAAATATTTACGCTAAGCTCGATCAGCACCGAACGTTCTCCTGAAGTTCGATTGCTTCGCCGTTACTCGTTCTCTGACAATCCAGCTAATTTAGATGGAAGTATAACAGATAGATCGTTTACTAATGATGTTGCTTGGCTGCCGTAACACGTATAAATCAATAATCAAGGGGAGTGCGACCGAGCAAGATCGATTATTCCAGCGGGTGGAAATCCCGTCCCGGCAGTGTAGGTCAGCCACCGGGTAGTAATAACTGGGGTCAGAGTAAAATTATAATCAATAACTGAAATAACTGGCAAATAACTGGAGAATAACTGGAAATAACTGGGGTCAGAGTAGAATGGCACTTACTTAAGGCCAACTCATTGAAAAGATTGCAAAAGTGACCGGTGTAACGTTAGGCTTCAAATCGCCAAACAATCCACCTACATCAGGGACCGGTCACCATGCATCATA
>JALSGV010000047.1 GCA_026982565.1 Gammaproteobacteria bacterium
GACCATATCCGGCTTGATGAGTCCCTTCTCACCTGTCGTGGCAATGACGATATCGCATTTATTCATCAATTCCATCAAGGTGGCGCGCTCGCCACCCATGGCCTCCAGGCGGACAAGCTCCCCCTCTTCCAGGTCAGCGCCCAGCAGGCGTCTGACGCCATATTTGATGAGCAGTCGTGAGATACCGATACCGGCGGCGCCCAGGCCAACCTGGCCTATGGTGCTGTTTCTGAGTTCCACTCCGGCAATGCGCGTGGCATTGAGCAATGCCGCCAGTACGACCACTGCCGTGCCATGCTGGTCGTCGTGTATAACGGGTATTTCCAGGCGCCCGGTCAACGCCTGTTCGACTTCGAAACACACAGGCGCGGCAATATCCTCCAGTTGGATGGCCCCAAAGGAGGGGGCGATGTGAACTATGGTTTCAACAATGACACGGGGATCCCTGCTATCGATGAGGATGGGTACGCCGGAGATGCCCACCAGCGTATGGAACAAGGCGGCCTTGCCCTCCATGACGGGCAGGCTGGCCTGTGGCCCCGTATCACCCAGGCCCAGCACGGCGGTGCCGTTGGTGACGATGGCTACCGTTTCACCGATGCTGGTGTATTCGCGCACCAATTCCGGATTGTCCCTGATGGCGAGACACACCCTCGCCACGCCCGGCGTATACATGTCTCGCAGAATCTGCGGCGTGTTCAGGGCAACCTTGGAAACCGTCTTGATCTTGCCGCCAAGGTGGCGGTTGAAGACACGGTCGGAAATGCCGACGAGATTGGCGACGGGCAGGGCATTGATACGGTCGAAGAGGGACTGGTCCATATCCTCGTCCATCTCCAGAGTCAGTTCCCAGGTGGTCTTGTCCTGGGTGCGGTGAATGGATTCCAACGACTCAACGGACAGGCCGGCCTCTCCCACCACCTGCAGGACCTTGGCCAGGCTCCCCGGCGCGCGGTGAACCTCTATGACCAGTATCTCGGGTATTTTCATAGTCTATTTTCCTGACATCTTTGCGGAAAAAGATATCACAATGCATCGGCTGCCATAGCCCGGATAAGATACATGGTATGGGGTGGAGGATACAAGTGAGGAAGGTCTGGCATGAGAGATCCTCATGCCAGAGAAGTATGGCGAAGGACAGTCGATACTGCCCTGAACTCAGGCCTTGGCCTTGCAGGAGCTGATACCAAGTATCTTATACAGCGGGCACCAGCCAATGAGCGCAGTAATCAAGGGAATGACGCCTATCCAGCCCCACGGAGTCTGCGGTCCCACGAAAACCAGGCTGATGAGCGCCAGTCCTATGACGATCCTCAGGGTTTTGTCCAAAGAGCCAACATTTGCTTGCATGATAAATCTCCATTGTTATTGCTTGACCCTGTTACCCTAGGCTGCCGCTCCACCCTCTTCCGTGACTTAGTCACATTCAAGCTTTTCCAGCGCCCGAGGCTGGAGAATATCGATACGGCGCCGCCGCATGGCGATCCAGCCCTTGCGCTCGAAATCCTTGAGCAGGCGGCTGATGACCTCGCGGGCCGAACCCAGTTCCACGGCGATCTCCTGGTGCGTTGCCCGTACTACATTCCCATGTTTCAGAAGATGCTGGGCCAGACGGCCATCGAGGCGGCGGAAAGCCACTTCCTCCACCAGCAACATGAGATCGACGAGTCGCTTGCCCATGGTATTGAACACGTAGTTGCGCACCGGCTCGTGGGCCAGCGCCTGCCTAAAGACGGCCATGGGAACCATGGCGGCTTCCAAAGGCTCCTCCACGATGCCCTGGGCTGGATAACGGGCATTCCCCAGCAGACAGGATGTGGTCAGAATGCAGGTTTCACCTTTTTGCACCCGGTAGAGGACGATCTCATTGCCATTGTGATCCAGGTACTGAACACGGATGCACCCTGCCAGGACGATGACGAAATGTTGGCAGGGATCACCAGCGCGGAACATTTCCGTTCCCCTGTCCGCACGCATCAACTGGGCATGCTGTCCGATGAGACGCCAGCCCGAACCGCTCGCCCCCCCCTCTCCCAGAAGGGCTGACAGGCGCCGAAGCACGCCATTGCTGGACGATCTTAAGTCAGGCATGGTGATATCCCCTCACGATGCCAGGGTAAAATAGAAAACGGCGCCCTGTTCCGGCTCCGCCTCTGCCCAGACTCTTCCCCCGTGACGATGGATGATGCGCTGCACCGTAGCCAGGCCTATCCCCGTGCCGGGAAATTCTTCCACCTTGTGGAGACGCTGGAAGGGCCCAAAGAGATTTCCTGCATATTTCATGTTGAATCCTGCTCCATTGTCACGCACATAGTATACCTTCGACCCATCCTTTTCGGTGACGCCAAATTCGATGCACGCCGCTGCTTTTTTGGAAGTATACTTCCAGGCGTTACCTAGCAGGTTCTCCAGCACCGTAACCAGAAGATTCTGGTCACCCCTGCAGATCAGCTCATCAGCGATTCTCACCTCGACCTGGCGCTGGGGATCGGCCGCCCTCAAGTGAGCAATGGTATTGCGGGCGAGAGCTGACAGATCCACCCCGCCTACCACCATTTCATCGCGGCTGATGCGGGACAGCATCAGCAGGCCATCGATAAGGTCGGACATACGGTGACTGGCGGCGCGCACACGCCGCAGATAATCCTTACCCGTCTCATCCAGCCCATCGGCATAATCTTCCAGCAAGGCATGACTGAATCCATCGATGGCACGCAGGGGGGCGCGCAGATCGTGGGATACCGAGTAGCTGAAGGCCGTCAGTTCCTTGTTGGTTGCCTCCAGTTCCCGGGTGCGGTCCGCCACCATCGCCTCCAGATTGTCACGGGCCTGCAATAATTCCTGGTTCTGTTTTTCAATCGTCTCCAGCATGGAATTCAGGGCGCGGCTGAGGCGTCCGATTTCATCATCGCCGAAATCCGGCACGCGCAGTGAAAAATCGCTCCGCTTTTCGACAGTCGCGGCGACGCTGGCGAGCTTGATTAGCGGCACGGAAATAAGGCGTTGCATGGAGCGGGACAGCCAGTAGGCGATCAGAACCCCCACCAGCATGAAACCCAGGGTTGCATAGATCAGGTTGTAGACTCTCTCCTGGATCTGGCTCAGGTCGGAGCGGATATAGATGTAACCCACCAGTTCTCCCCCTAATTCGATGGGTACGGTCAGATGGATAAAAGTTTCGTCGAACAGCCTGGAGGCGCCCAGGTTGAACAAAGGTTCCGGGCAACCCGGCTCTGCTTTTGTTTTGGACGCATGATAGCTGGCGAACAGGTCCCCTTCCCGATCATAGATGCAGGCCAGAAGCACATTGGGTGATTCCTTGAGAGCCCAGAGATTTTCCCGGGCCAGCCCCCTGTCATCAAAGACCAGCGCAGCACTGCTGCGGTTGCCGATCAGGCGGGCCTGGGTCGTCAATTCTCGGCTGAGATTCTCCTTGGCCCGATAGATGTCAAACAGAATCATCGTGATGCCGGCCAGAAGAAGCATGGTCAATGTGACATACATGATGACCATGACGAGCTTCCTGGAGATGGAAATGTTCCTGAATGGCGTCACTCCCCACCCCCGTTGGCATGTACCTGAATGACACGCAGGCTGACCTCTATCAACTTGGCGCTGATGCGCAATCTCGCCCGCTGCGCGGCGAACAGATTGATCTCCAGGCGCACCCGATCCTCCTTGAGGACAAAACCGATCATCCCGCCCCGGTCGACGAAACCGGGAATATCACTGACCGTGAGCACCGGGAACCGGCTCATCCCCTGGATAATTTCATCCACCGCCGCGAGTGACCGGGATGCTATATACAAAATCTCACAATGATGCGCGGCAGAAGGCGAAGCCAGATGCTCGACCCCAATGGAATAGGAACCATGACTGTGTCCTGCTAGCCGCTCCAGATATTCGCCGACCCGGTCATGTCCCATGACACAGATGGTCAACAGGGCATCAGGCGTTTTAGAGGCATCACCATTATCGGACCATGACACAAAATGGCTGAACTGGTGAATATAGGCCGCCTTGATTTTGGGGGTCTTATCATTGTCAGCAGCCCACAATTGCACGGGAAGCAGCAGAAATGCCGCTAAAATACAGATATTGGCTATTGTGGGTCTAGTCCATGACATAGTTTATTAACCCGGCAACAATATATATCGTATTCAGCCATTGCGTACCGGTTCGCTGCAAGGCGGCGGAATACCGCTGTAGTCATTCTACAGCAAATTCCGCCAACGCAGTCAGCAGGCCGGCACGCAATGGCCTGTCCTTTGATTTCAATCAGTTAGGAACTTCAGGCATGCGCCGGTACCGCGTTGCGGCGCTTGCCAATGGAATCACCATTGCCCGCGTACCGCGCCTTGTTCCAGCACATGCCTGAAGTCCTGAATACGATATATATTGTTGCCTGGTTAATAATGTTTCATACGGGAATCCGTAAATCCCATCCCATTATGCGGCGCTATTGCCTTTATCCCCTCTCCCCCGAAGAGAATTGGGGTAAATGATGAAATATGCGCCGGTCAAAAAAAATAGCGGATTCCCAGTTTGATATTTCTATCCTGTCCACCCGGTGTCAGACGATCACTGAGTTCACCCATATTGGGGTGCAGGACCTCCTCATCGAGAAGGTTTTCCAGGGTTGCAAACAATCGCAGATATTTCCAACGGAACTG
This sequence comes from Gammaproteobacteria bacterium, assembly GCA_026982565.1. Taxonomy (GTDB): domain Bacteria; phylum Pseudomonadota; class Gammaproteobacteria; order SZUA-140; family SZUA-140; genus SZUA-140. The sequence continues at coordinate 4,674 of JALSGV010000047.1, forward strand.
GTAATCCAGGTTCATCAGCCACAGGCTGCCCGCTCTGGCGCGCGCGCCAATATAACGAAGAGAAAATCCCGCTGTATTTCTCCTCAGGAACTGCCCATATCCACCAATATTCAACGTCCATTCGGGAATGAATTTCCGCGCCATATCGCGCTCGCTGTATGAATCCCCGCCTCTGTAATAGGCCACGTTGGAATACATTTTCATTTCCGGTGCGGGGCTGTACTGGATATCCAGCTCGAGTCCCTCACGGCTGAAATCCCCGGCATTGAAAAAACTCTTGGTGCCGTCGACAACGCGGTTCAGAATAAAATCATTGGCATGCATCTGCCAGATATTGGCGACAAACAGCAGCCCCTTATTGGCATAGGTATAGGCCAGGTCCAGGGATTTCACCTTCTCCGGCTTGAGGTCTTCGTTGCCGACCACAAAAGGGGGGATATCCGCCTTGAGCTGTGAAAAACTGGGTGCGTTGAAACCAACTGAGTAAAGCAATTTGATGGATTGCCTTTTGTTGATCTGATAGATGGAACTGAGACGGGGGACGACGTCTCCACCTGTAATACTGTTGTCCGTAAAACGTCCGCCGAAAAGAAAACGCCAATGTTCCGCAGGACGGTAATCCAGTTCACCATATAGTGAATTTTCGGTCAGATCGAAATCATCATAGATACTGCCCGTTATGGCGCCAGTCGTTTCATCAAACACCTGATAATCCCCGGAAGAACGACGCTCATGCTCAGTTCCGAGAAACAGCCCAAGATTCTCTCGCAATTTGTAGCTGGCCGTCACACCACTGCGCCAGCGGTAGTTTTTCCTTCCTCCATTTTCGAAGCGGAACCCTCCTTTTCTGCCATTACCGAGGGTAATGGCCGCAGGCCCGCCATCGCTGAAAAAATTATCGATCTCAAATTCCGGGTGGAAATTATTATAGTCCATGAAAAGACTGACCGTGGACCGCTCACTCTGCCAATCGTTTCTCAGGCCGAAAAGATAGCCCTTGTAAATGATCTCATTGAAATTCTCCACCTGGCGCGGCTCCGCGATTCCCGTGTACATGGTTTCAAAGACATGGGCCTGGGCCTTAAACCCCTTGTAGTGGTAATTCAAAAGGGCGGAACTGGTCTCTCGCCTCTTGTCGATGAGCCCCTCATCGAAGCTTGCATTACCGTCGCTATAGGCGGGATAAGTGGCGCGGTAGCCATCATCACGCTGCAGCTCAAACGCGGCGCTGACCTTCCCCCATGATTTCCCGCCGCTGCCCATGTAGCCTCCCCCGTTGGCATAGCGGTTCTCTCCAACACGCAGGGTGAGCGAGTTGTCCTTGTCCTTGCGCGTCACAACCTTGATGACACCCGCAGTGGCATTCGTGCCATAGTAAACAGCGCCCGGGCCGCGTATGACTTCGATATGATCGATGGACTCGATGGGGATTCCCAGTATGGGAACATCCGAATGGGACGGCATGAAATAAGGCGTATCGTCGAGAAGAAAAAGCACTTTCTGGTTAAAACCCTCATAGATTCCGCGCATGGAAACAAATGGCTGGCCAAAGAGATGATCCTGGACCGTGATGCCCGGAATGAAAGACAGCATATCCTGCAACGTCCTCAAGCCGATGCCGGCCATCTTCCGCGCATCATAACGGGAGATGATGGCCGGGGTTTCAACGATAGACTCGGGTTTATAAGAGGAAACCGTAACGGTCAGGGCGGCCAGGTCTTCCAGGGATAGCCTGAGCAGGGACTCAAAGTCATCAGGACCCTGCTTCATCTGACGGGCATGCAACGGTAAGACACCGGTCATAAGTGAGACGAAAAGCAGAATACGAGTGATTTTTTTATGGGTCATTACCATCAGATCATAAAATTCACGCTTTCTGGCGCCTATACTGAAACCGGAGGTGTAAAACTTACGCCACTCCCATAAGACTGTCAATTGCCTCTTCAGTGCCGTGGCCCGCCGGTAAAGACATGAGCCAGCCTGCGTGTGCACCCCACCAGTCAGAAATGCATTAACGCCCCGGCAGGGTCAGGGAAAGCGCGGGCCAGTAGGTGATGACGAGCACCGTCAGCAGCAGAATAAAGAAAAAGGGCAAAGTGGCCCGATAAAGCTGCATGACCGGCTTTTTGAAACGGTAGCTGGCGATGAACAGGTTCATGCCCACTGGCGGGGTGAAATAACCGATTTGCATATTGGCGAGGAAGATGATGCCAAGATGCACCGGGTCGATGCCATAACCCAGAGCGATGGGCAATAGCAAGGGCACCATGATGACCAGAGCGGAGAAGATATCCAGCATGGTGCCGAGAATGAGCAAAAAGATGTTGAGCAGGATCAGGAAGGTCAGAGGATTGGAGATGTTCTCCTTGATCATCTCGAACAGGCGCGTGGGAACTTCCGCGTCGATAAGATAATTGGTGGAAGCCAGCGAGGCGCCCAGAATGATGAGGATGGCCCCTACCAGGACCATGGATTCACGCATCACCACGGGGAGCCGCCTGAAACTGATCTCGCGATAGATCAACACCTCGGATACCAGGACATACAAGACCGTCACCGCCGCCGCCTCGGAGACTGCGAAATAACCGCTGTAGATACCGCCCAACACGAAAAATGGCAGCGGTATCTCCCACTTCGCCTCCAGGATGGCGTCCCGGGCCTCAGTCCAGGAGAATTTCGTCAGTTGCTGCCCCCTGCTCTGCCACATGCTCCACGACGACAAGGCCACCAGCATGACGATGCCAGGCAGGATGCCCGCCAGGAACATGTCGTCTACCGTGACCGGCGCGCCAACTGCCAGTTGCTGGACAATGACGGCATACAGGATCAGGGGCAGTGATGGCGCAAACAGCACACCCAGGCTGCCTGAGGTGGTAATCAGCCCCAGGTTGAAATTTTCACGGAAGCCGGCCTGTTGAAGGGCGGGAAACAGCAGGGCGCCAAGCGCGACGATGGTCACCCCCGATGCGCCGGTGAAGGCGGTGAACAGGGCGCAGGCCGTAAGCGCCACGATGGCCAGACCACCGGGCATCCAGCCCAGCAATGCCCGGGTGAGGCGCACCAGGCGCGCCGGGGCCTTGCTTTCACTCAGAAGGTAGCCTGCAAAAGTGAACAAAGGGATGGCCAGCAGGACAGGCATCTCCGCCAAACGATAAAACTCCATGGCCACCACCGTGAGTTCGATTTCCGAGGCATAGAAGCCCAGCAGCGCGGAAGCCAGAATGATGGCGAACAAGGGCGCGCCCATGAGGGCCAGCAACAGCAGGCCCAGACTGGCGAGAATCATCCGCTCATTCCTCGCAGCGCCTGCACCTTGCGTAGCAGCCCGCCCGCATAGCGCAGGGCGATCACGGCAAATCCCACGGGCAGGATGGATTCAATGACCCAGGCGGGCAAATTGCCGAAAGTGGAGACGCCGGCCTCGTAGTCCAGCTCAACGAAGCGGTAGCTGTAGTAACTGACGACAGCGCATACCACCACGGTAAAAAAATCCGTTACGATATTGGCTATTGCCCGAGTGCGGGCAGACATGAAACGGGAGAGGATATCGATGGAGATATGATTCTCGTTGCGGCTCGCAACGATGGCGCCCAACAACCCCACCCACAATACCAGGGCGCGCAACAGGGAGTCGCCCCATACCAGCCCAAGATCGAAATAGTTACGCAACAGGATCTGCAGTACGGCGATGATGATCATGGCCGATAACATGAGGACGAGCAGCGCATCCTCCAGCAGGGCCGTGAAACGCCCTATTCTGGATAGCCAATGAAAGGATTTATTGCTTTCTGGCGGCATCCAGATTGGTCAGCAGCTTGTCCAGAATGGCCTTGGAAAAATAACCGTTGCCCCGGTTTTCGATGAGCCGGCCCTTGATGGCGCGGTCCCAGTGCGCTTTTTCTTCTTCACTCGGCCGTATGAACTCGATGCCCTGAGCCGCCAGGGCATGGCGCGCCTGTTCATTGTCCTGGCGGTTGATCTTGTTGAGGCGCTGAAACACATCGATGAGGGTGGCCCTCACGACCTGCTGGTCCTCGGGTTTGATGCGGTCGAAGGCTTTACGGCTGACGATAAGGATACCGTAGAGATACATCAGTGGCGTATCCGTGACATATTTCACACGGGTATGCCATTGCAGCGCAATGGCACCGATGGGAGAGGCCCCCACGGTATCGATGAGGCCCGTCTGCAAGGCAGTCAGCACATCCGGCAGAGGCAGAGAGATGGGCGACACCCCTACGGCTTCGAAGGCCATCTGGCTGATGACGTCCCCTTCGGGCACCCAGACCTTGCGGTCATTGAGATCCGCGATGCCCGAGATAGGTTTGTTGGACATGAGATAGGCAAAGCCCGCCTCGGCCAGACCGAAGCTGACATAACCCCGCTCATAGAGCCCCTGCGTTATGACATCATCCATGCGCGCGCGCACGAAATCCACTTCTTCGGTGTTACGAAAGGCGAAAGGCAGGCTGTAGATCTGGGAATCGGGGTAGATCTGCCCCAGCCCGCCACCGATCATGGCGCCGCCGTGCAACTGGCCGATGCGCATCTTGCGCAGGACGTTCTTGTCATTGCCCATGACACCGCCCGGGTAGAAACGGATCTTGACACGCCCTGAAGTCTGCTGCTTGATATCCGCGGCCGCCTTGCGCAGTTCCTTCATCCACGCCGTGCCATCTGGCGAGATAGTGGCAATTTTCAAGGTAATGGCCTGCGCCTGGAAGCTCGCAAGCAATACCGACAACACCAGAAGTAATTTAGTCATGCAGATCAGTCCTCGAAGTATTCACCGGATTCTTCCAGCAAGATCCGCGCCTGTTTCTGGGCGATCACATTGCTTAAAGTCAGCCCTTCCACTTCGGGATCGGCGACCAGCACTTCCTTCAACAATCTGTCATGGAGCTCATGCTCAAATAGCAGGCGCGCATAGGTGCGGGCGTATTCTACCTTGGCGATGAGGTTTTCGCCATGGCTCAGTTCGATGGCGCGCTCGAAATGGGTGCGCCCGACCTCCGGCCGGCCTCCCAGGGTTGCAGGCAATTGAGCATTGATGACGCCAAGGTAGACGTGGGGCATGCCATGCTCATAGTCATCATCGAGTACCGTGACCCGCTTCAGCAGGGTCTCGACCCTGGGCAGGTCCGCCAGGTAGTGCCACTCACCACTGTTGGCCTGTATCCATGATGCCCACGCCGTGGCATAGGTATAGAGCAGCTCGACCCCCTCCCTGCCCATGACGCGGTTTACAAGCGCCGTGAAGCGCTCAAAGTCCTTGGCGTCATCAGAACACAGCTCACTCAATTCCAGGCACACCGCCCGCTGCGCATAGCGGTAGGCCTTACCGGCATGCATGCGCGCATGCGCTTCATCCGTTGCAAACACCGCAGCGTAGGCGCTGTAGAGGCGTGCTCCGGCCATCAGCAAAGTGGCATCGTGAGGGGTATCGATAATCATACCGTCCACCATCAGGAGGTAAGCGGGCATCCCCGCCTCCACGATGGCGATATCGTTCTGGTTCTGAATACTGTTGGCAATGCCCTGGGTCAGGCCATGGGTCGCGAGACTTGCGCAACCGCTCAAATAGAGCAATGCGGTGAGCAGCAGGCCCTTATGGATATTGGTCGAATACTTCAAAACATTGATCATGATTACACAATGCCGCATAAACTAGCTTTTTTTTTCACGTGGGGCAAGAAGTATACCCAATCATCGCCAAAAAGCGGGTGAATGCTGCATATGCCTGACGCCTCACCTGTCGTCAGGGAGAAGCAAAATCGATAATCGTGGCGCGCAGGTCTTCTTCGAGAATCCTGTCCACCTGATCCCTTACCCGGCGTTGCGCCAGCTTCGGGTCCCGCCCCGACTGCTTGATATCCCAGCGCCTGACGCCGCGCTCCCTGCCTTCGCCATCCTGTAACATCAATGACAGCGTGCCTTTCAACCAGAACCAGCCATCCTGTCGGCCCAGGTCATCCACATCCAATCGCACAGAGAGAACATAGTCTATAGCTTCCCCCGCCTGCGGCGCCTTGAAACCGGCATGCGCCAGGGCGGCAGCCAGGCGATTGGCGAGATCCGGCATATCACTATTCTGCGCGCGCGCCTGTATGGAAATTCTGCCAATGAGGGCGTCCCTGTCACTGATCAGGCGCGCCAATGACCATTGCGCCGGGATTCCGCGCCCACTGCGGTCGATCACCTGCAGCATCCTCTGCAGCGCAAGCCGCTCCGCCTGGGCTTCCACCGCCCGACTGGCCGCGGCAATAGCGGCAAGAAGCTCCCCACTGGCGCGCGACCGTTCGACCAGGAAGGCCGTCATCTGGTCCAGCCTGAGAATATCACTGCGCAGCATCTGCTGCGCAGATGCGCGTTTGAGGACGGCCAGCGCATGGTATTCCTGACTGGCCGGGTCCTGCCAACGATCGGCAATCTCGATGCCCCTGACGACCTGATTGGTGCGCGCCGAAATATTTCTTGTGACCTGGGACGCTATACGCCCCTGACCCGCGCCACCCTCCTTCCCAGAACCCTCGAAACGTGTCTGGTCACGCACCTCGGCATCGATGCGGGCTTCCAGGATGAGCGCCAGTGCCGCACGTGCGCGGCTCTCGGCCTGCCCCAGCGTAGGACCGGAACCACGCCCGGTCAGATATTGGCTGTTCGGCCACGCCGATGCCTGACTGGCGACCCACTCCGGCCTGTCTTGCCGTCCGGGTTGCGTGGTGCAAGCCGCCAATAAACAAGCGAGCACCAGGCCTGCCGCGAGAACCATTCCGGATTTCAATGTCGCTCTCCCACTGTGACTGCATGGGCGGATGTGGGCATCAGGTCCCGCTCGTCGACCCAGTGCAGCGTTATGAAGCGTTTCCCGCCGGCCTTCAGCGTGAAGGAAAAATCCTTGCGCGCCACCAGCGCGCCTGTAGGGTCCCTCAGATCCACAGAGATCTTGTGGTTGCCGGGCGCCAGCGGCAGACGCGCAAGATAGATGCGGCCAGGCAAGGTCGACCAGCTGCGGGTGTCGGCGCGCTCGCTCAGAACGCCCGCCATATTGACGATTAATCCCAGGGCATCGTCCCGGTCACCCGCCGCCTCTGTCGCCTGATGCTTGAGTACGGCGCGCGCGATGGCGCGCGCCAGCAATGCGGGTTTCTGCTTGTCCAGGGTATATTGCGCAACCGCATTGATATCCTCGAACATTTCGGCCTCCACGCTACGCCCGTTTTCTCGCACGAGCGCGGAGGTCACAGTCACCGCACGCGGGATATAGTATGGCATCGACAGGGTGACCAGTTCACCATCCCGCGTCACCGCAGTGACATTTTCCGAGAATTTGAGAGGCGCCAGGCCACTGTGGAGCAGAAATATCAACTCGCCCCGCGCCATGCGCTCGTCGAGTTCAGGGTCGTCCAATTTCCCCCACTGTTCCCTGTAACGCTCGTATTCATCACGCAGTCCCACGCGGCGCGTCAGGCGAAGGAGATCATATTTGAGCTGCGCAGGCACACTCACGTGGAATCCCCCGGGGTATTGGCCGTATGCCTGGTAAGCCTTGCGGTAATCGATCAGGGCGTCATCCCATTCATGCAAGGTCTCATAGACCAGCGCCGCGACATAGCGCGCAACAGCCATTTCCGGGAAATCTCTCGCGGCCAGCTCATTCAACAGTCCGTCCAATTGGAGCGCCTCGACCCGGGCGTCCTGTGGACGGTCGAGTTCCAGGTAATTCAATGCGGCGTATACGTGGATGAGAATACGATCAAAGGGCTCCCCCTTGTAACTGCGCGTCATCTCGTTAATGGAAAACGCGCCTCCCTGCTCGCTCACGCTGATTGCGGAAAGTTTGTCAATCATAATCTTGGCTGCCTCGAAATCCCGGTTACTGGCCTCGAACCGGCCAGCCATGCGTAACAACATGGCCCGGTTGAGCAGATAGAGCACCTGATCACGCTTTCCATCGAGATGTTTCTCCAGGATATCCAACGCACCGGCCGTGTTCCCGACAGCGACCTCATGCTCCATTTGACCGGCCCAATCGCTATAGGTGGCGCAGCCGGCAGAAACAAGCACCAGGATGCCGGCAATGGCATGTCTCAGTATCCATTTCATGGATCAGACACCATAGGAGAAGATGGCAACGCATCCTCTCCATGGGGGCCGTCAGGGCCTGAGGCTGGGCTTGGTGACGAACTTCTTGATCTTCTTCTGGCCTACCCAGACCTTGCGATTGTCGGCCAGGCTGATAAGGGTCAGATCCACCTGGTAGTAACGTATCTGTCGCTTGCCTTCCTTGTCGATGATGGTGTTGATTTCTCCCTTGAGCATGAAATCGGCGCCGATCTCCTGCCCCATCGGTTTACGGGTGTCCTCCCGCGCATGCAGATCCTGATCCAGGCGCTCCCCGCGTATCTCGCCACGCTCCTCACTGGAGGCCACGAAGGAGACCTGGCCGGAGTTGATCAGGGCGCGCTCCATGTCACGGACGAAAGTATTGACATTGATGTGCTCCTGGCTGAGGTTGCGGATACCGCCCACGATGACGGTGGGCATCTCCCCATGTTCATTGACGAACTCGGTGCGCCAGGGGCGGGACAGCACATCGGCGATCATTTCCTCGGAAACCAGGCGCGAGTCCGTGTCATTCCACTGACCGCTGAGATCCCGCACCTCATCGGTTTCAATGCGCTCCACCTTGGTTGCGCAGGCCCCCAGGGCCACGATGGCAATCAGTATCCATGTCAGTGACAACCTCCGTCTCATCATTCTCCTCCTCGCGCCATTCTGTCAAAAATGTTGTCGCCATGGGTGGCAACATAGTCTCTAAAGCCTTCATTCATGTCCTTTACTCCCTTGAGGGTATCCTTGACCTGTTTCATATCCAGTTCCGCAATGGCATAGACAATACCCGTCTTTTTATCCCGCCAGCGTCCGATGATGCGGCTGCCGGTGAGGTTGACGCGGGTGATGTTGTCGATCTGGCGCGTAATGCTCTGGTCGGGAGCGGCACCCCCATCACCCTCTGCGTGCGTGTAATCGCTGGAGACGATCTCCATATAGGAAGTCAGGATGCGGGCCAGGGCCGCGCGCGCCCGGTTGTCTGCCGTATCTGTCTGCAAGGAGCGGTCGCCCATGGGGGGGGCTGAACCGACCCCGTGAAACAGGCGCCCCTTCTTGTTCTTGAGGATTGCGGTCCCCTCATTGACCCAGTCGGGCGCGCCCTTGATATGCATGTTGCTCTCGACCCGTGTCTGGCCCGCACAGGCCAGCAAAAGGAAAGTGGCTGCAATGACAATGCAGATCGCAGGTATATTTCGAATAATACGCATATTGCTCTCCCTCTGCGGCTCGCGGAGTCAATGGTCCCGGCATGGGCCTACGGACTCAGGTAGTAACTTCCCGTATTATGCATCAAACTCAAGTGGGTTACGAGGGTGGAAGCGTCAGGCAAATATCGAGTCTTACTTAGCCCCGATCTATTGAAAAAATCAGCCTGAACCGAGGAACGCGACCCTACGCCGGACGGAGAATGTAATGGATATACGATCTATCACAGAGATTCAAATTGCCTAGGTCTATGGGGGAGCATCGCAACTATCCCATGTATAGACGGCATGCACCCGGTTGCCGCGACCTTCGTAAATCAGATCCTTGCAAAGAGAGCGCACCAGGGCGATACCCCTGCCGCTGTGCGTCGTATTTTCTGACAAACCGGCTTGTCCATCCCGAACATCGAAGCCTTTACCACTGTCTTCGATGGTGATATGCAGTTCACCACGGCAGCCCACGGGACGATGTTCCATGGTAATGCGGACCCACCCGGAATCCAGCGACGCCAGCTTTTGTTTCCGCTGCTCGTAATATTCGATGAACCCCTTGTGATCGCATTTTAAGGCAGAATCCAGCCCCAATACACCGTGTTCCAGGGCATTGGAAAACAGCTCCGCGAGTATGGTGAACAGACGGTCACGGTGCTTCTGCATGCCCTGAACATCCATCACCAACTGTGTCAACAGGGGGCGGGGGTCTGTTTCCTTGAGGGCATCGGCATCCAAGTGCAATTCCACTGACCATGCGGTTGGCGCCCTCTCCTTTTCCTGAGGGTTTTCCTGCTCTGCGCTGTCATGTTCGATCAGCCCGCGACTGCAGGTGATTTCCACCAGGGTGGTGTCATCACTGACAGGGGCATCGGCAGTAAAGGCCTCGAAATGCCGCTTGACGCCATCAAAGGCATCGGAGGCCCCACCCTGCTGCATGATGCTGTCCAACAGGCGCTGCTGGCCGTACATGTCCCCACGCTTGTTACGGGCCTCGGTAACACCGTCCGAACAGAGGTAGAGATGATCCCCCGGCATAATGTCTATATAAACGACTGAAGTATTCAAGGCCTCGCCATCGATGATCCCCAAGGGCAGCGCACAGGAACCGATCTTCTCCTTGATGTTCTCGCGCTTGCTATCGAGCAGCAATACATCAGGCATGCCACCATTCCACACGGAAATCTGCTGCCTGTTGCACTCGAAATCAACGAAGCAGGCGGCGCAAAAATTTCCGGTGGGGAGGATGCGGCGCAGTTTGTTGTTTATCTCGAGCAGAATATCACTGACTGTGTAGCCCTTCGCCGTCATGGAATAGAAGATCTCAGACGTGGGGACGGAGCCTACGGCGGCGGACAGGCCGTGCCCTGTCATATCGCCGATCATCACGCGCAAACCGCCCGTCGGCTTGTATGCGGCAAGCAAAAGATCGCCATTGAACATACCCATGGAAAATTGCAGGTAACGAATGCCGGATATTTCCAGCACATCGGAATGCATAAATTTCTCGAACAAATGGCGCGCAGTCTGCTGCTCCGCATAAATCATCTGCTGGTGATGTTTCAGGGCTCCTGCCTGCTGTTCCAGCTTCCTGTACAAGGCGGAGGTGCGCATCAGCGCCCTTATTTTCGCAATGATCAGTTCATAATTGCAGGTGAGACAGGATTTATTGATGAAATCATCGCCGCCATTCTCCAGACACCTGACCTTGGCTTTCTTGTCTGCGTCAGCGGTCATGAGAATGACCGGGATATAGGAATCACCAGCGAGTTTCTTGATCAGCCTTGTTGCATCATGGCCGCCTATGACGGGCATGTCGGTGTCCACTATGATGATATCCGGCTGCTGCCAGTCGAAAGTCTCGATGAGCTGGGCGCCATTGCCTGTTTGCCAGACGGTATGCCCGTCGTTGGTCAGCAATAATGCGAGTTCCTGACTGGTGACATTGTCACTGCTGGCGAGTAATACCGTATAGACGGGGTTGTTTCCGTCATACAGGTTGTCGATAGTTTTTTCCAACCGTGAAACTGAAGTGCTATCTTGCATATTATTTTCCCCTTCGGCCTCCTGACAAAAAACGGCACCGAATGCACCAGGCGCTTTCACGCGCGTACCGACAAAGAGATGGTCAGTGGATTTTAAATAATTGGTGGAAATGCGCGATTTCGAGAATCTTCCGGATCTCGGGACGGCATTGCACGATATCGATGTTGGCCTTGTCGTTACCCGCTTGTTCGCGCAGCAATAACAACATACCCAGGGCAGAGCTGTCCATGTATTCGGCGCCCGACATATCGATGACATACTTGGCGCCAGGATGTTTTATGGATTCATAATGTTCTCGAAAATCCTGATGGGAATTGAAATCGAAACGCCCCTTTATATAGATGGTTATCTCTCTGCCATCTTCCGAAATGCGTGATGTGATGGACATGAATACCCCCTGATTGATTAAAAAAGTTCGACTTCGCCAGCCTCCATGGACTGCTGGGCTACGGGCTTGATTTTTTCAAGATCCAGGCTGCCGCGTATCTCCCGCAGCCTGCTTCTGATTTCCTCCAGCCTGCTATCCGACCCTGGGTTGGCGCCGTCTCCGTCCTGGACGATTTCCCCTAGCTGGGAGTGGAAGGCGGCGATAATTTGCTCGATGCTGTCCACCCGCCTGCGGGTGTGATTGATGAGCTGGCTGATGATGTCCTCGAACTGCAAGGATCTGACAGCCTGGTCCACATCGCTGGAGATCTGGCCCGTAAGGCCCGTGATTTCCTCCAGGCTGTTGGTCATATTTCCATTCATCTTGAGAATATCGTTCATCATCTCGTCAACCCGCGCCTTGGATTGAATGGCGACGCTCATATCCTTGGACGCCATCTTGGCGACGATATCCTTGACTTCATCCACGTTTTGTCTGGATTGTCCCACGACCTGGGTAATCTGGTCGGCGAACTGGTTGGAGTTCTGTGACAGCTTGCGGACTTCATCCGCCACCACGGCAAACCCACGTCCCGCCTCGCCTGCCCTGGCCGCCTCGATTGCGGCATTGAGCGCCAGCAGATTGGTCTGATCCGCAATCACCTTGACATCCCCGAGGAGTTCCACGACCTCATCCATTTGGGACACCAAGTCATCGACCCGCTGTGTCATGGACATACTTTCCTTGCTCGTCTCTACGATGTGAGTGATAAAATATTGCAGTATTTTCTCTGTCTCGCGGGTAAATTGCCTGATGCCCAGGTGCTGACTATCCTCTTCGTCTTCCAAGCTGGTAGACAGATTGTTCAACAGACCTGTCACCACGCGCATCTGGCTTTGGGTCTTTTCATTGAGCCCGCTGAAACTGCTGTTCAGGCTCATGACCGCGTCACTGAGCAGCTGATTGACCTGGTCGAGTTCCTGGTGTACAGAGCCCACCCCTTCCCGCACAGTCTTGTCGATTTCCTCAGTGATGCCGCATAATTCCTCACCCTCCACCATGAAGACACCGACGTTGGCCTTGTCTTGTTCAACTCTCTTCTTGCTTGAAGGCGAAAGTGCGGCATAAACAGATGAAAGAGTCCACCCTGCAACCACCAACACAAACAGGACAATTGAGAATCCCGGCGCCCCTCCGACAAGCAGCAGGGCGAGACCGCCCAAACTAAGGGTCAAAACCGGCCAGTGAGTCCTGATAATGATTTTCAACATCTTCTCCTCTCCATGTACTGGGCTCTTTTGTCCTGCATAGCAGGATTTATCCCGTCCCTGGTGACAGGCACATCCCTCCCCGCTGAGCATCAGTTGGCAGGCTCCTAGCCTCTTATCGGCATTGACCGATTATCCCTTTAAGAGACATCTGACGTGGAATCGGGAAGCAACAGGCGTGTATGAAGTTGCGGTGGCCTTCAAAATGGGAGGGAAACGATGATGGCGGGTGTGGTATGGAATACGCGAAGCGCAATAAAAAACGGCTGACAGTAATATTGCCTGAAAATATCCCCTGGCGGAGCCCGGGGATATTCGCTCAGTTCCGGCTCATACTTTTTGTCATAAGGCTATTAATATTACAAGGGTTTATCGATCACCTGACGATTAGTCCCTGTCTCCGGGAGTATTGATCTCGAGTTCGTTGCGCAAGATGGTCAATTCCCTGGGAGCCTGGATACTGATTCTCACTTGGCCCGGGTTTATCTTCCTGATATGAAATTCGAATGGCCCATCACGAAACAGCTCTGCTACCGTCATGTCAGGGTTGATATTCTCAGAAGGATAAATCTGTATAGATTCTCCGGCACGCCGTGTTAAAACCAACATTGAAAGTTGCTCCTACGTTAATTTAAATATACATATGATATATGTGAGATATAACATTATATCAGAGTTTACTTACCCAAGGAATGTGGCGACCCAACTTGGTGCGACTCTGAAGCACTCAATATCCACCTTATACTATATATTGTTAATTTTCATTCCTATTTCTGCACCTAATGTAAGTGATTTGACTCTGGGAGACTCTGCCAAGGGCGCCTGATTCTATTCCGGCTGCTATCCACCCTGATATCCCTTGACAGAGAAATAAATTTTAATTCAACAGCTTAAATCGCGCCACATGTCACTCCACCCCCTCGACATAGGGAGCAGACCAAGCGGCAATGACCTCGCCGGCATAGGCTGCATCCTTCCTGTCCATCATGAGATGATCTGCCCGGTCGAGTGAAACGAAGCTTTTCGGATGGCAGGCCCGTGAAAATATCCTGGCGGCATTGACTATATCCACTGTCTTGTCCTGCGGCGAGTGGAGTATCAACAGCGCCCTGCCCAGCTTTTCGATGGCGGCCCCCAGATCACAGCCATCGAGATCCTCGACGAAGCGCCTGTTGACCATATAGTCGATACCCCCCACGCGAATCCCCGCCTCCCCCTTGCTTTCGATCACGGCCCGCAGCTCTGGAAAATGATCCAATACATGCGCCGGCTCGCTGGGTGAGGCAATAGTGACGACCGCCCGGCAGGATGTCACTTGCGCAGCCGCCGCCAGGGTTGCCGCTCCCCCAAGAGAATGGCCGATCATCAAAGACGGCGCTTCGAAATGGGTTTCCATGAAGCGGGCCGCCATAATGATATCCTGTATATTGTCGGAAAAGGTCGTGTCTGTAAAATCCCCCTCGCTTTCTCCCAACCCGGTAAAGTCGAATCGTAACACGGCTATGCCATGGGCGCACAATACCTGGCAAATATTTCTGATGCCCTTGTAGAGTTTGTTACAGGTGAAACAATGGGAAAAAATCGCATAGGCGGTGATTTTTCCATCACGGGGTCTGTCGAGCAGTGCGGAGAGCCTTGCACCCCTGCCATTTTCGAATTGAAGCTTCGTTGAGTGCATCACTCTGTTCATGATTTGTCGAACACCAGCATGCTTTCGATATGGCTGGTATGGGGGAACATATCGATGAGGCCGGCATGGGTCAGGTCATATCCCTTTTCATTGACGAGACAGGCCGCATCGCGGGCCAGGGTTTCAGGATTACAGGAGACATAGACGATACGCCGTGGCCCGCCGTCCGGCATGTGGCGAAGGATCTCGAATGCGCCACTCCGGGCGGGATCCAGCATGACCTTGTCAGGACGGTGCTGTTCCCACAAAACCCCGCTGGCGCCCTCGGACAGGTCGGCCTGTAAGAATTCCACGTTGGCGATGCCATTGTGCCGGGCATTGAGGCGCGCCCTTTGTATGAGCGCCTCACTGAAATCGACCCCTGCCACCCGGGCGCAGCTGCGCGCCAAAGGCAAAGAGAAATTACCCAAGCCGCAAAACAGGTCCAGTACCACATCGTCTTTTTCCGGCGCCAGCATATCCAGGGCCTGAGCGATCATGAGGCTATTGACGCCGGCATTGACCTGGATGAAGTCGATGGGAGAAAAGTGAATTTCGATATCATGTTCTGACAAGCGGTAGGCGAGCTTGCCCGCCTCATGGGGAAACAGGCGGAAACAGGTATCTGGACCCTTGGCCTGTACATAGATGCTGAGCCCATGCCGTTGCCCATAGTCGCACAATGCCTGCCTGTCACCGTCAGACAACGGAATCAAGTGGCGCACCACAAGGGCGGTTTCATCATCTCCCACAGAGACCTCGACTTGAGGAATGCGCTCCCGGCAACTCATGCCATGAATCAGCTCATGCAGAGAAGGCAACAACCGCGCCACGCGCCCTTCCAAGACGGGGCAGTGTTCGAGCGCCAGGACGTAACCGCCATAACGGGAACGAAACCCGACGCGCATTTCATCGTCCCGCTGGTAGTAACGTACGCTGAGACGCGCGCGCCGCCGGTAAGCGAAGGGCTCTGCTGTCAGAACGGGGAGCCATTGCCGGGGATGCAGCTTGGGATATTCTCCGAGCCAGCGCCTCAGAACCCCCTCTTTGAAGGCCAGTTGAGAAGCATAATCGAGATGTTGGAGCCGGCATCCGCCGCATATCCCCGCCTTGTGGCAGGCGGGACTTACCCGCTGGGGAGAGGCCGCCATGATTTCAACGGCCCGCCCCTGTATTTTCCCCTGCCGCTTGCGGAGACGGTAAAAAGTCACTTCTTCACCGGGCAGGACGCCATCGATATACACCGTGCGATCGTCCAGGCACACGATGCCACGGGCCTCGTCGTCCAGTCCGCTTACCGTCGCCGTAAAATGCCGGCGTTCTTTCTCCACTATGGCCTTTTTTTGCAACATGAATCAATCCAAAACGCCTTTATGCTTCCCCCAAAGGGCGCACAGTATAGCCCGAATGAGAGGAAATCAGAACGAAACGGCCAGGACATGCGGGCGCCACGTCGAGGCGCCCGCTTTCCGCTATCCTGGGCAAAAAGCCAATATACTGGGTATATCCTGAGCCCCCGGGTTCAGGTATATGGCTTATGCTTCACCACATATAACCTAATATTATAATTGAATGATAATTTACATTTTCAGTTATAAGAGATATGATATGTGACATTGAGATTTTACGGGTTACCTGACAACCCAAACGACCTGACAAAAGATGCTGAACAACGCCCAGAAGATCCATAAAGAAGCCGTGCATGGGGACGAGACCGCCTTCATCAAGGCCCTCAATGAAAAATATCACCCTCTGAGCGTGGATGAGCGCATACGTGAACTGTATGCGGACTTCGATCCCGACAAGGTGATGCTGACCTCCTCTTTTGCCGCCACTTCGGCCTTCTTTCTCCACCTGTTTTCCAAGATACATCCCCGGCAGAAAGTCTTCTTCATCGATACCGGGTTTCATTTTCAGGAGACGCTGGAATACAAGGA
Organism: Gammaproteobacteria bacterium; assembly: GCA_026982565.1. Lineage (GTDB taxonomy): Bacteria > Pseudomonadota > Gammaproteobacteria > SZUA-140 > SZUA-140 > SZUA-140. The sequence goes on from JALSGV010000047.1 coordinate 21,272, forward strand.
GAAGCTGACCCGCCTCTACCAGCTCAATGTCGTGGATATCAGAGCCGAAGACTGGAAGCACGAATTCACCGTCAAGGACCAGACCTGGAAAACGGACCCTGACTTCTGCTGTTCCATCAATAAAGTGGAACCCCTGGACGCCATCAAGAAAAACTACGATGTGTGGGCTTCCGGACTCATGAGCTGGCAGAGCGACCACCGCGCCACCCTGGACGTCTTCGAGATGCGCGGCGGCATCATCAAGTTCTATCCCCTCATCGACGTCACCAAGGAAGAAAGGGACGCCTATATCGAATCACACGATCTGCCCTTCCACCCCCTGGTCTTCAAGGGCTATTCCTCCATCGGCTGCGAACACTGCACCGTGCCGGGCGAGGACCGCAGCGGCCGCTGGAACAACTGCCCCAAGACGGAGTGCGGGCTGCATTTGTGAAACGTGACGGGTGAAGCGTGAGGCGTGAAGCAGTTCATGGATGAGTTCATGTTTCACGTTTCACCCGTCACGCCTTACTATCACCTGAGTCCGTAGGTTCAGGCATCATTTTGCACCAGATTCCGTGGCCGGCCCGAGCGCCAGGCGCTGATATTCCGGGCCACTTCGTCTACCAGCCGCTGCCGGGCTTCACGGCTGGCCCAGGCAATATGCGGCGTCACGATGAGATTGGGTATATCCCGGGCCAACAGGGGATTGCCCTCCCGCGGCGGCTCCACCGACAGCACGTCCACCCCGGCCCCACCCAGGCGCCCCTCTCTCAGGGCTTGCGCCAGGGCATATTCATCCACGATCCCGCCGCGCGCGGTGTTGATCAGCAAGGCCCCCGGCTTCATGGCGGCAAGCTCGTCCTCGCCTATCATGCCGCGGGTATTGTCAGCCAGGGGACAATGGAGCGTCAGCGCATCTACCTGTGGCAGCAACCCGGCCAACATGACACGTCCTTCCGTTACCGTTGATCCGGGCCGGGCCGCAATCAGAACTTTCATGCCAAAGGCGCGCGCGATATCCCCGACCGCCCTGCCCAACTCGCCATAACCGACGATCCCCAGGGTCTTGCCCGCCAGTTCGGTGATGGGGTAGTCCAGCAGGCAGAAATCCTCGCTATGCCGCCAGCCTCCACTTCCTACGGCATGAAGGTAATCGGGCAGGCGCGTCGCCAAGGCCAGCAACAGGGAGAAAACATGCTGCGCCACCGAGGGCGTGGCGTATCCCCGCACATTACAGACATGGATGCCCCGGCTTCCGGCGGCGTATATATCGATGTTGTCCGTCCCCGTAGCGGAGACGCAGACCAGGCGCAGATCCCGCGCCCGTTCAAAGTGGGCAGCCTCCAGGGCCACCTTGTTACTGACCACAACGCATGCTCCAGCCAGATGAGCTGCAACCTCCTCCGGCCGGGTGCGCCCGTAAAAGCGCCACTCGGGTAATGCATCTTCCAGGATAGTCAGGTCCAGATCGGACCTGTCCAATG
>JALSGV010000048.1 GCA_026982565.1 Gammaproteobacteria bacterium
GAATGGGTCCAGGGTGAATGGGCGGATTCGGCCGACACGGTGGAGGGCCGTCACGTGCACCGGCGGGTGGACAAGGGTGCTGGCAAGTTGCCTGAGCCAGATCAGTTGTCCCAAGATGAGAAAATCCATGCCCGTTCCATCACACTTTCTTCCAGCCGGCTTGGCCTGATTGCCCGCATCGAGCCCCGTTTTCCGCAGCGAAATGCTGCGGCCTCATTGACTCAGCCTTATTAAGGAAGGCCTGATTAATCCGACAATCGTCATTCCCGCGCAGGCGGGAATCCAGGAAAATCAAATAACTGGATCCCGGCCTTCGCCGGGATGACGAATTAATCAGACCTTCCTTAAAACTTGAGAGTACCGAGTTCCGTCATTCCTGAGGAGGCAGGAATCCAGAACCCATTGATTTTCCTGGATTCCCGCCTTCGCGGGAATGACCATGATGCAGCGCTGTATTTTATTGAGAATCAAGTAGTTGCAGAGGTCTCGGTACTCTCAAGTTAAAAGCATTTTTTGAAAATCAGGCCGGCTCACAAAAAATCAAGCAGCTTTCCCGTGGTCTGCCGCAAACGCAGACTCAGCAGGTTGCCGATTTTCCACAACACCCTGGCGGCCAGGCGGGGGTGTTCTTCCATGATGCGTTGCAGGTTGTCGCGGGTGAGCAGCAGCAATTTTGACGGCGAGGCGGTGATGGCGGTGGCCGAGTAGGGCTGGCCGTCCAGTACGGACATCTCACCGATGGATTTGCCGGCCCGTACTTCCACCAGTTTTTTGTGTCCGCCCTGGTCGTCGCCCTTGAACAGTTCCAGGCTGCCTTCCACCAGCAGGCACATCTGGCCGGTGCGCTCCCCTTCGCGGAACACGATAACGTTTTTCGGGGCGCCGTAGGCCAGCATGTAGGGGGCGAGAAGTTCGTTTTCGTCCGCAAAGAAGTCCCCGAACATCTGGGTGCTTTTGAGCATGGCGGCCACTTCCTTGCTGAAGGCCTTGCCGCTGCCCAGCGATTGCATGCCGGGCGCTGCAACGTATCCTTTGGTTCCGCTCATTTTCTCTTCCTCCTGTCGCCTGGTTCAGGGCCTGAAGCCTTTGACCTTGCGGCAAAGGCGGCGCATGACGGCCGGCGCCCCTGGGGCGCCGTACTGCAGCACGATATACAGGCGGTTGATCTCTTCCACCTCTGCGGCCAGGTCGGGCCGTTTCCTGATGATTCTATCGGCATAATCCACGGGTCCTTCAGCCGGCCTGCGCGGCAGACCGCGCCGGGCCAGTTTTTCGCAGAAGCGCCGGTAGGCCGACGTCACCGGATCCTGGCGCGCGGGGCGCTGGCGCAGCAGCAGCCATGCCGTCAGGGAGAAGAGGAGGCCCAGGCTGATGGCGGCGCCCAGGGCCTTGGCATGCCAGGAGGTAAGTCCCAGGCCGGAGAGGAGCTGGCTTTGCAGCGACGCCTGATAGCCCAGCACCCACTGGTTCCAGCCGTTGTCGAGGGCGTCGAGGCCGTTGCGCAACTGGCGCCAGAGTTCGCCTCCCAGGGCGTGGCTGAACGTGCTGTCGCGCGCTTCCCGCAGCACACTGTCCATGCCCCTTTCGATACGCCCGGGGGCCACGGCGGCGGTGGGGTCGATGCGCACCCAGCCCCTGCCGTCCAGCCACACTTCCGTCCAGGCGTGGGCGTCCCGCTGGCGCACCACGAGGTAGCCCCCCACGTTATTGAATTCACCGCCCTGATAGCCCGTCACGATGCGGGTGGGAATGCCCGCCGCCCGCATCAGGATGGTGAAGCTGGCGGCATAGTGTTCACAGAAGCCGCGCCGGGTGTTGAAGAAGAATTCGTCCATGGGGTCGCCGCCCGTCAGCAGGGGGGGCTGCAGGGTGTAGTAGAACGGCTCGTTGAGGAAGTAATCCAGGGCGTGCTGCACCAGCCGTTCATCGTCTTGCAGTTCCCGGCGCCACTGGCGGCCCAGGGACTGGAGTCGGGGGTTGGATGCGGGAGGCAGTTGCAGGGCCCGCCGGCGGTCATGATCGCCCAGTCCCCGCAGGCGGTAGTGGGTGTGCGACGACATGGCATAGCGCATCAGGGATGCGACGGGCCGGGCGGCGAGCACCTGGTAATCGGGGGTCCGCAGGCTGCCGGGTGGCAGGGTGGTGGGAATGTCCAGGGCATAGAGCCAGTTGTGCCGGTGGGGTTCGAGCGTCACCTGGTAACTGACGGCCTTGCCGATGGGCGTCAGGTCCGGATTTGTCCCCGTGGCCGCGGGAAGGGGCGGCCTGGCCGCCGCCCCGGCGGTCCAGCGCTTGCCATCGGTGTGCCACAGGATGGGGCCGCGCCAGTAGAGCAGGGTATTGTCGGGAACGGCGCCATCGAAACTCACCCGGAAGGCGATGGCGTCCGACTGCCCCAGGTTGCTGATACTGCCCGGCGTCATTTCGTCGTTGAGGCCCGTGGCGCCGCTGCTCCCGCCCTGGGGCGGCCCCCACAGGGGGCCGGGCAGGCGGGGAAAGAGGAGAAACATCACCACCATGATGGGCAGGGCCTGGAGGAACAGCCGGCCCGAGAGACGCCATATGGTTGCCTCCCGGGATCCTTCACCCTGATGCAGCCTGATGAGGGTGGCGGTGAGCAGCACCATCACCACCAGCAGGTACATGGCGACGGGAATGGACTGGGAATACAGGGCGTAGGTGACGGTGAGGAAATAACCCAGGACGATGACCAGGGCGGCGTCGCGGGGCCGTTTGGTTTCAAGGAGTTTGAGACCCAGCATGGCGGCCAGCAGGGCCGTGCCCGCGTCGGGCCCGGCGATGGTGCCATAGGTGGTTATCACCACGGCCACCACCAGCAGGGTGAGCAGCAGGCGGATGAATTTCCCTGGCAGGGGCCAGCCGTGGGTGGTGACCATGAGGCGCCATACGCCGAACACCAGGCAGAACAGGGCGATGAGCAGGGGCAGGTGCGTCAGATGGGGTGTGAGGGCCAGGGCCAGGGAGGCCAGCAACAGCTTGATGGTCGCGGGCGCCAGCGGGGTTTCCGGGGCCGCGGCCCGGCGCCGGCTCACGGCGCCACCCCGTGCAGCGCCAGCGCCTCCAGGCAGCGCTGGCGGTGGGCGTCGCCGCGGTCGGCGGGAATGAGCTTGTCAGGCAGGCGCAGGCCGTAGCGGAAGCTGGCGTTTTCCGCGTCCAGCACGCCGCGGCACAGGCGGCTGAGGCGCGCCTCGCTGTCCAGGCCCTGCAGGTCGTCCCAGTTCAGCCACAGGGTTTCGCTTTCATTGTCGGCGAACTGCTTGGTGAGCATGTCCTTGCCGCGCGCCACGGCCTTCCAGTCCACGTGGCGGGGCGAATCACTGGGCTGGTAGAGACGGTAGCCGAGGAAGTCATCGTTGCCCGTGGTGTAGACCGTGTGCCGCCCACCCGAACGGCGTATGTGGGCGGGCGTCATGGAAACCGTGGCGGGACGCGGATAGACCAGGCAGGTCATGTCCAGGCGCACATGGGACCAGGCCTGGAAGATGCCCAGGGGGTAGCGGGTGGTGATGGTGAGGGTGCTCAGGGGCAGGTAACCCCTGTGCCGGCTGGGCAGGGTCAGCTCCACCTCGGTGGTGGCCCCGGCGGCGATATCTGTCAGGACGGGAGGCTGATCCGCCAGGCGCAGGGCCACGGCGCTGCGCGCCCATCTGCCCGGGTTGTCCACGTAGACCGTGAAGCAGGCGGGCTCTCCGCAGAAGACGTGCCGCGCCCGCCCCGTGCGGAAGGTGAGCTGGGCCAGGTTGCGGTAGGTGTGGAGGATGGTGACCAGCCCCAGCCCCGCCAGCAGAAAGGTGAGCATGAAGCCGACGTTGTTGTTGTAATTGGCGGCGCCGATGGCCATGACGAAAATCAGCAGGGCGAATACCAGGCCGAAGCGCGTGGGCAGAATGTACACCCGCTGCCGCGACAGGGTGACGGGCCGGTTGCGCGAGGACGGCGCGCGCCGCTCGATGCGCAATAAACGATAGAGGCGGTGGGGCAGGGCGGTGATGGAGAAATGCATGGCGACGCCGGTGGCAGGGTCTTCCCGGGTGTCAGGTGACGGGCACGCTGTTCAAGAGGGTGTCCGTCAGGGCGTCGCCATCCTGGGCGCGGTTCTCCGCCGAGGGTTGCAAACGGTGCCCCGCCACGGCGGGCAGCACCGCCTGCACGTCTTCCGGCAGGACTTGCGGGCGCCCCGCCAGCATGGCCCAGGCCTGGGCGCAGCGCAGCAGGGCGAGCCCCGCGCGCGGCGAGAGGCCGTTGCGGTAGAGGGGCGACTCGCGGGTGAAGGCCAGCAGGGCCTGCACATAGTCCACCAGTTTGCCGGAGACATGGATGCGGGTGGCCTCTCGCTGCAAGGAGAGCAGTTTCGCGGCTGTCATGACGGGGACCAGTTCGCGCACCATGTCGCGGCGGTCGCTGCCCATCAGCAGCGCCCGTTCGGCCGCGGCGCCGGGGTAGCCTATGCGCAGGCGCATGAGAAAGCGGTCCAGTTGGGACTCCGGCAGGGGAAAGGTGCCGATCTGGTGGCTGGGGTTCTGGGTGGCGATGACAAAGAAGGGTGCCGGCAGGGCGTGGGTCTCCCCTTCCGTGGTGACCTGGTATTCCTCCATGGCTTCGAGCAGGGCGCTCTGCGCCTTGGGCGTGGCGCGGTTCACCTCGTCGGCCAGCACCACCTGGGAAAAGATGGGGCCGGGGTGGAAGCGGAAGCCGCCCTGCTCCTGGTCATAGACGGACACCCCCAGGATGTCGGCGGGCAGCATGTCGCTGGTGAACTGGATGCGGTGGAATTCCAGCCCCAGGGCGCGGGCCAGGACATGGGCCAGGGTGGTCTTGCCCACCCCGGGCAGATCCTCCAGCAACAGGTGGCCGCGGGCCAGCATGCAGGCGATGGCCAGGCGGATGACCGGCTCCTTGCCGAGAATGATGTCATTGACGGCGGCGATGGCCTTGTCCAGGGAGGGGTGGCCTTCTGCGGCTAGGGCTGGGGCGGCGGATCTGTTCATGGTATATAAATAAGTCCTTGATCTTGATATTATCCTGAACCCACGGATTCAGGATTATCCTCAGCGGAGACAGGGCTCCCGGCGGCGTTCCGCACGGCGCGTTGAGGGCCTGTTCCTGATTATGATGTTTAACGGCCCGCAAGGGGGCCGACTTTACCTTACCGAGTCGAGGGAAATGGGCTACGAGGAACAATTCGATGTGATCGTCGTGGGCGGCGGCCATGCCGGCGTGGAGGCCGCGCTGGCCAGCGCCCGTATGGGCGCGCAGACCCTGCTGCTCACCCACAATCTCGACACCCTGGGCCAGATGAGCTGCAACCCCGCCATCGGCGGCATCGGCAAGGGACACCTGGTGAAGGAGATCGACGCCCTGGGCGGCGTCATGGCGCGCGCGGCCGACCATGCCGGCATCCACTTCCGCCGCCTCAACGCCCGCAAGGGCCCGGCGGTGCGCGCCACCCGCGCCCAGGCCGACCGCGCGCGTTACAAGGAGGCCATTCGCCGTGCGCTGGAATCCCAGCCCGCCCTCACCCTGTTTCAGCAGTCCGTGGACGATCTCATCGTGGAGAACGAAAAGGTTGCCGGGGTGATGACCCGCATGGGCGTGCGCTTCCGCGCCCCGGCGGTGGTGCTCACGGTGGGGACCTTTCTCGGCGGTCGCATCCATATCGGCCTCGAAAATCACGAAGGCGGCCGCGCGGGCGATCCCCCCGCCAATGCCCTGGCGCGGCGCCTGCGCGAGCTGCCATTCCGTATCGGGCGCCTCAAGACCGGCACGCCGCCGCGCCTGGACGGCCGCACCATCGACTACAGCCGCTTGACGGAGCAGCCCGGTGACGCCGAGCGTCCCGTGTTCTCCTTTCTGGGCAGCGCGGCCGACCACCCCAGGCAGGTCTCCTGTTACATTACCGCCACCTGCGAGCGCACCCATGACATCATCCGTGGCGCCCTGCACCGCTCCCCCATGTACAGTGGGGTCATCGAGGGCGCCGGACCGCGTTACTGCCCTTCCATCGAGGACAAGGTGGTGCGCTTCGCCGACAAGACCTCCCATCAGATCTTCGTGGAGCCCGAGGGCCTGAACACTTCGGAGGTCTATCCCAATGGCATTTCCACCAGCCTGCCCTTCGACGTGCAGCACGCCCTGATCCGCTCCATCCCCGGTTTCGAGGCGGCGCGCATCATTCGTCCCGGCTATGCCATCGAGTACGACTATTTCGATCCGCGCGATCTCCAGCCCTCCCTGGAGACGCGCCATATCCAGGGGCTTTACTTCGCCGGCCAGATCAACGGCACCACGGGTTACGAAGAGGCCGCCGCCCAGGGGCTGCTGGCGGGCATCAATGCCGTGCTGCGCCTGCGCGACCGCGATCCCTGGTGTCCGGGCCGCCACCGGGCCTATCTGGGTGTGCTGGTGGACGACCTCACCACCTGCGGCACCCAGGAGCCATACCGCATGTTCACCAGCCGCGCCGAATACCGCCTCATGCTGCGCGAGGACAACGCCGATCTGCGCCTGACGGAAAAGGGCCATGAACTGGGTGTGGTGGACGCGGCGCGCTGGCGCGCCTTTTGCGAATACCGCGAGGCGCTGGCGCGCGAGCAGCGGAGGCTGGAGACCACGCGGGTGCGCCCCGAAGCCCTGTCCGCGGCGGATACGGACATCCTCGGCGCTCCCCTCGGCCGCGAGTGTACGCTGATGGATCTGCTGCGCCGCCCCGGGCTCGGCTACCGCGATGTGACGGGCCTGACGGGCATGGGTCCCGGCGTCGGTGACGGGCGCATCGCCGAGCAGATCGAGATCCAGGCCCGCTACGCCGGCTATATCCACCGCCAGCAGGACGAGATCGAGCGCGCCCGCCAGCATGAGCAGACCCCCCTGCCCGCCGACCTGGACTACGGCGAGGTGCCGGGCCTGTCCGCGGAGGTGCGGCAGAAGCTCGCCGGGGTGCGGCCCGCCTCCCTGGGCCAGGCGGCGCGCATCCCCGGGGTGACGCCCGCCGCCATTTCCCTCATGCTGGTGTACCTGAAAAAGCGCGGCGCCCTGCGCCGTTCCGCCTGAGCGGGACGGATGGCCGGCGCAGCGGTGACAGGCCGTGAAGGAGATGCTGAAACAGGACAAGGGACGCCTCCTGGCCTGGGGCGGCGCGGTCCTGGCAGTGATAGTGTTGATACTCGCTTCCTGCGCCACCACCCCGCCCGAGAACCGCGAGAATGTGTGCGCCATTTTCAAGGAGAAGCGTGGCTGGTATCACGCCGCCATGCAGTCCTTCGAGAAATGGGGCGTGCCGGTGCATGTCCAGATGGCCATCATCCATCAGGAGTCCCGCTTCGAACCCAAGGCGCGCCCGCCGCGCAACAAGTTTCTGGGGTTCATTCCCACCACCCGGCCCTCTTCGGCCTATGGTTACGCCCAGGCCATGGACGCCACCTGGGAATGGTATCAGGACAAGACGGGCAATCATGGGGCGGACCGTGACGATTTCGCCGACGCCGTGGATTTCATCGGCTGGTACGGGCGCACCAGCCACCGCCGCCTGGGCATCTCAAAGTGGGACGCCTACAATCAATACTTGGCCTACCACGAGGGACACGGGGGATATAAAAGGAAAAGTTATGCAAAAAAGAAATGGTTGCTGGGCGCCGCGCGCAAGGTGGAGCGCAATGCCGCGCGCTACAGCCGGCAGCTCGCGACTTGCAAAAAAGAGCTGGAGCGGCGCCGTTACTGGTTCTGGCCGTTTTGATGCGCGGCAAGTCATCAGTTCCTTCTTGCCAGAGAGGGTGTCGCAAAAGGCTTTGGTTCCTTCTCCCCTTCGGGGACCTCGGTGCCCCTTGTGGGTAGAAGGCTGGGATGAGGGGGATAAAAAATGAAGTTTCTGAAAAAAACAGCCTGTGTGATCGAGGCCGTCAGCGAATGGAGCGGGCGCCTGAGCGCCTGGCTGGTGTTGCTGATGGTGGTGATCATCGGCTATGACGTGGCCATGCGCTACCTGTTCCAGAGCGGCTCGGTGGCCCTGCAGGAACTGGAATGGCATCTCTTCGCCACCATTTTTCTCCTCGCCGCCGCCTATACCCTGAAGCACGATGCCCACGTGCGCGTGGACGTGATCTACCAGAGCCGCCGCCTGGGCAATCGCGGCCGCGCCTGGATCGACCTGCTGGGCTGCCTGTTCTTTCTTGTTCCCTTCTGTGTGCTGGTGATCAGCAGCAGCGTGCCCTTCGTCGCCAATGCCTGGCGCCTGCAGGAAGGTTCCCCGGACCCCGGCGGCCTGCCCTACCGGTTTATCCTCAAGGCCATGATCATCGTGGGATTCTCCCTGTTGCTGTTGCAGGGGCTGGCCATGATGATCCGCAGCCTGCAGCGTCTGTGTACACCGCCGGATACAGGCCGCGCCGAAGGCAGCGAAAGGCAGGGAGGCACCCGCTGATGGAGATGGAGGCCTGGGCGCTGGTGATGTTCGGGGTGGCCATCGCCCTGTTGCTGCTGGGTTTTCCCGTGGCCTTCACCCTGGGCGCCGTGTCCATGTTGTTCGGCGGCATATTCCTCGGCCTGGAATTCTTCGACCTGCTGCCCTTGCGCATGTGGGGCATCATGACCAACTTTACCCTGCTGGCCGTGCCCATGTTCATATTCATGGGGGTCATCCTGGAGAAGTCCGGCATCGCGGAGTCTTTGCTGGAGACCATGGGGCGGCTTTTCGGGCGGGTGCGCGGCGGGCTGGCGGTGTCCATCATCGTGGTGGGCGCCCTGCTGGCGGCCACCACCGGGGTGGTGGGGGCCACGGTGGTGACCATGGGCGTCATTGCCCTGCCCGCCATGCTCAAGCACCGCTACAGCCCGGCCCTGGCCACCGGCACCATCGCCGCCTCCGGCACCCTGGGCCAGATCATCCCGCCCAGCATTATTCTGATTCTTCTGGGCGACGTCATCGGCGTACCCGTGGGGCAGTTGTTCATGGGCGCCCTGACGCCGGGGCTGGTGCTGGTGGCCTTGTTCATGCTCTATGTATTGTTCGTCGCCTGGCGGCGCCCCGCCATGGCGCCTGCCGTCGCACGGCCCCGCGAAGGGGATGATGCCCTGGGCAGCCTGCCGCGGCAGGTCATTACCAGCCTCGTGCCTCCCCTGCTGCTGGTGGTGGCGGTGCTGGGCTCCATCTTTTTCGGCATCGCCTCGCCCACGGAGTCCGCCGCCGTGGGCGCCCTGGGCGCCGTCCTGCTGGCCGCCCTGCACCGCCGCATGAAGCTTGCCAGCCTCAAGGCCGCCATGGAGCAGACCGCGCGCCTCACCAGCATGGTGTTTCTCATTCTCATCGGCGCCACGGCCTTCGGCCTGGTGTTCCGTGGCATGGGTGGCGACATGCTGGTGGAGGACCTGATGCTGGCCATGCCCGGCGGCGAATGGGGCTTCCTGGCCCTGAGCATGGCCCTCATTTTCGTGCTGGGCTTCTTTCTCGATTTCCTGGAGATCTGCTTCATCGTGGTGCCCATCCTGGCGCCCATCGCCGAACTCATGGGCATCGATCTGTTGTGGTTCGCCGTACTCATCGCCATGAACCTGCAGACTTCCTTTCTGACCCCGCCCTTCGGTTTCTCCCTGTTCTATCTCAAGGCGGTGGCGCCGCCCTCTGTGCGCATCCAGCACATCTACCGCGGCATCATACCCTTCGTGGCGCTGCAGGTGATCACCCTGGGCGTACTCATGGCCTATCCCCAGCTCGCCCTGTGGCTGCCGCAGATGATGGACAGCCTGCAGGGTTTTTGAGCCGGAAGGCCGGCGCCATGACGGAATTGGATTCCCTTCTCTCCCTCGGCGTCGCCCTCGCCATCGGCCTGCTCATCGGCACCGAGCGGGGCTGGCAGCAGCGTGAGGCCCAGGAAGGCGAGCGCATCGCCGGCATCCGCACCTTTGGCCTCATCGGCCTGCTGGGCGGTCTGGGCGGCCTGCTGGCGGAGCATTTCAGCGCCACTCTGCTGGGTTTCATGTTCATCGGGGTGGCGGGGGTGGTGACGGTGGCCTATCTCATCAACCTGCCCCGCGACAAGGACATCGGCATCACCAGTCTGATGGCCGCCCTGCTGACCTTCGTGCTGGGGGCCATGGCCACCCTGGGGCATATCTTCGCCGCCGCCGCCGTGGCCGTTACCGCCGCCATCCTGCTGGGCATGAAGCCCGTCATCCATGGCTGGTTGCGCAAACTCGAACAGCAGGAACTCCATGGCGCCCTCAAGCTGCTGCTCATCACCGTGGTGGTGCTGCCCATCCTCCCCAACCGCGGCTATGGCCCCTGGGAGGCCCTCAATCCCTATGAGATCTGGTGGATGGTGGTGCTCATCGCCGGTTTGTCCTTCAGCGCCTATATCGCCATGAAGGCCGTGGGCGCCGAAAAGGGCGTGATGCTGACGGCCCTGCTGGCCGGCCTGGTGTCTTCCACGGCTCTGACCCTCTATTTCGCACGTCTGTCGCGCGCCCAGGAGGGGCAGCAGATCCTGCTGGCATCGGGCATCCTGCTGGCCTGCAGCACCATGTTTCCACGCATCCTGCTGGTGGCGGCCGTGGTCAATGCCGCCCTGTTCAGCGCCCTGCTGCTGCCCCTCACGGTGATGACCGTTATCGCTATACTGCCCGTGCTGTTTCATCGCCGCCTGACGGCACAGGGCCATGTACAGACCGGGTCGCTGTTGATCAAGAACCCTTTCCAGCTCAAGTTCGCCCTGCTCTTCGGCGGTCTGCTGGCCATCATTACCCTCATTGCCCGGGGCCTGCAGGAGTTCATGGGTGAGACAGGCGTCTATATGCTGGCCGTGGTGTCGGGCGCCATGGACGTGGACGCCATCACCCTGACCCTGTCCCGCATGAGCCTCGATGACCTGCCTGTTGCCACGACTGCCACGGGTATTGTCATCGCCGGGGCGGTGAACACCCTCGTCAAGGCCTGCCTGGCGGGCGCCATTGGCAGTGCGGGGCTGCGGGTGAAAGTGGTCTTGCCCCTGCTGGGCGCCGCGGCTGCGGGGTTGGGCGTGGTATGGCTGGTATGATATGAGAAAGCGTCTGGCTCTGGTATTTGTTCATGGCCTGCTGGGTTTCGACCGACTGGGGAGGGGGCCGCTCTCCATTGAATATTTTCGTGGCGTCAGGGCTTGTCTGGCGGATCTGCCGGTGGACTGCCATTTCCCGCGACTGCGGGCCTGGTCGAGGGTGGAGGCGCGGGCGCGCTTGCTGGCAGAGTACCTGGATGCTCTGGGGTCACAACCCTGTTACCTGATCGCTCACAGCCGCGGCGGGCTCGATGCCCGTTATGTGGCGGCAAGAAAGGATCCACGGCGGCGCATCAGGCAGGTGATCACCATTGGCACCCCCCATCGCGGCACTCCCCTGGCGGACTGGTTCCTGCGCCATGGAGGCGCGCTGGTCAGGCCCCTGGTCGAAGAATTGACCACTGCGGCATGCCAGCAGTTCAACCGTGAAATTCCCGATCGGGAAGATATCGGTTATGTATCTTACGCAGGGCGCCGTCCGCTGGCGGAAATGCCTTTGTGGTACCGTCCATGGACAAGGCTTATCGAGCGCGCCGCAGGGGAGAATGATGCCCAGGTCCCGGTTTCGTCGGCCTGTTGGGGGAAGAACTGCCATGTGGTGCGGGCCGATCATCTGGAACTCGTCGGGTGGCAGTTGGGGCGGGCCAATCCCGCCATCGAGCGGCCTTTTGATCATCTGGGATTCTTTCGCCGCATCGCCGAGGATATACTCAATGATGTCGACGAGGTGTAATATTGAACATTATGCATCTCCATATCTTCCAGCACGTTCCCTTTGAGGGCCCGGCAGAGATCGGGCGCTGGGCGGACCTTCACGGGCATGAAATGACCTATACCCATTTTCATCGTGGTGAAGTTGTTCCCATGCGGCACGACTACGATTGGTTGATCGTGCTGGGTGGCCCCATGGGGGTCGATGATGAGGCGCAGTATCCCTGGCTGGCGCCGGAGCGCCGTTTCATCCATGAGGCCATTGCCGCGGACAAGACCGTGCTGGGCATTTGTCTGGGGGCGCAGCTTATAGCGCGGGCGCTGGGCGCCGCGGTTGGAAAGAACCACTGCAAGGAAATCGGCTGGTTGCCCATAAGACCTGATCCAGCGCTGGCGTCCACCTTGCTGGGCGGGGTGTTCCCGCCGCAGATCGAGGTCTTTCACTGGCACGGGGATACCTTCGATCTGCCTGCCGGCGCCGTACCCGTGGCCTCCAGTGAGGTCTGCCGCCATCAGGGTTTTGTGGTGGACAACCGTGTCATCGGTTTTCAATTTCATCTCGAAACCACTCCCGAGGCGGCGTCCCGCCTGATCGAGCATTGCGGCGCGGATCTGGTGGATGGGGGGGCCGCCACCCAGACGGCGGAGGAGATCATGGCCGATTCGGAAAAATTCAATATAATAAACAGTCTATTGCATGATGTCCTGGACCGCATGGCGAAGGTGGCGGACGGCCGCTAAAGCCACTGACAGCCCTCCGTAGTGTTTTATTTGTAAAATAATAAGGAATTTCATATCGTTGCCTGATTTTTTGCGTGTCTTGCTGGTGGAGGATTCAGAGGACGATGCCGCCCTCACCCTGCACCAGATCGTCAAGGGGGGATATGAGCCCCGCCATCTGCGCGTGGACAGTGAGGCGGCCATGCGCGCCGCTCTGGCGGACCAGGAATGGGACATCGTATTGTCCGACTACAATATGCCGGGTTTCAGCGGCATTTCGGCCCTGGAACTGTTGCGCGAAACCGGCATGGATATTCCCTTCATTATCATTTCGGGCGCCATTGGCGAGGAGACCGCCGTGGAGGTCATGAAGGTCGGCGCCCACGACTACATCATGAAAGACAACCTGGTGCGCCTGGTGCCCGCCATCGAGCGCGAACTGCGCGAGGCCGAGGTGCGCCGCGCGCGGCGCCGGGACGAGGAGGATCTGCGCCTGGCGGCGGAAGTATTCGAGTCCAGCATGGAGGGCATCATCATCACCGACGCCAGCACCCGCATCCTGCGCGTCAACCGCGCCTTCACGGAAATCACCGGCTACACGGCGGAGGAGATCGTCGGCAAGACCCCTCAGGCCATCGCATCGGGCCTGCATGGCAGCGATTTCTACCGCCACATGTGGGACTCCATCAAGGAGCAGGGCTTTTGGCACGGTGAGATCCTGGACCGGCGCAAGAATGGCGAAATCTATCCCGAATGGCTCACCATCAGCGCCGTGCGCGACGAACAGGGCGAAGTGACCCACTACATCGGGGGATTCACCGATCTCAGCCAGCAGCGCGAGGCGGAGGAGCACATCCAGCACCTGATCCATTACGATGCCCTCACCGACCTGCCCAACCGGGTGCTGTTCCGCGAATATTTTCAGGACGCCATGCGCGCCGCGCGGCGCGATGGCAAACGCATGGCCTTCCTGCACCTGGACCTGGATCGCTTCATCACCGTGAACGACAGTCTGGGGCACCAAGTGGGCGACCGTATCCTGCAACAGGTGGGACGCCGCCTGATGGGCACTGCGCGCAGGCAGGATCTGGTGGCGCGTTACGGTGGAGACGAATTTATCATTGCCATGACCGGCCTGGACGACATGGGAGAAGTCAGCGCATTCACCCGCGTCCTGCTGGACAACTTCAGTGAGCCCTTCCGCGATGAGGGCCGGGAAATCTTTCTGACGCCCAACATCGGCGTGGCCATCTACCCGGACCACACAGAGAATTACGACGAACTCACCAAGTTTGCGGATATTGCCCTGCACCAGGCCAAACGGCCGGGCGGGGCGCATGTGGAACTCTACCGCGAGGCCATGAATCACGAGGCCATGGCGCGTCTCGACCTGGAGAGCAGCCTGCGCCGCGCCCTGGAACGCAAGGAGTTCCAGTTGCACTACCAGCCCCAGGTGGACATTGCCACGGGGTATGTCATCGGCGCCGAGTCTCTGCTGCGCTGGCGCCGTCCAGATGGGCGCATGGCGCTGCCTGGCGAGTATATCCCCCTCCTGGAAGAGACCGGGCTCATCGTGCCCGTGGGGCGGTGGGTCTTGCGTCAGGCCTGCCTGGACCGCAAGCGCTGGAGCAAGACGGGGCATGGCAGGATTCCCATCGCGGTCAATCTTTCACCCTGCCAGTTTCATGACCGGCAACTGGTGGAAATGGTGCGCTCGGTGCTGGAGGAGACAGCGACACCGCCCAGCTGTCTGGAACTGGAAATCACCGAAAGCAGCGTGATGGACGATCCTGATTTTGCCCTCAGCACTTTGGAGGTCCTGCACCAGATGGGTATCCGCATCGCCATCGATGATTTTGGCACAGGTTATTCGTCCCTGAGCTATCTCAAGCGCTTTCCCATCGATGTCCTGAAAATAGACCGTTCCTTTGTCATGGGCCTGACGGAGGATGAAAACGATGCCGTTATCGTCGATATGATCATCGCCCTGGCCCATCGCCTCAAACTTTGTGTCATCGCCGAAGGCGTAGAGACGGCGGAACAACTGCATTTTCTTGAGAAGCTGGGTTGCGACAGGGTGCAGGGCTACTATCACAGCCGGCCTGTAAGATGCGGTGATTTTCATCAATATCTTTGCCCTGGCGCTCAATGAACGTCTGGCCGTGACAGATTGGGAAGAATTGAAAGTTTCGCCAGGTATCGAGGCTTTGAAACGGGCGGTGCGTGACGAATACGTGCTGCCACCGTGTTACCGAGGGATAATGTAGGCTTGGCGTAAGCGTCTGTGGTCCTGATTGTTGAGGGACTTGATTGCCCTGTTGAGTATCAGATAAAGCTCGCCATAATCGTTGCGAACGCCGATACGCAGCAGACTCTGATACTGAATCAGTTCGCTGGCCGCCAATGAATCCAGGCGTAATTTCCTGATCCAGTAATCCATGGCGAGACGGCGCCCGAGGATGCCGTCTATTTTCCCTTCGGCGACCTGGCGCAGCCCATCCTGAATATTGTCCACGTAGATCCGTTCTATGTCGGGATAGTCCAGGCGCAGATTGGTATCGTAGATATAGCCTGCCACCACCGCCATGGTCTTGCCGGCCATGTCCTGGAGCCGCACCGGATGGTTGACATCCGCCCGCGTGATCAATACCGAAGGTTCGCGAATAAAAGGGGCGGTGAAACTCAGGTAGGTATTACGCTCCTCCGAATCGTTGAGTGCGGAAATGATATCGCACCGGCGTTGCTTGATGAATTCCATGCTTTGCGCCCAGTTCCTGGTGGGTTCCACCTCCATGCGGATCGTGCTGCGTTTCTGCAGCAGGGAAAAATAGCCGGCGATGATTCCCACGTGCCGCCCGTTTTCATCGAGCCTCTCGTAAGGCTCCCAGTCGGGATCGACGCACAATCGGACGGGATTCCGGCCCTTTAAAAAGTACTTTCCTTCCGCAAAGAGGGCGGGCATTCCGCCGTCTGGCGGGTATTCCTCGGCAGACGTCCATGATGGCGAGGCGCAAGAAAACAACAGGAGTGCGTAGATGAATGGTTGCCGCATCATGATCATTCCATCACCTTCTCCTTATGTTGAAACGGGTAGATCAATTCAGATTGCGCCAAGTCCCGCGGCAGAACGAGACGGCGGCGTCCATTTTTCCACTGCAGGACATAGATGGGTTTGCCAGTTTGCTTGCCGGTTTCATCGACTCGGTAGTGGCCGAGCAGAGAACGGAATTTCATGGAAGCGAGCATGGCGCGCACATCGTCGCTGCGGGTGCTGCCGGCGAGACGCACCGCGGCTTCCAGAACCTGTCCCGCGGCATAGCCGCCAGCGGCCTGATAGCTGGCATTGTGGCCGTAGCGGCGCTTGAAGCGGAATGTAAAATCGGAAGATTCCGGCATGCGTTCACCCGCCTTCCACTGAGTGCTGGAAAGCACTCCCTCCACTTCATCCGTGCCCAGGGCGGCGCCGAATTCGAGCAGGGCCGGCCCGCCGCTGAAGGCGAACATCATGGGTGATAATCCTTGAGCCCTGGCTTCACGGAAAAAGGCGATAGCATCGTTCAGGTAGCCGCCGACGATGATCACCTCCGGCCGGGTTTTCGCCAGGCGCTGGATCAGCTCTGCAAAATCCCCCTTTTCCCTGGGATAGGACTCGTCAAATACGATTTTCATGTGATGTTCAAGAACGCGAGCGCGCACGCCGTGGGCGATGGCGTGGGGAAAGTCAGTATCAGCATAGGCCAGGCCAATCCGGGTCAGTCCCTTGTCCGCCGCCAGGGCGATGATGGGATCCATATTGTGGTCAGCGGGCGTGTAGACGCCAAAGACATTTTTCAGGCCGCGCGCCCATATTCCGGGCGCGGATGCCGCCACCACCATGGGAATGTCGTGTTTCTCGGCGATGTTGCTGGCGGCGATGGTGAGCGTGGAGGAATAGGGGTTCAATAGCAGGTCAACCCTGTCTTCCACGATCAGTTTTTCGTACAGGTCTGTGACAAGAAGAGAGTCTGATTGGTCATTGTAGTAGATCAGGCGCACGGGGCGGCCCAGCAGGGCGCCCCGTTCATTGATGTCGTCGACCCACATTTTGATGCCATTCAATTGTTCCTGCCCGAACTTTGCGTAGTGACCCGTGAGCGCCATGGTCACGCCAACCTTGATTGGCGCCGGTCCGTCGGCCTTTGCCCCTGACAGGCAGACAATGAAAAGGAAAATGACGGCCAAGACAGCCTGCGGTAACCGGTTCATTTCGCGATGTCCATTTTCCGCTTTGTACTGTACAGCATGCGGACCAGCTCATACTTGAAGGGTGAGCCCGTCTGGTAGTAACGGAAAGCGGTATTGGCGCGCAGATCAACGGCGCGGAAGATATTGAATGTCCAGGTGCGGTAACGGTGCCCCCTCAGGTCGAAGGGGTCGAGTGTCGCCGCTGGAAAGACATCGGCGACCCGCCCCGCCGCGTCACGCAGGTTGGCGGGGCCTACGATGGGAATGACGAGATAGGGGCCGGGTCCGACACCGTAGTGGCCGAGCACCTGGCCGAAGTCCTCCTGGTGCCGGGGAATGCCGATGTATGTGGCCACATCGATTATGCCCGCGATGCCAAAGATACTGTTGTATGTAACGCGGAAAAAGCTATCGAAGGTTGCCTTGAACTTGAGTTGCAAAAGGGCGTTGAGCAGGGTGCGGGTGTCGTCGAAGTTGTTGTAGAAATTCGTTACTCCCTGTTCGACAAAGTCGGGGGTGATGGCCTGATAGGCATGAACGGCGGGCAGGAAGACATGTGCGTCGAAGCTTGCGTTGAAGTTATACATGCGCCGGTTGAAGCCCTCCCATGGATCATAGACCTCGAGGGGGAGGTGACATCCCCCTTGACGATGCGTTCATGGGAATACAGGGGTTCTTCATGGGGTCCCGCGTGCTTGGGGGCGGTGCCGCAGCCTGCAAGCATCGTCAGTGACAGGAGGTGGAAAAGCAAAAGCAGGTTGCGAGGCGGTACGTTACACATGGGCCTACGGTTGCGTGAAATACCTTACGATGTAGTCCATGACCTGCCTGTGAGCCAGATTGCCCAGGTGCCCGCCATGGGGCCAGATCCTGGCGCGTTCTCCGAAGATATCACGGAAAAAATCGATCTCGCCCCTGTCCAGGATCACATCATCTTCGTTGTGGACGACTCCGATATATTCCGCGTCGTGCAGAAAATCCTGGATGCTGCGCAGACTCAAGGACTCCGAGAGGGCCTCGCGGGTCAGGGATTGTTCCTTTGCCTTATAGTAGGGATAGAAATAATCGTGATAATAATCGGTGAACCCCACTCTCAGGCTCACTTCCAGATAATGACCAAGGGAGGTGTCCTTGCCCAGGATTTCATCCCTGGGCTTGATCATACCGAAATTGGTCATGACATCGGAGGTGAAGATCATGCTGGAGGAGGACAGGCGGAAGGCGATGCCGATGAGGGCGGCGAGCTGTTCATCGGTGGGATGTTCCTCCTCGAATGCCTTGTACAAACATCTCTTCCGTAAACTCGACCGTGTCCTCCCGCGTATAGGCCCTGGTAACGCGTTTGACGATATCCGCATAATAACGGTCGAGGTTGTCCATGCCTCCCGGGATGTTCTGCAACATGTGGTCGAGCCTGGAGATGGAGTTGTAGAGACTGACAGGGGCGTTGATCAGCAGGACTTTGTCGAAATTGAATTGCCTGCGTTTCACGTCCAGATGCGCCACGAAGGCCGCGTTGGCCGCGCCCAGGCTGTAGCCTGTCAGGAAATAGCGCGCTACCCGCAATCTGTCTCCCAATTGTTTGCGGATCAATTCCATGATCCGGTAGAGATCCTCTGCATCATGATAGAGATGGCCGGGAACGCCTGTTGCCGAGGCGGCTACGACAAAATTGGCATGGGTGGGTGAACTGATTCCAACGACGTGGAATCCGGCCTCGTAGAAGGCCCGCATCAACAAGGTGTTTTTCCCCGAGTTGTGGAAGGCCCCCGTGCCGGCAATACAGAAAATCAGTGGGGCTTCCCCTCTTTGCAAGGCGGGTGGTGTTCCGGCTACCGTGGCCATGAAGGGGTCGTCGATGGGGTAGGTGTATGCCTCAGCGCCGGGGCCCGGCGCCGCATTTACCAGGCACAACAGCCCGAAGAGTGTTGCCGACAGTTTGCGCATTTTTCCCTTTCCTGAAAAGCCGCCCGCCTCAACACCCCCTGCCTGAGGCCGCAAGCTTGTCGGCAATGGACTGGCTCAGGTCGGCAACACCACGGCTGAGGGCGTCCACCAGCGCCGCGTAGCCGTCGTCTGAAGGCGCTTTGCTGATGGCGAAACGTTGCACCGTCAACGGACATTCCTGTTGGTCACTGATGATGCGCCAGGCGCCGGTCAGGGTGGCTTCTTCGCCCAGCGCGCCATCGAAGCGGAAAAAGCGAATGCTGACCTGAAAATCAGGCGTGTCTCGCCGCTGCCAGGGATAGGTGACCACCTTGTTTGTCCCCAGGCGCTGCATCATATTCTGTGACAACACGCGCAGCAGATTCCGTTCGAGATCCCCTCCCCAGCGGTCGAATTCAGCCAGGGCAAGGCGATAGGCGTCTTCGCGGGTCACGATCTGCGGGCGGTCGAGAATGTCCGGGAGTTGCAGCGGCCCGATCCCCACAGACAAATTTCCGTTTCCAACTGTCCCCACCGACGCTGCCCCGGCAATGGGGCTGAGTTCATAGAAGCGGGCGGGTTTCGACTGCCCGCCCAGGCTGCAGGCCGTCAGTGCCAGGAAAGTCAGCATCAAGAAGCATAGGGTGGGCCTTTTCATTGCGGCTTTCCTCAGAAATTTCCTTTGCCCTTGATCAGGGCCTCCGGGTGTCGTTCCAGATACTCCGCCATCACGCGTATGGAGCGGGCGGCCGCGCTGATTTCCTCCAGGGCTTTCTGCATCTGGCCGCCGATCTCGCCCTCTGGCGTCATCGTCTCGGTTGCTGTTTGGAGTGTCATTGTCGCATGTTTCAACATGCTACGGGCCTCTGTCAGTGTGTCATGCAGGTCCTTGGACAATCGTGGCGCGTCCTTCTCCAACACGGCCATCAAGTTACTGGTCGATACCATGAGGCGGTTGAGGTTGGTCAGTGTCTCATCGATATCCGCCTTTTCCAGCTTGTTGAGAATGCGCTGCATGCCGGCAACGATGCCTTCCAGAGAGCCCGGTATGGTGGGTAACTCGGGATACCTGCCCTTCCGGGTGATGGTCGCCGGCGGCGCATCGGGAAAGAAGTCCAGGTCCACGAAGCGCTTGCCGGTCATCAGATTGCCCGTCATCAGGCGGGCGCGCAGCCCGTATTTCTCCACATCGGTGCGGGCGCGCTGAAATGGATTTTCCTTCAACGCCTTGTTGCCTTCCAGGGCCTTCTCCGAGCCGGCTTCCGTGCGGTAGGACGCCAGCCGCTGTGGCTCGAAGTCGATGATGACCACGGGGCTGAGAATGTTGCGGCCCAGGGCGTCCTCGCCCAGCTCAATGGCCTTGACGGTGCCCAGCCGGATGCCACGGTATTCGACTGGGGCGCCGATCTCCAGCCCGCGCACGGATTCCGAGAATCTCAACGCAAAAGTGATCGTTTGCGTGATGGGTTGTTCCAGGCTCGCCTGATGATCCTTGAACAACTTGAAGCTATGGTTTTCCTTGGCGAGGGGCGTCATCTCTCCCGCAAGGCTGGTTTCGAAGGCGATGCCACCGCTCAACAGTGAGACGATGGACTCCAGCTTCAGCTGGACACCGGCCGCCGTCATGGAGATATCCACGCCACTGGCATTCCAGAAGCGGGTGCCTTCGTGAACAAACTGGTCGTAGGGGGCCTCGACAAAGATGCCGATATCGATGGACATATGATCTTCACTGAGTGCGTAGTCCGTTACTTCACCCACTTCCAACTGGCGGAAATAGACCGGAGACCCGATGGACAGGGAGCCCAGTCCCTCTGCGTTGAGGCGGTAGCGGCTGCCCTTGATATCGGTCGTGATGACCGGCGGATTTTCCAGGCCGGCGAATTCGCTTGTTGGGCTCCCCTCGTTGCTGGGATCGATGGCAATATAGACGCCGCTCAACAAGGTTTCCAGGCCACTGACCTTGGTGGCGCCGACACGCGGCCGCACTACCCAGAAAAGGGTCTTGTCCGTCATATAGGGATCGAAGCTTTTCACCATGGTGACGCTGATCAGCACCCGGGAAAGATCAGCGGAGAAATTGACCTTTTTGACGACGCCTACCGTGACATCCTTGAATTTGACCTGGGTCTTGCCTTCCTTGATGCCTTCGGCGGTCTTGAAACTGATGATGATTTCCTCCCCCTTCTCCGCAAAGGCCTTGTAGGCCAGCCATCCGCCGACCAGCAGGGCGACGACGGGCAACAGCCAGATGATGGAGATACCTTTTTTCTCCTCGTCTATGATGGCTTCAGGCAATGTCTCCAGAGGGTCAGGGGCTTGTGGCGATGTCATGGCCGACTTCCCCCTTATCCCATATCAGTCTTGGATCGAAGCTCATGGCGGCAAAAATGGTCAGTATCACCACGGAGGCAAAGGCAAGGGCGCCCGGGCCGGGTATGATGGTGGCCAGATTGCCTGCCTGCACCAGCGCGGCCATCAGGGCGACGACGAAGATATCCACCATGGACCAGCGGCCCACCATTTCGATAATTCGGTACAGGCGGGTGCGCTGTGCCTTGCGCAGTGGTGAACGCCTTTGTACTGACAATAGCAGGTAGGCCAGTGCGGCCATTTTGAGCAGGGGCACCATTACACTGGCGACGAAAACGATGAGCGCGAGGGGCCAGTCGCCATGCAGCAGTAGAAAAACGACGCCGCTTAGAATGGTGTCTGATTGAGTGTTGCCCAACGAGACGACCGTCATGACGGGATAGAGGTTGGCGGGCAGGTAGGCGATCACGGCCGTGATGAGAAACGCCCAGGTAATGCTGATGCTGTTGGCCATGCGCAAGCGCACCCGTGAATGACAGCGCGGACAATGGCCATGCCCGCTGGCCGGCAGCCTTTGCAAAAGGTTGCAGGTATGACAGCTCGCCAGGCCCAGATGTCTGGCTCTCATGTGAACCTCTTTCCGGCAAGCCGCCGCCACAGGAGCTGCGGTTCGAAAGCCGCCATGGCCGCCGTGGAGAGGATGATCAATCCGATGAAGGCGAACAGGGACAGACCGATATGCAGGCTGGCCATCTTGTCCAGTTTTACGAACGCCACCAGAACCCCCAGCATATAGACATCCAGCATCACCCATGGTTTCAAATGGCTGATCCAGGAAAGAGCCATGCGCACGGCAGGCAAGGATACATTGAAACGTATCGCCAGCAGTACATACAGCGCGCAGGAAATGATGAGCGCCGGCGCCAGGATGCTGGTCAGGAAGACGACCACCGCCAGGGCTCCCATGCCGGCGTGATACAGGACCTGTGAGGTGCCGAGAATGGTGGTGATTTCCTGTTGTCCCTGTATCTCCAGCGTCATGAAAGGAAATATGTTGGCAAGCAGCAACAGGATCAGGGCGGAAAGAAACAGCGCCAGGGGGCGGTCCAGCCCTCCCCCGGGATTGCGCAGCAGCAGTGCCTGGCAGATCCGGCAACGGGCCGCCTGTCCTGCCTCAAGGGCGGGGATCCGTTGCAATTCATCACATTCATGACAGGCGGTCAGTTCCGCACGGAAGGGCGCGCCCCTCTCTCTCTGTTTCATGTCTGTCGATTATCCATGTAATTCACGGGATAACAAGAAAACTTGTTCAGGTGAATATCAACAGTGATGGTGATCACGGGCGTCTTGGATAATATTAACCCGGCAATAATATATATCGTATTCAGCCATTGCGTGCCGGTTCGCTGCAAGGCGGCGAAATGCCGCTGTAGTCATTCTACAGCAAGTTTCGCCAACGCAGTCAGCGGGCCGGCACGCAA
>JALSGV010000049.1 GCA_026982565.1 Gammaproteobacteria bacterium
ACATCAGGTCATCGAGCTCCCGCGGGCTGGGCGCCCGCTGCGTGACCACGCGCAGATCCTCCGCGCTCACCATGCCCCGATCCTGGTCCTGGATGAGCAGTCCGCCCGCGACGCGCTTGTAGTCCAGGGCGGCCTGGGCGTCGTCCGTCCACTCGCCACAGGCCAGCACGCGGACATTGGGCTTGGCCGCCAGCAGCTCCGCGGCGGCCGCGTCGATGGCCGGCGCAATGATCACTTCCACGAACTGCTGATTGAGGATGGCCTGCGCCGTGGCTGCGTCCAGGGGGCGGTTGAAGGCAATGATGCCGCCGAAGGCCGAGGTGGGATCGGTCTGGTAGGCGCGCCGGTAGGCGTCCTCCAGCTTGTCCGCCAGGGCCACGCCGCAGGGATTGGCGTGTTTGACGATGACGCAGGCGGGTTGGGCCTGAAAATTCTTGACGCACTCCAGGGCGGTGTCCGCGTCGGCGATATTGTTGAAGGACAGGGCCTTGCCCTGCAACTGGCGCGCCGTGCCGACACTCGCGCTGGCGGCATCCGGTTCCCGGTAGAAGGCCGCGCCCTGGTGGGGGTTTTCCCCGTAGCGCAGGTCCATGGCCTTGATGTATTGGCTGTTGTAGGTGCGCGGGAAGGCCATGCGCGCTCCTTCCGGGGTGATGGCGCCCAGGTAATTGGCAATGGCGCCGTCATAGCGGGCGGTATGCTCGAAGGCCTTGACCGCCAGGGAGAAGCGCAGCGCCTCTCCCACCGCGCCCTGGTTGCTCTCCATCTCCCGCAGAACCTTCGGGTAGTCGGCGCTGTCCACGACGATGGTGACCGATGCGTGGTTCTTTGCCGCGGCGCGCACCATGGTGGGGCCGCCGATGTCGATGTTCTCGATGGCGTCCGCCAGGCTGCAGCCGGGCCGCGCCACGGTGCGCTCGAAGGGATAGAGGTTCACCACCACCAGATCGATGGGGTCGATGCCATTGGCCTCCATGACGGCATCGTCGGCGCCGCGCCGTCCCAGGATGCCGCCGTGTACTTTGGGATGGAGGGTCTTGACGCGGCCATCCATCATCTCAGGGAAACCCGTATAGTCCGACACCTCGGTGACCGGGACGCCGTTTTCCGTGAGCAGCCTGGCGGTGCCGCCCGTCGACAGGATCTCGACGCCGAGATCCGCCAGCTTGCGGGCGAAGGGGACAAGGCCTTGTTTATCGGAGACGCTCAGCAGGGCGCGTTGGATGCGGTTCATGGGCGGGGACTGTTCAGAGCAGGTCGTATTTTTCCAGTTTCTTGCGCAGGGTGCCCCGGTTGATGCCGAGGATCT
Source organism: Gammaproteobacteria bacterium (assembly GCA_026982565.1). Classification (GTDB taxonomy): domain Bacteria; phylum Pseudomonadota; class Gammaproteobacteria; order SZUA-140; family SZUA-140; genus SZUA-140. Next base: position 1,310 of record JALSGV010000049.1, read on the forward strand.
GCGCCGCCCGGCACTGATTGCCGCGCGCCTGCTTCATGACCACCTTGAGCATGGGCAGTTCCACCTCGGCGATCACCATCTCGTACAGTTTCTGGGGATGATGCCCGTCCAGGTCGTTGAAATAGCGCTCCAGGGCGGTGGTGATGCAGGCGCACAGGGGTTGCTTGCGCCGCTCCCTCGGGGTGGCCTGTTCGAGGGACTCCTCGAGTTCGGGTTCGATCATGCTCATGCGGCGATACCCACGCCCGCTTCGAGACGGTCGAAGAAGTCCGCCGTCAGCCCCAGCTGTTTCTCCACACTGTCGACCCGGTTGACGGCCTGCCTGAAGGCGCCGCCGCCGGGCTGCCCCTTGCTGTACCAGGAGATGTGCTTGCGGGCGATGCGCACCCCGACATGCTCGCCATAGAACGCATAGAGTGCCTGCAAGTGTTCCAGCATGATTTTCCTGATGGTGGCGACAGGAGGATCGTTCCTGATTTCCCCCGTCTCGAGATAGTGGTCGATGAGACCGAAAATCCACGGGCGTCCCTGGGCGGCCCTGCCGATCATGATACCATCGGCGCCCGTATAATCCAGCACATCCTTCGCCTGCTGGGGCGTTCTGATGTCGCCGTTGGCAATGACGGGTATGGCGATGCGGGTCTTGATCTCGGCAATGGTGTCGTATTCGGCCTGACCGGTGTAGGCGCAGGCGCGGGTGCGGCCGTGCACGGCCAGGGCCTGGATGCCGGCCTGTTCCGCGATGCGCGCGATGGTGACGCCGTTGCGGTGCTCGCGGTCCCAGCCGGTGCGAATCTTGAGGGTCACGGGCACGTCCACCGCCGCGACCACGCGGTCCAGGATGCGGCCCACCAGGGCCTCGTCCTGCAGCAGGGCCGAGCCCGCCATCACCTTGCAGATCTTTTTCGCCGGGCAGCCCATGTTGATGTCGATGATCTGGGCGCCGTTGTCCACGTTGTAGCGCGCGGCCTCGGCCATCATGTCCGGGTCGGCGCCGGCGATCTGCACCGAGCGCGGCTCCACCTCGCCTTCGTGATCGGCGCGGCGCCGGGTCTTTTCGCTGCCCCACAGCAGGGAATTGGATGACACCATTTCGGACACCGCCATGCCGGCCCCCAGGCGCTTGCACAACTGGCGGAACGGGCGGTCGGTGACGCCGGCCATGGGTGCCAGCACCAGATTGTTCTTCAATTGATAGGGGCCGATTTTCATGTCAGTGTCATTGGCTTTATAAGCCGCGGGTGCGCGGGACCGCATATCATACCCGCTCTGTTGCGGCGGATAAAGGCAACAGATCAAAATTTTCGCATGGACGTGAAGCGGGTCCGTTCAGCGGATCTCGAACTTGAAATTGATCGCCCCGCTGCCGGGGTCGACCAGCGCCAGGGTGGCCATCACCGGTTTGCCGGGCCTCATGCCCTGCCGCGCATCGACGCCACCGGGCAGGTACTGAGTGGGTTCGAATACACGCTGCGCGATCACCCGGCTGTCCATGTCGTAAAAGCTCAGTTGCAGTTTGGGAAACGGCTGGGGAAAAGAGGCGTCGTTGACCATGGTCAGGGTGACCAGCAGGGCGTCAGGCGCCTGGGGGTGGTCGGCCACATGGCGGGCGACGAAGCGAATCCTGGCGCGGTCGCGCCTCAGGGGAACATCGCAGCCGGAGAGGGCGCAGACGAATTCCAGCCACGGGCGCAGGACGGCATGGCGCGCCAGGTCGGCGCGCTCGAAGTAGCTGAACTGGGCGATGAACAACAGCACCATCAGGGCCGCACCTGCCGCCCAGCCGAGATCACTGCGATCAAGAGGCAGGGAGGTGGTCTTTTCCGGCCGCGGCGCCCCCGCCGCCAGGCGCGAGAGTTCCTCGCGGGAGACATTGATATTGAGGGCCGCTTGCGGCGCCTCAGGCGCCGGCTCCTCCTGGTCAGGGCGCGGCGGGGTTTCCCCGTCCCTGGCCGGCGTCAGGGTGAGGGTGAACTGACACTGGCAGTGCCGGCAGGCGATGACTTCCTCATGATTCTGGAGGAGATTTTCGCTTATCTCGTTATGGGTGCGGCATTGCGGGCATTGGATGAACATGATGGGGGAGAGTCAGTCGCTGATGTCCAGTTTTATAGCGTCCAGGCGCGCCCATTCTTCACGTTGTTTGATGCTGGTGAATTCGAACCAGGGGCGATAGGCCGCCTGAACCATTTGCGCCTGTTGGCCCGCCAGTATGCCCGACAAGACCAGCCGCCCCTGTGAGGATAGCAGGCCCGCCAGGGTGGGGGCCAGCTCCACCAGGGGTTGGGCCAGGATATTGGCGATAACGCAATCGGCCGCGAAGTCGGGCAGCGCTTCGGGGAGGCAGGTGGTGATGCGGGCGGCGACCTGGTTCCGGACGGCATTGCCTGCCGTGGCCTCCAGCGCCTGGGGATCCACGTCCACCGCCCACACCTGACGGGCTCCCAGGCGCGCGGCGGCGATGGCCAGGATGCCGGAGCCACAGCCGTAGTCGACCACCGTGCGCCCTTTGACATCGGCCTGGTCCAGCCATTCCAGGCACAGGGCCGTGGTGGCGTGGGTGCCGGTGCCGAAGGCCAGGCCGGGATCGAGCATGAGATTGACGGCCTGCGGGTCCGGCGGCGCATGGCCCGTGGGGCACACCCACAGGCGCCGCCCGAAGCGCATGGGCTGGAAGCGCTCCAGCCATGCCCGCTCCCATGCCTGGTCGCGCAGGTACTCCAGGGTGTGGGGCAGGGGCGTGGCGGTCTGCAGGGTATCGTGTATCCGATGCAGCACGGGCTCGATGGCGGTGGCGGGGGGAAACAGGGCGCTGACGCGGGTGTGGGGCCACAGTGCCGTGTCACCCGGGCGGGCCTCGAAGATGGCCGCGTCCGCGCTGTCCTGCAGGGTGACGGAGAGGGCGCCCATGGATTCCAGCAGCGCCGCCACCTGTTCCGCCTGTTCCGCGCGGGTTTCAAGGGACAACTGGAGCCATTGTCTCTCCGTCATGGCGGCCCTCCGTCTTTTTTGAAGACGATGTGTTTTTGCAGCGGCGACAGGTTGATTTCGTCGATCACGGCGCCGTCGCGGGCGTCGAGGATCAGTTGCACGGCCGCGGCCACGTCGTCGGGCAGCAGGTGGTGGCGCGCCTCTTCGCCGGGGGCGAAGTCCAGGCCGTCGAAAAAATCCGTCCTGACCATGCCGGGATTGACGATGGAGACATGCACGCCACTGCCCGCGCATTCCTCGCGCAGGGCCTGAGCCAGGCCGCGCAGGGCGAACTTGCTGGCGCAGTAGACGGCGCCTTTCCGGCGCCCGGCCAGGGCCGCCTCGGAGCCGATGAAGACCAGGTGGCCGCGCCGGCGCCGTTTCATGGCGGGGAGGAAGCTCCGGGCCGCATAGGCGTGGCTGATAAAATTGAGCTCCATGAGGGCGCGGATCTGCGGGTGGGAGAACTCCTCCAGGGAGCCGAAGCGGCCCCGGCCGGCGCAGCAGATCACGGCGTCGATGACGGGATGGGCCTCGAGGAGGTCCTGGAAACGCGCCGCCAGCTCGTCCAGTTGCGACAGGTCCAGGACCACCGGGGTGAAGGCGGGGTGATCGGACCCGCTGGCGGAAAACGTCCGCGCCACGCCGATGACGCGGTGGCCCGCGGCCAGCAGGCGGCGGCAGATGGCATGCCCGATGCCGCGGCTGGCGCCGAGGACGAGGGTGATGCGAGGGGGTTCAGCGGTATTCATCGTCACAGGGGAAGAATTTCGATGCCGGGACGTATTCCAGGATCTGTGCGCTGCATGCGCGCATCATAGCCTGTTCGAGATGTTGTTGATAGCTTGTCATGCCGCCGCGGTTGGCGAAGGGGCCGGCGAGGAAGCGCTCATCGGGGTAGAGGCGCACCATGTTGTGGAAGAACTTTTCCGGCATGCGGAAGGCGCCCAGGCTGACGGAGTGGAGGGCGTCGGCCGGGATGCGTGTGAACAGGGTGTCGAAGAGCGCGCGGTAGCTTTGCGCATAGCCGGGGTGATAGATGAGGGGGTCGAAGCGCAGCCCCAGCTTCCAGCCGCGCCGGTACAGCTTCTCCATGGCGTCGAGGCGGCGCGCCAGGCGCGGCACGCCCTGCTCCAGCGCGCCACCGACAGTCTCCGGGACGAAACTGAAGGCCACCACGCAATTGGGCAATGGCGCCATCTTCAGCAGACCGCGGATCTGGGTGCTCTTGGTGCGCAGTTCGATCCAACTGTTGGGCAGTGTGGCGAAGGAGGGCAGGAAGGTCTCCGAGAAGCCTGTGACGGGGTCAAGGGCCAGACTGTCACAGTCGTAGCCTGAGTAGAAACACACGCTGTCCCCGCCGTGCTCGCGTGATTTTTCCACGATGGCGTTCTGAAAATCCTCGTAGTTGACGAACACCACGTAATTGGCCGAGCGGTACATGCCCTGCAGGAAACAGTAGCGGCAGTCGTAGAGGCAGTTCAGCATGTGCGAAAAATAATAATGGTGTTCTCCGCCAATGCCGTACGCCGGCGGCGCCGGGTGTAAAAAATTCTTATGTTTTTTCGCCAGAATCAGGGCGGGGTTGCCTTTCTGCAGGCGGAAATTCTGGGCCTTGCGATTGAAGATCTCGCCGTAGTGCTCACAGCTGATGGGGGTGGCGTCCGGAAAGCGGGCGCAGATGGCGCGGGTGCGGGCGTGATCGAGCACCTCCTCCTCGATATAGATCGTCTTAATCATCGTGGCGTGACAGCATGACAGGAAGCCTCATCAACGACAGCCTGCAGGCAGGCGAGCACTTCCTTTCCTGTTCTGCAGTGGGCCAGCACCTGGCTGTGCTCCTGGCCCCCGGGAGACAGCAGGCGCCAGCGTCTGACCAGGTGTCGCAGGCGGTTTTGTTCATAAGTCGTAAATCGCCAGTTGGCCAGTATCTCATTGAGGATTGAAGGTTCTTCATTGATGGACGACAGCCGCGTGGCCAGGCCATTCAGTTGTTGTATGATCTCCCCGATTTCGGAAATGTTTTCATCAATCAGCGAGGCCGCAAAATCCTTGGTGATCAGATGGGCCGGTCTGGCGCGGTTGTCTGAAATGACCTTATAGCACTGAACCAGTTCGCTGGTGGCAAAGCGGCTTGCCGTGGCATAAAACCCGGCGGCTTCCATTTCATGGACGGCAGTGCCGGTATATTCCAGCGCCGGCCGGTCTACAGTGATAATAGCATCAGTATGTCTGTGAGCCTCCAGGATCAGGGGCGGGTACCAGCTGAGGCCGCTTCCCGCATCGGTGATTTTGTGGGCCAGGATGCCCTTGCCTATGGGGTGGGCGGCATGCCCGGCCGTACCGATATTCAGCCATGCGCTGCAGGGGTCGCGGCCGAAGCGGGTGAATACATAACTGGATGCCGCCGCTGCCGCGATTTTTCCGATCCCGCTGACAATCAGACGCATATCCTCGCCTTCATAGATACGGAAGGGGCCGCGGTCAGTGCCGCCTCTCAGGCCATAGCGCTTCAGCAGCGGTTTTGCCTCGCATTGGATCGCGGTTACGATGTTGATCATGTGGACGCTGCGGGAGGGTGCGGTTTTGAACGGCGGAAGAACCAGCAGGCCAGCGCCGGCAGGAGTATGATCGCGCCCAGCATGTTGACAAGGAACATGAAGGTCAGCAGGATGCCCATGTCCGCCTGAAATTTAAGCGGCGAGAAAATCCAGGTTACCACGCCGATGGCGAGTGTGACAGCGGTAAACAGCACACCGCTCCCGGTTATGGACAAGGTCTTCCAATAAGCCTCGGACAAGGGCTCCCCTGTTTTGAGGATGCTCTGGAAACGGCTGTAGATATAGATGCCGTAATCCACCCCGATGCCGACCCCCAGGGCGACCACCGGCAAGGTGGCAACCTTCAGACCGATATCCAGCAGCGCCATCAGCGCATAAGCCAGCAGGGAGACAAGGCCCAGGGGGAGGATGATGCACAGGGTAATGCGTATCGAACGGAAGGTGATCAGACACAGCAGGATGATGGCGGAAAACAGATAGAACAATATGGGGAATTGCGCCCGCTCGATCTCTTCATTGGTGGCCGCCATCACACCGACGTTGCCGGTTGCCAGCATGAATTTCACTTCCTCGCTGCCATGGCGAAGCCGGTAGTCTTTCACGGCCGCCACGATTCGGGCAATCGTGGCGGCCTTGTGGTCCGTGGTGAAAATCAACACGGGCATTACGCTGCAATCGGGGTTGAGCAAACCGCTGCTGGTGGGGATGTAGGCGACAGACTGGGCGAGCACCGATTCGTTGCGCGACAATACCCGCCATTTGAGACTGCCTTCGTTCCAGCCGGCATTGATCACCTTGGCGACGCTGGGCATCGCAACCACCGACTGCACACCCTCGACATTGCGCATATACCACTGAAACTCATCGATGTTGGCCATGATATCGTATTTGATGCAACCCTCCGGCACTGTTTCCACGATGACTGAAATCACATCCACGCCGATGGAAAACTTGTCGGCAATGATTTCGCTGTCGATATTATAACGGGCATCGGGCCGCAGTTCCGGCACTCCCCGGTGCAGGTCTCCAATTTTGACATCCGTCGCCTTCCAGGCACCCAGGGCCAGCAAGACGGCAGAGAGCAGCAAGATAACAAGCGCCGGTTTCGGTTCAGCCGCCTGTGCCACGATGCGCCAGAACCGTTCTACCCGCTCCGCCCTGTCGCGCATTTTCTGCCGGTAACCCGCTTCAGGCACCACATAGGAGAGGAGTAACGGCAACAGAAACAGGTTGATGAGGATGATGACGGCCACGCCCAGGCTGGCCGTCAAAGCCATTTCCTGGATCACCCGAATCTCTATCAGAAAAATGGTGATAAAACCGACGGTGTCACTGGCAAGCGCGATACTGCTCGGTACGAGGAGCCGGCGGAAACTGGCGCATGCCGCTGACTTGCAGTCACTTCCCTGAAACACCTCATTGTTGTAATTGCTCACCATCTGCACACCATGGCTGACGGCGATTGCAAATATCAGAAAGGGGATCAGCACCGACATGGGGTCGATGCCGAATCCCAGCAGTGTCAACAGCCCCAACTGCCAGATTACGGCCATCAGCGCGCAGGCCAGCAATGCCGCCGTGAGCCACCCGGAGCGGGTATAGAAAAAGACCAGAAACGCCGTGATAATGAAAGACAGGGCAAAAAACAGGACGACGCGCACAGCGCCATCGGCGATATCGCCCACCGCCTTGGCGAAACCGATAATGCTGACATCCAGGGCAATATCGATATTGTCGCCCTGGTATTTCGATCTGATTTTTTCTTCCAGTTGATGGGCGACATCGATATAGTCCAACCGTTCTCCGGTATCCGGGTTGAATTCCAGCAACTGCACACTGATCAGGGCCCCTGAGAAATCGTTGGCGACCAGGCGGCCCACAATACCGGCCTTGAGGATATTCTGGCGTACCTGCTCCAGTCCCTCGGCGGTGGGCTGGAAATCGGAGGGTATGACATTGCCGCCCGCGATCCCGTCCTCGACCACCTCGGTGAAGCGCACGTTCGGGGTGAAGAGGGAAGTTACCCGGGTGCGGTCCACTCCCGGGATAAAGAACACCTCGTCGGTCACGGCCATCAGGCGGGAAAAAAACGCCTCGGTGAAGATGTCGCCCTCCTTCACCATCAAGGCGATCAATACCCGGTTCGCCCCGCCGAATTCCTGCTGATGTTTGGCGAAGGTCTGCATGTATTCGTGCTTCATGGGCAGAAGCTTGGTAAAGCCGGCGTCAATACGCAGCTGAGACGCAAAAAAAACCATGATGGCCGTCATTAGAACAAACAAGGCGATGAAGGCGCGGCGATGGCCAAACAGCAGCTTTTCCAGGCCGGGGGCAAGGCGGCGCATCACCGAACAGCCTCTGGCTGCAGATAGAGGGTTTCCCGCTCAGAATAATCGTTCAATGATATCCTCCTCACACCGGCTTCTCCCAGCAAAAGCACAGTATCCTCCGTGCCCGCAAGCAGGCTGGATATCCCCTCTCTCTCCGCCAACTGGCGCAGGTTGAAGTTCCGGCACCCATCCCGGCTGGTCAGCAACACGCCACTGAGACCGGCAATGATGCAATCTCCGCTTTTCAGTTCCAGCGCACTGGTCAGCATGGCTTCCGTGCCGCTGTTCACGGATGCCCAGCTCTGCCCGGCATCCTCCGATCTGAACAAATGCCCACGCAGGCCGAAGGCCAGCAGGGCGTCACCGGAAAGCGGCAAGGTGCCGAAAAACGAACCCTGGTAGGGGGACGGCAGTGAAACCCACGTCTCTCCACCGTCATCGGAACGGTAGAGAGTGCCCGCTTCCGCGGCTATGAACAGCTTGCCATCGGGGGCTCGGGCAATATGGTTGAGATGAAAGTCATCCTCATCGTTGAGCGGACTTGAAAACCAGCTGTCGCCGCCATCGGCGGTCACCATAAAAAGGCCATAGGCCCCGATGGCAAAACCGTTTTGCGCATCTCTGAACCAGACATCGAGGAACGGCCGCTCTTCCTCGGGCGCCGAATACACAATCACCCAGCTGCGTCCGCCATCGGTGGTGCGCAGGATGGTGGCATCGTGTCCCACCGCCCAGCCAAGACGGGCGTCCTGGAGGAAGACCCCAGTCAAGGTAACGCGGGTAGGCACATTGGCCTGCCGCCAGCTCCGTCCGGCATCAGTGCTGGTCAGGATATGACCCCTTTCCCCGACCACCGCCATCAGGCCGTCCGCCGCCGCGCCATCGAGCAGCAGCGAGTGCAGGCTCAGGGGGGACTTGATTGCTGCAGCCTTATCCCGCAGATTACCGGCATCCGCCGGTGAGGTGATTATCCACAGCAGAATACCGTACAGCAGGAGATAACGATGACAGGCCCTGGGTAGTTGTCCGCAATATTGCCGGATCAACGCCGGCCCTCACGGCGCAGCGCCGCTGGACTGTAGTCGGCAGGGGTGCGCTTGATATTGAAGTCATACCCGCGCTCCTCATTGTCCAGGCCGATGGCCAGGTAACGGCCCGCCTGAAGATCCGTATGAACCTCGAGGGTCGTCCACAGCGCGGGCACTTCGTAATAATTAATGGCAAAACCCTCCGATACCCGCCACAGTTGATCCCGGTTGTCGTACTGGTCCACCAGCAGAATCTGCCACGAGTCCTCATCCACGTAGAAGGTGCGCCGCTTGTAGAGATGGCGCATGCCCTTCTTGAGGGTTGCCTCCACCACCCATACCCGGTGCAGTTCATAACGCAGATGCTCCGGATTGATGTGCAGGGGTTTGAGGATGTCTTTATATTTCAGGGTGTTGCTATGGAGTTTGTAGGAATTGTAGGGGACATAGATCTCCCGCTTGCCCACCAGCTCCCAGTTGTAGCGCTCCGGACTGCCGGAGAACATGTCGAACTGGTCCGTGGTGCGCATCCCGTCGGAGGCGGTGCCCGGGTTATCGAATGCCACATTGGGCGCGCGCCGCACCCGCCGTTGTCCGGGATTATAGACCCAGGCCTTGCGGTGTTCCTTGAACTGGTCCAGCGTCTCATGGACCAGCAGAATGCCCCCGGCAAGCCGCGCCGGCGACAGCACCTTCTGCTTGAAATAGAGAATGATATTATTCAGTTTCTCCTCGGTCATTCCTTCATGACTGTACTGCATGCTGAATTCGTCGTAGAACTTCACCAGGGTGTAATCGCCGTTGCGGGTCGGCGCGGCCTGCGCTATGTAGCGGGCTGCCGCGTTGCCCCGCCAGCGCAGGATGTGATTCCAGATTACCTCGAGGCCGCTGGCGGGAATCGGAAAGGGAATACCGATCACCGCGCCCGTCACCCCGTTTCCGGCCTCGGTCAATTCAGCGGTGGCAGCGATCTTCCGGGTCGCGTCATAGATACGCTGCGGCGCGGAGGCGCTGCGGCGGGTGGGATAGACATTGAGGTAAAAATCACCGTAGGCATTGAGCATGGCCTGATGGCCTGCGGAAAGCTGTCCGGCGTATTGTGCCATATTCTTGCTGTTGATGGTAAAAAGCACGGTGTCATCGGCATAGGGGTCGGGATAGTCGCCGCCGGGTTTGTAACCCGGTGGCGGCGTGACGATACCGCCTTCCCACGGTGGTATCGTACCCGCCTCATTCCCGGCCCTGAGTCCCCCCAGGGGCGTCAGTTCGCCGCCCAGGCGGGCGATTTCTTCAGCCGGCGCCTTGGTCCAGCCAGTCGCTGGAAACAGGGCTAGCGACAGGATGGCGAGGATAGCAGCCCTGATCTGCCATTCCTCCATCTTTGTGCGCTCCTCGCGACGGACGTGAAGCCGGAAAAAACCCGCCAGTGCCCCTATTGAAATAAACGGTCGTTTCTGCCCTAACATAGCGGTTCCCCCTAGGCCCTAGAACGAATATTTGATATTCGCTGCGATGAAGTCCCGGTCATTAATGAGGTTGTAGCGCCCCGCGCCCCAATAGCGGGTATAGCCGATATCCGCAGAATAGACATTCTGATAATCGGCGCCAAGCCCTATGGTGATTGCCTTGCGGCCCTCGATGAAGCTGCCCCCGGGGCCTGGTGAAACGCCTTTCACGTCATGGGCCCATGCCAGCCGGGGAATCAGGTTGATGGAATTGAATACATTGTTATATACCAGGCGGCCCAGCAGGCGGTAGCCCCAGGAGGTGTCGTCCGCAAAGCGCTGATCCTTTTCATAGACCCCGAAGTGGCGGGCAGCCAGTGCGGCGTTGCCGCTGAGGAAGGTTCCGGGGCCATCCAGGCGCAGTACGTCCTTGTCCGGCATGTCATAGACATGATTCACCCCCACCTCGCCGAGCAGCACGGCCAGGTCCGCACCCCAGGTGGGGCCGAACAGTTTGGTGGCCGTCATTTGCGCCTGGCCCACGTCACGCTGAATATAGCCGGGCAGATCGGTCTCGAAGGGCACCAGGCCAAGCTGCCCGTACCGGGCCAGATCCGCCGCGCCGGTATTACCGGGGCTCAGGTTGTCCTGGGCACCGAGCGCGGCAAAAAGTATTTCAGCATCATCGATCTGCAAAGGGGTATCCTTGCGGAAAGAGAATTCGCCCTGCAGGGCGATGCCCGTGGCCCCCAGAGTCGTATTGAAACTGGCGCCGAAAAGCCGGATGTCCTCCGGATAACTGATGAAATAGCGGGTGGTCTGCACATAGGTGCGGCCCTGGGGATCGACCCCGGCTGCGGCGGCGGCAGTGCCCGTTGTGGCCCCGATCAAGGGCAGCCGGCTGTGGTAATTGATGTAGTAGAGACCGAACTCCGTATCGTTCAGTTGCGGCACGAAAAAGCGGAAGGCGACGCCATACTGGCCTCCATCGCCAGGTTTCCGGTCCGCTCCCCGGGAAACGACCGCCGAATTGGCGGGGGGGCTGACAATCGTGTCGTCAGGAATGGTGTCGGGCACCGCTCCGAAGCCCAGCAGTACCCGGCTGCCGCCCTCGCCGGCAAAGTCATTGGTGCTGAAGTAGGTTCCCGGCGGGTCGATAATCGTCTCGTCCCATTGGACCTGATAAAAGAGTTCAATGCTGGTGTTTTCCGTGGTGCCCAGGGAGGCCGATATGATGGGAACCGGCAGCAAGGCCTCGCGCAGTTCCGCCCCAGGCGTCCTGAGCCGGTTGACATCCACCGGGTTGATCACATTGATGCTGTTCTGGATGAAGGTGCTCTCGCCCCAGCTCAACATCTGATTCCCGGCCCGTATCTCACCGGGCTTGTCACCCAGATCGAAACGCCCCCAGAGATAGGCGTCGAGCAATCTCACATCACTGCCGACCCGGTGCAGGGCCTCGCCCGTCAAGTCAGCCTTTTTCCGTTTTCCCTTTTCGTTTTCATAGTCATAGAAACCGGTGGCGCGGACGAACCCGCCGTAATTGCGGTAATTCAGTTCCACCTCAGAGGTGATCTTGGCGACATTGCTGACAATTCCCTGGCCATAGTTCAGGTTGCCGTCATCTCCATTGACGCTGTACGCGCGGCCACCATTGGCTATGCCAATAAGATTCTTGTCACGATCCTGGACGCGGGCCATCAGTCCATAGGACAGTGTGGTGTCCCAGCTGCCAAAAAACTCGTTTTTTCTGAATTCTATGGTGTAGGCGGCGGATGGTAGCAGCAAAGAAAAAACCGTGACTGGCAGTGCCAGGCCCAGACGTCTTCGAGATCCTGTGGTCCTCATCTCACCCCTCCCGGTTCCATCACCATGATTATCCGCCTATTCCACCACTGACTCATCGCTGATGAGCACTTGTTGACCATCACTGGCAAAAAATGCCGCGGCAGCACTCTGCATTACGGTGGTGACGGTGGCGTCATCAGCGGGATTAAGAAGAGAGGCGTGACTGCCCGATGTGAACCGGACCAGGGCCTTCAGGTCGGCGCCTGAAACAGTTGCGCTCACGTTGGTCAATCCCATCACAGCAGCCAATGGATCGGTTCCGGACAGCGGCGCAGGCACGGTGCCCGCGGGTGCATCGGCAAAAACGTTATTGGGGATCACCTGATCGGGTAAGGAGTTCCCACCATCGCCAACGACTTCGAACATCAGCACCCCCCGGCCAGTGGTGGCGCCAGCGGTATAATTGAGTGGGTCCCCACTGTCCATCAAGGTTTGCGCGGCGCCCATGAAGCTCTCATATTGGGCTGTACCCTTGATCACGCCGTTCGCTGCCAGGCCAGCGGCGATTCTCGGTCCATAGGTAACTGAGCCATCCAGCAATTTAGCGATTCCGCCGCCCGGCATGGCCAGGGTGATATCCCGGACGCCCGGCTCCAGGGCGGCAAACACCGATCCCACCATGGCGCCCAGAGAATGACCCAGAAAATAAACCTTGCTGGTGTCGAAGTCAGCATTGCTGTCACCATCGTAGTCCATGGCTGCCAGTTCATTGAACAGAACGAACAGGTCGGCGACTCCCTGGCGCAGGTTGTCTCGCGAGGTCAGCAGGCTGGCGAGATTGATGAAATGGGTTCCGGAACTGTCAGCGGTTCCGTCCGGACCCGGGGCGCCCGTTACGTTATCCACCAGGTCGAGATCGAAGGTGCGCTCCATGCCGGTATACAAAGAATTGGTCGGAGCCAGGCCATGCAATGGCAGATCGATGGCCACTACGGCGAAACCGGCGCTGGCCAGGGCGTCGGCGATCGCCAGCATGGTGGTTCTGTCGGTGGTGATGCCATGCTGATAAATCACCACCGGCCATGGTGCAGAACCGGCGTTGTTTGGAATGGAGACCAGCAAGGGAATCGTCTCGGTACTGGTCGCTACCGGCGCGGGATTGAATCGGGTCAGGTTCGACCCGCCTGCCCCCTGCCAGAAAGTGCCCAGGGGTGTTGGATCCGAGGGGGTGCTGGCATTGGTGAGATAGTAGGGGACATCGAGCGTTCCCATGTAAACGTCGGCCAGTCCCGGCCCGGCGCCCAGCAAGGCCGCGGTAGTGCCAATGCTGACGGGATTGATGGCGGAGGCCCCGGCCGCGTTGCTGCGGACAACAGACAATACATCACCCGTGGACTGGGTGCTGAAGGTCCAGCTCAAGGCCACCTGATCACTGGAGAGTCCCGCTCCCGCCAGCGCGGCTTCCTGGGCGTTGACAAGCTGGCGCAGGGGTTCCAGCGCCTGGGCCTGCTCGTCAGTGAGCGTCAGGACCAGGCTTTTGCCGCTCCCGTCGATCAGCGGGCTGGCGCTTTTGGTGATAATGTAGGTTGCTTCCGGCGCGGCACTGCGTCCATCGCTGCTCTGAATCCCGCGCGTCAGGGCCACCATATAGTGGCTCTTGGGTTTGAGTGGCCGCAAAGGCGAAATGACGAGCGTCTGATTCGATGTGTCAACGGATGAAAGGCTGGTGGCAAAATCCGTGCCCCATGCCAATTCCGAAACGATGCCTGTGACCGCTCCGCCGGTGCCCGTCAAATTCACTTCAAATACACGGACCGTATTGGCGTTCACGGTGGCGCTGTCAATGGCGGCATTAAAAGCCGCGGAGATGGGCGCAACGGTGGAGAAACCGTCCTGGGCATTCAGCGCCACCTGGGGGTCTGACAGGTCGCCGGGATCCGCCACCGGAATGTTCAGTGTTCCATCGAGGGAGCCGGTGAACAGGAGATTGGAAGGAAAAGGAATAATACTGTTGGCGGGATCGAAGCGCGCGGTAAAACCGGTCTGGGTTCTGTCGATATTCAGCGCGCCCTCGACCTGGTCATCGGAGCCATCACAGGCCGCCAGGAGTAGCGCGCAGCCAAGCACCCATACGGTTTTCTTTTGCATTACTGGCGCCTCCCAAGCTTGTTGCACTTAGATTTCACTCAGTCCCGAACCCACGGATTCAGGTCAGTAGCAACGAACAGACTGCTTCGATCAGTAGCGATAAAGACTACCAGAGAATGCGGGGATATGTATACCTGAATCCACGGATTCGGGTACAGACTCGGGGATGGCTTGACGCGGTTCGTATCCTGCCAAGGAGTGGATTGTGATAATGCTGTCGATTTTGCAGAATCAGTCTTTCCCGTAGCGCTGGAGTAGTTCCTGGTAATGCCTGACTTCGCTGGTCTTGTTTCGTTTCATGGCGCCTTGCAGGTAAACGCCCGCCTTGTCACGGATGGTTTCCATCACCGCCTGGCGATGGGCGTCATCGGTCAAGGCCGAGTGTAGGAGTTTTTCGAGAGCACGGATCCGGAAGCGGTCCATGCCCCAATGGCGGCGCGAGAGCTGATCCGGATGGCCGCCGTATTTCACGATCAAGGGCTCATCCAGATAGTGGACTGAATAACGCTGGCAGATACGCAGCCACATATCATAATCCTCACAAGCCGGCAGTGTTTCATCAAACAGTCCGACCGTGTCAAAAACCTTCCTGCTGATCATGACCGATGAGGGGGAGATCACACACAATGGCAGACACCGCAGAAATATATCACCACCGGATTTCCGGTGTTTCAGCCTGGGGTTGACGCGTTTTCCATTGCGGATCCAGATCTCGTCGGTGTGGATAACCCGGCTTGAGGGAAACCGCCGGGCGAGGGCCAGTTGTCTCTCCAGCTTTTCGGGCAGCCATTCGTCGTCGGAGTCCAGAAAGGCCAGCCATTGCCCCGTGGCCCGCCGGATGCCCGCGTTGCGCGCCGCGCTCACCCCCTGGTTGTCCTGGTGCAGATAGTGGATGGCGCCGTCCAGCGCCTCGACCATGGCGCGGGTGCCGTCCGTGGAGCCGTCGTCCACCACGATGATCTCATGGGGCGCGTGGCTTTGCGCCAGTACGCTGTCGAGCGCCCGCGCCAGGCAGGCGGCGCGATTGTAGGTGGGGATGATGACCGATATGGTGCTCATGAATCAGGCTTGTGACGCCGTGAAAATCATTTAGTATAGTCCATTTGTTTGCGGAGCGAGCAGTCCATGAGTCGAAAGATCGAGATCAAGCCGGTGGAGATGACGCCGGAGACCAAGTGCGGGTTTTGCACCAATTCCAAGTGCTGTACCTATATCACCCAATCCATACCGACGCCGCGCTCCAAGCATGACTTCGATCATCTCTTGTGGCAGGTTTCCCACGAGAACATACAGGTCTACAAGGACGACGAAGGCTGGTTCCTGCTGGTGGACAACCGCTGCCTGCACCTCCAGCCCGGCGGGCGCTGCGGCATCTACGAGACCCGCCCCCAGGTATGCCGCGAGCACAGCAATGACTATTGCGAATACGACATGCCCGCTGAGGAAGGTTTCGAGCTGTATTTCGACAGCTACGAGAAGCTGCTGAAATACTGTAAAAAACGCTTCAAGCGCTGGGGCCGATAAGCCGCCCCAGGCCGGTGACGCTGGCGAATCTGTCCGTTTTCTTCACGGGCTGCCGCGAATCGGGCCGGGTGACGGCCAGCAGATGGGCGATGCCATGGCGCGCGGCGGAGTCCAGCACCCGCGGATTGTCATCGACGAGCAGGGTGGTGGCGGGATCGAAGGGCATCGCCCGCTGGAGGCGTTTCCAGAACGCGCTGTTTTCCTTGGGCAGGCCCAGGTCGTGGGCGCAAATGATGCGGTCGAGATGTTCCCCCAGACGGGTGTGTTTCATCTTCAGCGCCAGGCTCTTGTGGTGGGCATTGGTGACCAGCACGCGGCGTTTTCCCGTCTTGCGCAGGAATCCCAGAAAATCGATGACATGGGGATGGACGGCGATGAGATGGGCCACCTCTTCCTTGAGCAGGGCGATATCCACATCCAGCTCGCGGCTCCAGTAGTCAACGCAATACCAGTTCATGGTGCCTTCCCGGGCTGCAAAGTCCGGATAGAGCCGTTGTCTGGCCTTTTCTACGCACAGGCCATGCTTTTCGGCATAGCGCCGGGGAAGGTGCTCGCGCCAGAAGTAGGTGTCGAAGTGCAGGTCCAGCAGGGTGCCGTCCATGTCCAGCAAGACGGTGTCAATGGCGGACCACGCTATTTCCAGTTGCTCATTCAAGGATTTTCATTGGGTTTTACCGTATAATGCCACGGAAATCATGCGCAAAAAACCTCAAATCCTCAACAGTGAAACCCTCGCCAGGACCCGCTGCTTTCACATCGAGCAATTGGATCTGGAATTCTCCAATGGCGTGACCACCCGTTATGAACGGCTGCGCAGCAGCAGCCGGGGCGCGGTGCTGGTGGTGCCCATGCTGGATGCGGAGACGGTGTTGCTGATACGCGAGTACGCCGCGGGCGTGCACCGCTACGAGCTGGCCCTGCCCAAGGGGCGCATCGAGCCAGAAGAGACGCCCGTGGAGGCCGCCAACCGCGAGTTGAAGGAGGAGGTGGGCTATGGCGCCAGGCGCCTGGAGCATTTCACCTCCGTGACCATCGCGCCGGGCTATATCAGCCATGTCACGCACATCGTGCTGGCGCGGGACCTCTACGAGCAGCGCGAGGAAGGCGACGAGCCCGAGGAGATCGAAGTGGTGCCGTGGAAGCTGGCCCGGCTGGATGCGCTGCTGCGGCAGGACGACTGTACGGAGGCGCGCAGCATCGCGGCCCTGTATATGGCAAAAGATTTGTTACGGCAACAACAACCATAAGGAAAAGACATGGGAAGCAATGATCCGGCGCCTGGCTTGCGGGCCCTGCTGCCCCGCGTGATCGAGATTGCGCGGCAGGCCAGTGAAAAAATACTCGAGGTCTACAACAGTGAGTTCGCCATCGCCCACAAGGACGATAAATCGCCCCTCACCGAGGCCGACATGGCGGCGCACAAAGTGATCGTCGCGGGCCTCTCGGCGCTCACGCCGGACATCCCCGTGCTTTCCGAGGAGAGCGCCAGCATCCCCTTCGCGGAGCGTTCTCGATGGCGGCGCTACTGGCTGGTGGATCCCCTGGACGGGACCAAGGAATTCATCAAGCGCAACGGCGAGTTCACCGTGAACATCGCCCTCATTGAAGGCCATGAGCCCGTGCTGGGCGTGATCGTGGTGCCCGTCTCCGGTCTGTGCTATTTCGCCGCCAAAGGCGCCGGGGCCTTCAAGGAGATGCCGGGCGGGGCGGCGCAGCCCATTCACGTCAAGCCGCTGGACCTGGGCCATGTGATCGCCGTGGGCAGCCGCTCGCACGCCGGCCCGCAACTGGAGCAATTCCTGAAAAACCTGGGTTCCCATGAGCTGATGAGCATGGGCAGTTCATTGAAGATCTGCCTGGTGGCCGAAGGCAAGGCCGATATCTATCCCCGCCTGGGACTGACCTCGGAATGGGATACCGCCGCCGCTCACTGCATCGTGGTGGAGGCCGGCGGGCGTCTCACGGATACCGCCATGCAGCCCTTGCGCTACAACACCAAGGACTCCCTCTTGAACCCCCATTTCTTCGTCTCAGGCGACACGGGGCATGACTGGTCCCGGTATCTGCCTGAAGACTGATCCAGATCATACATCGTCGTCCTCGCAGCCGCATTTGAAGCCGAAGGCCTTGAGGATCTTTTCCATCAGGCACCAGCGGGTGAAGCCCGACTGCAGCAGGTTGGCGCCCACGAAGGCAGTGAACCACAGCCAGGTGGGGCCGCTGAAGAGGTCGGCGCCATTGTAGGCATGGGCCAGGCCCAGGGAGATGAGAATGAAGCTGCCGGCGATGATGCGGATGAGTCGTTCGATGGTCATGTTACTGTTGCTTCTCCTTTTCTTCGGGTTTGTTGCGTTGCCATAGGTAGTAGATCAAGGGAATGACGAACAGGGTCAGCAGGGTGGACGCCAGGCTGCCAAAGGCCATGGAGACACCCAGGCCGCCGAATACCGGATCCTTGATCATGATGGCGGTGCCCGCAATGACGGCCAGGGCCGTCAGCAGGATGGGGCGGGCGCGGGTGGCGCCGGCTTCGAGCACTGCTTCCTTCAGCGCCATGCCCCGGGCGCGCCGGTCGAGGGTGAAGTCCACCAGCAGCAGGGAGTTGCGCACCACGATGCCCGCCAGGGCGATCATGCCGATCATGGAGGTGGCCGTGAAGGGTTGCTGGGTGATGAGGTGGCCGGGGAAGATGCCGATCATGGTCAGGGGAATGGCGCCCATGACGATGAGAGGCAGGGTGAAGTTGCCGTAGTAGGCCACCAGCAACAGATAGATCAGCACCAGCGCCACCATCATGGCCAGGCCCAGGTCGCGGAAGACATCCAGGGTGAGGCGCATTTCCCCGTCCCACATCATCTGATAGTCAAAGGCCGGTTCTGGCAGGGGGCGCATGAAGCCCAGGCCGCCGGTGGTGAGGGTGACGCCGGGAAGCAGCGTCTTGCCGTCCAGGCGCTGATCCAGGTCGAGGAGGGGATAGACCTGCGATCCCTTTTCCGGTTCGGCGGTGACGTAGACGACGGGAAAGCCGTCCTTGGTGAAAATGGGCTTGGGTGTCACCACTTCCTCGATGCGGGTGATGGTGGCCACCGGGACGCGGGTGCCGTCCGTGGCCGTGACGAACAGGCGGTCCAGATCACGCGGGGCGATGCGGAAGCGGCGCGGCAACTGGACGCGGATATCGACAGGGTGACGCTCGCTGGTACCATGCAGCGTGCCGATGTCGAAGCCCGCCACGAAGTCACGCAGCAGCATGCCAACATCATAGGTGTTCACATGGGCGGCCGCGGCCTTTTCCTTGTCGACGGTGACATGGTACTGGATCTGGTCATCGCCTACCGAGTCGTCCATGTCCACCAGATCGCGGGTCTGTTCGAACTGATCGCGCACTGCACCGGCCAGGCGGCGGGCCGTGTCATAGTCAGGCCCGTATATCTCTCCCAGCAGGGTGGCGCGCACCGGCGGGCCGGGCGGATCCTCCACCAGCTTGATGTTGGCTCTGGGGTATTTCAGGCGCAGGGGTTCGAAAAGGCGGCGCAGTTCCAGGACGATTTCCTCGGATTTGATGTCACGCCGGCGCTTGTCTGTCAGATTGACGCGTATCTCAGCCACGTGCGGTCCTTCCTTGACGGTGGCGCCGCGCAGCATGCCGTTGAAATCCACCGGGCCCGCCATGCCCACGTAGGTTTCATAATCGGTGATCATGGGATGTAAGCGCAGGATGCTGCCGATGTCGCGGGTGACCATGTCGGTGATTTCCAGCGGCGTGCCCTCGGGCATGTCGATGGTGATATTGAAGGTGTTCTGGTTGCCCTTGGGCAGCATTTTGAGCTCGACGGCGCCGGGAGCCAGCGGCGCACCCACGCCCGCCGGGCGGATGAACTGCCACAGGGGTTGCCACATGACGGCCACGAACAGGACGATGAGCAGGCCCCAGAAGGCCGCCTGCAGCCCGCGGCGCTCGATGAGTGGGGTGGCCAGGCGCAGATAGACACGCTCGGTGAGGTGTTTCTTTTCATCGTGGCGCGGTGCCGCCTGGGGCAGGCAGCCTGCTCCGGCCTTCAGCCAGCGGTTGGCGATCCAGGGGGTAAACATGTAGGCGATGATGAGGGAGGCCAGCATGGCGACGGGCGTGTTGAAGGGGATGGGGCCCATGTAGGGACCCATCATGCCGGTGACGAAGGCCATGGGGATGAAGGCCAGGATGACGGCGAAGGTGGCGATGATGGTGGGGCGACCGGTCTCGTTGGTGGCCTGGATGATGAGGCGCGCCTTGTCCTTGAGGCCTGTGGCGTAGCGGTTGAGGTGGCGATTGATGTTCTCGATGACCACGATGGCGTCGTCCACCAGCAGGCCCAGGGCCAGAATCAGGGCGAAGAGGGTGATGCGATTGATGGTCTGGTCGGCCAGGAAGCCCACCGCCAGCACGACGAACAGGATAAGAGGTATGTTGAGGGTGACGATGGTGGCCTCGCGCCAGCCCAGGAACAGCAGCAGGATGAGGATCACGGAGACGATGGCGATGGCGAGGTGCTCGATGAGGAGGTTGACGGCGGCGTCGGCGCGCTCGCCGGAGTCGCGCGAGATGGTGATGGTGACATCGTCCGGGATGAGGTCGCCGCGCAAGGTTTCCAGTTTGTCCAGGGCCTGGCGGGTGATGACCACTGCATTGGTTCCAGGCTTCTTGGCCAGGCCCAGTGTCACCGCGATCTGTTCCGGTTCGCCGGCAGGGATGATGCCGGAGGCGGGACCGAAGCCGACGCGGTGCACCCGCTCGATGTCGCCACCGTCGTCGCGGATATCGGCGATGTCACGCAGGTAGACCGGCCCGCCATCGCGCACGGCGATGACGATGGATCCCACGTCCCCCATGTTGCGCAGGGCGCCGTCGAGGTGGATCAGCTTGACCCGGTTGTCGTCCACGGCGCTGCCGATCATGAATTCAAGGTTGCTGCCTTTGAGCGTCCTGTGCAGGGTGCCGAGGCTGATGTCGTAGCTGCCCAGGCGCTCGGGGTCGATGTCGATGGTGACGCGGCGGTCACGTCCGCCAAAGATCTCCGCCACGGAAATGCCGGGCAGCGGCGTCAACTGCTCCTTGACCCGCTCGGCGATGCGCTTCAGCATCAGGTCGTCGTAGTGTTCGCTGGAAAAGGTGATGGTCAGCACGGGCACATCGTCCACGTCCGTGGGCTTGACCAGGGGTTGCGAGGCGCCGGGGGGGATGCGGTCGAGGTTGTGCATGAGGCGGTCATAGAGTCTCACCAGGCTGGCCTCCTTGTCCTCGCCCAC
>JALSGV010000050.1 GCA_026982565.1 Gammaproteobacteria bacterium
GCGCCCCGATGAATGGGGAGAAGACGGGCCTTGGCTGCGCCTGTTCCGCAACGCGCGCAGGTGGGTGGAGTAGGTGGAGCGGCGGGTTATTCCGGGGGGGCGGTCCGGAAACGGATAATGGCCCGCAGTCCCGGGGCGTTGTCTTCAAACAACAGAGCGGCCCCGTGCTGGCGCGCAATGGCGTCGACGAGGCTGAGCCCGAGACCGTTGCCTTCCGTCTGGCGCGCGGCATCCAGTCGGACGAAGCGCTGCCGGACGCGTTGATATTCCTCTTGCGGGATGCCGCGCCCCTTGTCCGAAATAATGATATCCGTCTTTTCGCGCGTCTTGATGAGTTCGAGGGAAATCTCGCCGCCGGGAGGTGAAAACTTGATGGCATTGTCCAGCAGGTTGCCGATCGCCTGGGCAAGGAGATCACCGTTGCCCTTGATGAAGACCGGCGCCTCGCATTCCACGCGCAGTGTGAGGCCCGCGTCTTCGGCCCCCGGCGTGAAGAGCTCACCCATTTCACGCGCCAGTTTCGACAGGTCCACGGGCTGGAGATCGGCGCGCATGGTGCCGGCGTCGGCCTGCGCAGTCTGCAGCACGGCATTGAAGGTCTTGATCATGATGTCCGCATCCCTGATGGTCTGTTCCAGGGCCGCCCGGTATTCCCGTTCATCGCGCTGTTCCTGAAGAAGCAGCACCTCCATGCGGTTGCGTATGCGAGTAATGGGGCTCCTCAGGTCATGGGCCACATTGTCCGTGACCTCGCGCATACTGAGAAGAACCTTCTCGATGCGTTCCAGCATACTGTTGAGCCGCTGGGCAAGTGTGTCGAATTCATCGCGCCGCTTGCTGACGGGGATGCGTTGTGAAAGATCGCCCGCCATGATATTGCCTGCCGTCATACTGATAGTTTCGATACGGCGCAGTACCGCGCGCCCCAGCGTCACGCTCAACAACAGCATGAAAAACAGGACGGCGCCAAAGGATTCCCACAGGTTTTCACTCAACTCACGTATCACATTGTCCTGCTCCACGCCATAGGCCACGAGCAGCCGGCTGCCATCTGGGAATGTCCGCGCGGCGGCGGGCAGGTAGGCGTCGTTTTTATAGAAGTTTCCGGTCATGATATCGTCATCGAGCCAGATATTGCGGATGCCACCGTCATCGAGCAACACATCGGCCTCGTGTGGCCACTTGCTCAGATTCCCGGCGACGGGCATGCCATTTTCCCTGGCCAGCAGGTAGAAGCGCCCCTCATCGAGACCTTTCACCTTCAGTTTGTCGATGGCGGCGCGCAAATGATCGAGACCCTCGATGTCGAACAACTGGGAGAGCATGGACAGTTCCTGCGCCAGCTCATCCTTCAGTTGCGCGCTGACATAACGGATGCTGGACAGGTACAGAATGGCCGTCAAAAGGCCAAGCAGGGCGGCATAGAACACCGTGTAGCGCAATGACATGCGCACTACGGAGGTCCTCAGCAGGCTATGGGTTCTCACTGAGCTTGTATCCTGCGCCGCGGATGGTGTGTAACAGCGGCGTGTCGAATCCCTTGTCTATTTTAATACGCAGCCTGCTGATGTGCACGTCGATGACGTTGGTTTGCGGATCGAAACGGTAGCCCCACACCTGTTCGAGCAGCATGGTGCGTGTAATGACCTGGTCCTTGTGGCGCATGAAATATTCGAGCAGACGGAATTCCCTGGGGCGCAGATGGATTCGCTTCTCAGATCGCTTGACCATGTGGGTATTCAGGTCCAGTACCAGGTCCGCGACTTCATATTGCGTCTGTTCGGAACTGGGGCGCATGCGCCGCACAAGCGCCTCGATACGCGCCAGCAGTTCGGAAAACGCAAAGGGCTTGACCAGATAATCGTCGCCCCCGGCTTTCAGTCCATCTACGCGATCGTCTACTTCTCCCAGGGCCGACAGCACCAGGACAGGCGTGGTGTTCCCATCGGCGCGCAGCATGCCGATTATCGACAGGCCGTCACGCTCGGGCAGGATGCGGTCAATCAGAAGAATATCGTAGTCATGTTTCAGAGCCATGTGCAGGCCGTCGTCGCCGTTGCCGGCATGCTCGACATGGTATCCGCTTTCCACCAGTCCCCGGCTCAGGTAATCTGCGGCATCGCGGTCGTCTTCGATCAGAAGAATATTCATGGTGATTATTGTAAGCCGGTTTTCAATGGAAAACATTACAGTGTGGTAATGTCGTCTCATTTTCTGGCACAATTTCCCGGCCGATTTTTTTCGCAACGAGAAAAACCATTCAATAACCAATGAAAATCAATGTCCGCCATCTTGCTGCCCGCATTTCTCTGTCTCTGGTGAACTGCCGGCCACCGTCGTGGAGGTGGGCCGGGCTGGGGATTGCCTGGGGCACCTTCATACCTGTGGCCATGGCCGATGAAGAAGGTTTGCATGGCATGGGGGAACAACATAAGGCGGCTTCTGTGAGACTCTATCGCACCAGGGAGGAGCAGCGCGAGGCTGGCCTCAAGCGGGAAATCACGCCCTGGTTGACGATCTCCGGGCTTGCTGAAGGAGAACTTCTGTATTTGGACTACGATGCTTTGGCAGGCGAGGCGACTGACAGCGGTATCGATAAATCCGCGAATCTGCAGCTTGGAATGGAGGCTGCCCTGTTCGACGTAGCAACGGCGGAAATCATTTTCGAATACGATACAGAGGAGAGAAAAATCCTGACAGATGAAGCGCTGCTGTCGCTGGAAAAAGGTGAATGGGAACTTACCCTGGGAAAGATGTACACACCGTTCGGGGTGTTTTTCAGCAGTTTTGTGACAAGCCCGGTCATCGAGTTCGGGGAAACTCAGGCGGACGCCGTTGCTCTGGTGAGCTATGAGCCGGATGACAACCTGGAAATATCCCTGGGGCTGTACAAGGGGGTGGCGCGGCAGAAAAACAAGGCGGGTGAGGAGTGGAGCTGGGTGCTGGGCGCCGAGTTCTGGCTGCATGACGGCTTGTCATTTGGAGCAAGCGTTCAGTCCGACCTGGCCGATTCGGATGCTGGATTCCTGGAAGAAAACGACAACCGTTATGATGGGCAGACCCCTGCTGTCAGTGGATTTATTCTTTGGGTGGGGGAGTCCTATGAGGTTTCCCTGGAAGGGCTGGCGGCCATAGGGTCATTCGAGGAACTCGAATCCGACCGCAACAAACCCGCGGCCTGGAATGCCGAGATGGTGCGCTTTTTTACCGGCGCGGATTTCGAGTTCGCACTGCGCTTTGAGGGCAGCAGGGAAGTTGAAGATGAGCCGCGTTATCAATACGGGGCTGCCGCCACATGGCGCGCGGGGAAGTACGCCAGTCTTACCATGGAGTTTCTGCACGGTGAATTCGACGGAGACCTGGCCGTGACCGGAGATGACAAGCCATATGACCATGTGAACCGCGTGGGCGCGATTCTGTCAGTCGAGTTCTGACACCGGGTTATTAACCCGGCAACAATATATATCGTATTCAGGACTTCAGGCCTGTGCTGGAACAAGGCGCGGTGCGCAGGCAATGGTGATTCCATTGGCAAGCGCCGCAACGCCGTGCCAGTGCAGGCCTGAAGTCCCTAACAGATTGAAATCAAAGGACAGGCCATTGCGTGCCGGCCCGCTGACTGCGTTGGCGAAATTTGCTGTAGAATGAC
>JALSGV010000051.1 GCA_026982565.1 Gammaproteobacteria bacterium
GGATATAAAAGGATAAGCATCACAAGCGGCCTGCAACACGAAGGAGGGAAGGTGTAATGGAATCCAGTCAGGATCACGACCCGGAGGTGCCCGAGCCCGCGCATCCCCACAAGCGCAGCGAGCCACTGCCCTGGGAGACCCCCAAGCCTCTGGAGGACGAGCCCCATGCCCTGGCGCGGGTGGAGGCCATCATGAAGAGTCCCAGCTACCGTCAGGCGGACCACGACGTGGACTTCCTCAACAGCGACGACACCCGCGGCGTGCGCCTGCAGATCGATTACCTCAAGGCCGAGACGCTGCTCAAACAGCACGGCATCGAACATACCATCGTGGTGTTCGGCGGTACGCGCATTTCGGAGCCGCTGGCGGCGCGGCGCCAGGTGGACACCCTGCGCAGTCACCTGGAGGATACGCCCAACGACGCGGATCTGCGGCAGCGCCTCAAGGTGGCGCAGCGCATTCTGGAAAAGAGCCGCTATTACGACGTGGCGCGCGAGTTCGGCCGCCTGGTGGGTGAATTCGGGCAGGGACCGGAGGATGCCCGCGTGACCCTCATCACCGGCGGCGGGCCGGGCATGATGGAGGCCGCCAACCGCGGCGCCTTCGATGTGGGCGCCAAGTCCATCGGCCTCAATATCACCCTGCCGCGGGAACAGTATCCCAACCCCTATGTCACCCCCGACCTGTGCTTCCGCTTTCACTACTTCGCCATCCGCAAGCTGCACTTTTTGAAACGGGCCAAGGCCCTGGTGGCCTTTCCCGGCGGCTACGGCACCATGGACGAGCTGTTCGAAACCCTCACCCTCATCCAGACGCGCACCATACAGCCGCTGCCCGTGGTGCTGGTGGGGCGGCGGTTCTGGCAGCGCGCGGTCGATGTGGACTTTCTGGTGGAAGAGGGCGTCATCGACCCGGAGGACCGCGCCTTGTTCTGGTACGCCGAAACGGCCGACGAGATTTGGGATAGCATCCAGCAGTGGCATTGCGCCTGCGGCAAGCCCCTGCTGAACAACAACAGTTGCCAAAGCGGAGACAAACCTTCATGAAAATCGCCTTCCATGGCGCCGACCTGGGCGTGACCGGATCCTGTCACCTGGTGAGTTGCGGAGGCCGGCGCATCCTCATCGACTGCGGCCTCTACCAGGGCGGGCGCGAGCTGGAGGAGGAGAATCACCAACCCTTCGGCTTCGATCCGGCCACGGTCAACTATCTGCTGCTGACCCATGCCCACCTGGATCATTGCGGGCGCATCCCCCTGCTGGTGAAGCGCGGCTTCAAGGGGGAGATCATCACCACCGCCGCGAGCCGCGATCTGGCCAAGCTGGTCATGCTGGATGCCGCCCACCTGCAGGAAGAGGAGGCGGAATGGCGCACGCGCAAGGCGGCGCGGCGCGCCCATGGGAACAACGCAGGGAAAGCGGTGGAGCCCCTGTACACCACCCTGGACGCCCTCACCAGCCTGGACAACTTCGGCAGGACGGCGGTCTACGACGAGCCCCTCGAACTGCACAAGGGCATGCGCGCCACTTTTATCGATGCCGGTCACATCCTCGGTTCGGCCAGCGTCCTGCTGGAACTGGAAGAGAACGGACGCCGCAGGCGCCTGTTGTTCTCCGGCGACCTGGGCTACGGCGGGCGGGTGATCCTGCGCGATCCCACGCCGCCGCCCCACGCCGACGTGGTGGTGATGGAGACCACCTATGGCGACCGGCGCCACAAGCAGCTGCAGCCCTCCATCGAAGAGCTGTACCAGGCCATCAACGATACCTTCCGCCGCGGCGGCAACGTCATCATCCCCAGCTTCGCCCTGGAGCGCACCCAGGAGATCCTTTATTACCTGCGTGAGGGCATCCACGACGGCGTGCTGCCCGGCAGCATCCAGGTCTTTCTCGATTCCCCCATGGCCATCTCCGCCACGGAGATTTTCCGCCGCCACATGGAATGCTTCGATCCCGATTCCTGCGACCTGTTTTGCGAGGGGCGCGACCCCCTCAACTTCCGCGGCCTGCACTTCACCCGCGAGACCGCCCAGTCCATGGCCCTCAACCAGATCAGCGGCGGCGCCGTCATCATCGCCGGTTCGGGCATGTGCACGGGCGGGCGGGTGCGCCATCACCTCAAGCACAACCTGTGGCGCCGCAACAGCAGCGTCATCTTCGTGGGTTACGCCGCCCGCGGCACCCTGGCGCGGCGCATCGTGGACG
This sequence comes from Gammaproteobacteria bacterium, assembly GCA_026982565.1. Lineage (GTDB taxonomy): Bacteria > Pseudomonadota > Gammaproteobacteria > SZUA-140 > SZUA-140 > SZUA-140. The sequence continues at coordinate 2,205 of JALSGV010000051.1, forward strand.
GCGCAAAAAAGGTGAGCATATTCGGCGAGGAGATCCCCGTGCGCGCCAGCGTTTACACCATCGGCGGCTTCTCGGCCCATGCCGATTGCGAGGAGTTGTACCGCTGGCACCGCCATACGGACAATCCCGGGCGGACCTTCCTGGTGCATGGCGAGCCGCCCGCCATGCAGGCCTTCGCGCGCCGTCTGAAGGGAACGGAGGTGATCATGCCGGAATTGCACGAGGTTTTCGACTTGTAGCGTCTCATGGAAAACCGTTTCCTCATCACCCTGGAAGGCCTCGGCGCATTGCTCGCCGAACTGAAAGGCATGGGCCGCACCCTGATCGGCCCCGTGGTGCGTGACGGAGCCATCGTCTACGACGAGATCACTGGCCTGCGCGACCTGCCGGCGGGGTGGGGCGATGTGCAAGAGGCGGGACGCTACCGCCTGGAAAAACGCGATGACGGGGCGCTGTTCGCCTACAACAGCAGTCCCATGGCGTGGAAGCGCTTTCTCCATCCACCCGCCCTGACCCTGTGGAAGGCCCGCCGCCGGGATGACGGCTTCCGCATCGAGAGCGAGGCGCAGGCTCCGCCTCTCCATGCCTTCATCGGCGTGCGCGCCTGTGACTTGCGCGCCATCGCCATCCAGGACCGCGTGCTCATGGAAGACCGCTTCCGCGATCCCCATTATGCCGCGCGCCGCCGCGATGTCTTCATCCTCGCCGCGCAGTGCGCCCAGGCGGGCAACACCTGTTTCTGCGCCTCCATGGACAGCGGGCCGCGCGCCACCCAGGGTTTCGACCTGGCGCTGACGGAGCTGCTCCATCCTGAACACCGTTTCCTGCTGGAGGTGGGTTCGGAAGCAGGCGGCCGCCTGCTCTCACGGGTGCCCCACCAGGTGGCCGGCGAGGCCGACTGGGCCGCGGCCCTGCAGGCGACGGAGAACGCCCGGGCCCAGATGGGCCGCCACGTGGACACCCGGAATATCAAGACATTGCTCTACGGCAATGCCGAACACCCCCGCTGGGAGGAGACGGCGCAGCGCTGCCTGGCCTGCGCCAACTGCACCATGGTCTGCCCCACTTGCTTCTGCACCGCCATCGAGGACCATACCGACCTGGAAGGCAGCGAGGCGCGGCGGGTGAGGCATTGGGATTCCTGTTTTACCAGCCAGTTCTCCCACATCCATGGCGGCGTCGTCCGCGCCGGCATCGCGTCCCGCTACCGCCAGTGGCTCACCCACAAGCTGGCGTCGTGGCAGGACCAGTTCGGCACATTGGGCTGCGTGGGCTGCGGGCGCTGCATTAGCTGGTGCCCGGAGGGCATCGACATCACCGAGGAACTTGCCGTCATCCGCGCGCAGGATCAGAATGGAGCAGGGGAGGACGCCTGATGGAAGACCTGAAACGTATAGTCACAGAACATCCTTTTTTCGAGGGCATGGAAGAAGAGCACCTGGCGCTGGTGGCCGGCTGCGCCAGGAACATGCGTTTCCGGGGTGGCGAGTTTCTCTTCCGCGAGGGCGAGGCGGCCAATACCTTCTATTGCCTGCGCGCGGGGGAGGTGGCCCTGGAGATCCACAGTCCCCACAAGGGCGCCATCCGCATCGCGCGCCGCGGCGCCGGCGACGTGGTGGGGTGGTCGTGGATCGTTGCGCCCTACCGCTGGTTCTGTGACGCGCGCGCCTTGGGGGAGGTGCGCGCCCTGGGCTTCGACGCTGTCTGCCTGCGCGGCAAGTGGGAGGCGGACAAGGCCTTCGGCTACGAGATGTACCGGCGCTTCGTGCCCCTCATGCTGGCCAATCTCCAGGCGACGCGCATGCAGATGCTGGATGTCTATGGACGCCAGTGACCCCCTCTGCCCCCGGCCGGCGCCGGTCCGGGCGGTGCATCACGAAACGGCGGATGTCTTCACCCTGATCCTCGATGTCTCCGCCATTCCCGGCGGGGCCGCTTTCGCGCCCGGCCAGTTCATGATGCTCTATGTCTTCGGGGTGGGGGAGGCGCCCATCTCCATCAGTGGCGATGCCCGCGACTCCCGGACCCTGGCGCACACCATCCGCGCCGTGGGCGGCGTCACCCGCGCCCTGCGGAATCTGCGGCCGGGCGATGTGCTGGGCGTGCGCGGTCCCTATGGCAGCGCCTGGCCCGTGGCGGCGGCGCGGGGCCGCGACGTGGTGATCGTGGCCGGCGGCATCGGTCTCGCGCCCCTGCGGCCCGTCATCTATCACCTGCTGCGGCGGCGGGAAGACTATGGCCATATCAATATCTGCTGCGGCGCCCGCTCGCCCGGTGATATCCTGTACACGGGGGAACTGCAACGATGGCGAGAGGAGGGCGATATGCAGGTGATGGTGACTGTCGACCACGGCGATCCCGGCTGGCGGGGACAGGTGGGCGTGGTGACCGAACTGCTGGACCGCGTCCGCTGCGACCCCGCCAACACCCTGGCATTCACTTGCGGACCCGAGATCATGATGCGCTTCACGGTGCGCAAGCTGCGGGAACTCGGCATCGCCGGCGAGGCCATCCATGTCTCCATGGAACGCAACATGCACTGCGCCGTGGGTTTCTGCGGCCATTGCCAGTTCGGCCCCCTGTTCGTCTGCAAGGACGGGCCGGTGTTTCCCTGGCCGCGCATCGCGCCCTTCTTCGGGATTCGTGAACTGTGAACGCCGCGGCGGGACGCCACGGGAGCGCCCGAAGGGTTGGCCTGTCTGCGTCCCTGGCCGCGTTGCAGCGCTTGCAAAGGACTCAGGCCATTCGCTGCGAGCTGCGCCTTGCCAGGAACGCAGACAGACCAACTGAATACGACAACAGAGCCTTGACATGACACTAGACAGACGCCCCCGCCTCGCGGTGTGGAAGTTCGCCTCCTGCGACGGTTGCCAGTTGAGCCTGCTGGACTGCGAGGACGAGCTGCTGGCCGTGGCGGACGCCATCGAGATCGCCCACTTCCCGGAGGCCTCGCGGCGCAGCGTCGAGGGACCCTACGACCTGTCCCTGGTGGAAGGCTCCATCACCACCCCCCGCGACCTGGAGCGCATCCGCGAGATCCGCGGGATCTCCCGCACCCTGGTCACCATCGGCGCCTGCGCCACGGCGGGCGGCATCCAGGCCCTGCGCAACTATGCCGACATCAAGGAATACATGTCCATTGTCTACGCCCATCCCGAATACATCGATGTGCTCGCCCGCGCCACGCCCATCGCGGATCATGTTCCCGTGGACTTCGAGTTGCGCGGCTGCCCCGTGAACAAGCAGCAGTTGCTGGAGGTGGTCAATGCCTTTCTCAATGGCCGCCCGCCGGCCATTCCCAACTACAGCGTGTGCCTGGAATGCAAGCGCCGCGCTGCCGTATGCGTCATGGTGGCGCACGGCACGCCTTGCCTGGGGCCGGTGACACAGGCGGGCTGCGGCGCCATCTGCCCCGGCTTCACGCGCGGCTGCTACGGTTGCTTCGGCCCCCAGGACACCCCCAACACGGAATCCCTGGCGCAGGCGTGGCTGCGGGCGGGCAAGAGCGGCGCCGAGGTGGCGCGCGTCTTCCATACCTTCAACTGCGGCGCCGAGCCCTTCGCCAGCACAGGAAAACGCCATGACCCGAACCATCAAGGTTGACTACCTGGCGCGCGTCGAAGGCGAGGGCGCCCTGGAGATCCGCTTCAAGGGGGATGCCGTCAGCGACGTCAGGCTGAGGATATTCGAGCCGCCGCGCCTGTTCGAGAGTTTCCTGCGCGGCCGTGACCGCGACGAGGTGCCGGATATCACCGCGCGCATCTGCGGCATCTGTCCCGTGGCCTACCAGATGAGCGCCTGCCACGCCCTCGAAGACGCGGCGGGCGTCACCGTCGGAGGCGAACTGCGCCGCCTGCGGCGCCTGCTCTATTGCGGCGAGTGGATCGAGAGTCACTGCCTGCACATGTTCCTGCTCCACGCCCCCGATTTTCTCGGCTACGAGGACGCCGTCACCATGGCCAAGGATCACGGCGGACTGGTGCGGCGCGGACTGCGCATGAAAAAGGCCGGCAACGCCATTGTCAGCGCGGTGGGGGGGCGCGAGATCCACCCGGTGAACGTGCGCGTGGGCGGTTTCTACCGCCTGCCCGACGCCGGCACCCTGCGCGCCCTGTTGCCGGAGCTGAAGTGGGCGCGGGAGGCCGCGCTGGAGAGCGTAGAGACCTTCGCCCGGCTGGACTTCCCCGATTTCCGGCGCGACTATGAATTCGTCGCCCTGCGCCACGAATCGGAATATCCCTTTTGCGAGGGGCGCCTCGTCTCCAGCAAGGGCGTCGATATCGAGGTGCGGGAATTCGACCAGGTCTTCGAGGAGAGGCAGGTGCCTCACAGCACCGCCCTGCATGCCGCCGTCAAGGGGCGCGGGGCCTATTTCTGCGGCCCCCTGGCGCGCATCAATCTCAACCACGACCGCCTGCGCCCCCTGGCCCTGGAGGCGGCGCGGCGCGCCGGTCTCGACGCGCCCTGCGCCAATCCCTTCAAGAGCATCCTGGCGCGCGCCGTCGAGGTGGTGCAGGCCTGCGACGAGGCCATCGAGATCGTGGAGCATTGGGAAGGAGGCGCAGAGGCGGCGCTTCCCGTCAAGCGCGGCGCCGGCTCGGGTTTTGGCTGCACCGAGGCGCCGCGCGGCATTCTCTTTCACCACTACCGGCTGGACGGCGAGGGGCTCATTGCCGACGCCAGGATCGTCCCGCCCACCTCGCAGAACCAGAAGAGCATCGAGGACGATCTCCGCGCCCTGGGGCGCCGCCTGGCAAGCCTGCCCCACGAGGAGGCCACCTGGCTGGCCGAGCAGGCCGTGCGCAACTACGACCCGTGCATCTCCTGTTCCACCCATTTCCTGACATTGAAGATCGTGCGTGAACCATGATACGCGTCATCGGCGTGGGCCATCCCGCCGCGGGCGACGACAGCGTCGGCCTGGAGATCGTCAAGCGCCTGCGCGCGGAGCCGCTGAGTTATTGCTTCGAACTCTACGAGATCAGCGACCCGTCACGGCTGGTGGACCTGCTGGACGGCGACTGCCATGCCATCATCGTGGACGCGGTGCTGACGCAGGACCCGCCCGGCACCATCCACCACCTCACGCCGGAGGCGCTGGCGGAACAGCCGGGCATCGCCCTGTCCAGCCACGGCGCCAGTGTCAGCCAGGCCATCGCCCTGGCGCGGACCCTGAATCCGGCAGGCGTCGCGGGGCGCATCGACATTGTCGGCATCGCCATCGCCGCGCCCGGCTTGTACACCGCGGAACTGACGCCAGCGCTGCAGACGGCACTGCCCGGCATTGTCCAATGGATCAGACAGTTGGTCGTGATGCGGGTCAGGGGGCTTCTGGATTTTCCGGGAGAGGCGGCCCCAGAGTCGCAGTAGTGCCTGTTGGACATGAATCGATGTGGAGTGTCGCGTTTATTTCCGGGGGGCGCCGCAGCATATTTCTCAAGCCATGTCCTTCCCGGCGCGTCCCTTGCCATTGTCGCGGATTTCAATGTTCCAGCGCATGCCTGAAGCCCTGAATACGATATTTTTGTTGCCGGGTTAATAATAGCCCATGAGTTCAGGGAGGCGGCCATGACGTCAATGGCGTGGGATGCCCTTCCGCGATTTGTTTGACAATCAATCGTTGCAGATGTCGGCGTTGTAGAATATGCATTGATTGCGCCCCGCCAGCTTGGCGGCATAGACCGCGCGATCAGCGGCGCGCACCAGGTCGGCAGGCGAGCCGAAATGCTTGTCTTCCCCATGGATGGCGATACCCAGGGAGGCGGTAACCTGGATGTCATTGTCTCCCTCAACCGCGTGGCGGGCCTCACGAAATGCCAGCAGGATACGATTGCAGAGCAGCCGGGCGCCGTCCGTTCCAGTGCCGGGCAGTAGAATGACAAACTCTTCACCGCCATAGCGGGTGACGATGTCGCTTGAGCGGGCATTATCCATGAGTATGCGTGCCGCGCGTTTCAGCACTTCGTCACCGGTCTGATGGCCGTAGTTATCATTGATGGTCTTGAAATGGTCAAGGTCGATGAAGGCCAGGGCCAGGGGCCAGGCATGTGTCTTGGCGCTGATGAATTCCTGTTCCAGCATGAAATCGAGATAGGCGCGGTTATAGAGCCCGGTAAGATTGTCGCGGCGATTTTCCTCTTCCAGTTCCCGGGTGCGCGACTCCAGGGATTTGGTGGTCTGCTCCAGCTCCGTTGCCTTCTGCATGGATTGCAGATTGCGCAGCATGAGGATTTCCCGCGCCTGGTCGACGATGGACTCCAGCAGCATGGGGTCCTCGAAATCCATGTCGAAGAGCTGGGCCATTTCCATCACCTCGTTGAACAGTTTTTCCAGAATGGCGGCGAGGGTCTCGTTGTCCAGGTCCAGGTATTCGCGGATACGGGCGGCGGCTTCAGGGATTCTTTCGGCAAAGTCGCCGTCCAGGCAGAAATCCGCCAATTCGCTGGCGGCGGCGACGATCTGTGCCATTGCCTTTCTATCCTCGGGGAGGTCAGTGATGCCAGGGTTGTGACTGGCCTTGATCAGCGTCCGCAGATGTTCGGGAAAATTCCATTGCTGCAGCAGCCAGGCGCCGATTTCAGCATGGTCGGTGCCCAATTTTTCCCGTTCCATCTCCTGCAGGCGGCTGTGGTTGGTTTGCAGCTCGGCCGTATCCTGGTACAGATCGGGCACGGCAGCGTCCAGGGCCAGCATGCCAATGTCCTGCAGCAGGCCAATCAGGAACAATTCCTCCTTGGCCGCGATATCCAGGTGTTTCCCCAGTACCTGGCAGCAACTGGCGGCCGCGAGGGAGCGGCGCCAGAACAGGTCATGGTTCAGGCTGCTTTTCCGCGCGCCAGGCGACGAGCCGATGATGCTGAAACTCAGGGCCAGGGTCAACGTGCCATTGAGGCCGAAGAGGGTGATAGCCTGGCGCAGATTCTCCGTTTTCCGCTGGCGCGCATAGAGGGGCGAGTTGGCCATGCGCAGGATCTTGGCCGTCAGGGCAGGGTCCAGTCCAACGACCTCGGCGACCTGGTGAAAAGTGGTTTCTGGATCCTGGCCCAGCTCTACGATACGCAAGCCCACCGGCGGCGGGCTGGGAAGATTGGTACAACGCTTGAGCCGGGCATAAAGAAGCTGGTTGTCTTGCTGATTGAGCCTGGCGGCATGAGTTTGGGGCATATATATCCTTTTTTCTGGCGTGCTTCGTATATTGTTCACTGCAGCAAACAGGATGTTGATTACATAGCGCTCCCGTGTATCGGCAGCATCTTCATGAGAGTTATCGGATGTTGAGTGATCCTCTTTAATCCTGGTTATCCAGGCGCAATTACACCTCCCATGAGAAGGGAAAATACTATAAACTCCCGTCTCCATTTTGAAATGAAGGGCCTTAGAGATGCATCAAAAGTTCAAGACGGGCGTGGCGGTTTTCTTAGTGTCAGCGGCGCTGGTTGCCTGTGGTAAATCCGGGTCTGAGGAAAATGGAGACAGCGAGTTGTTTTTGCCGCCGGCGGGGTTCGTGGCCGATGCCGCCAAGGGTCGGCAATTGTTCGACAAGTTCTGCAGCCGTTGCCACGGCGCGGGGGCTATGGGAACCGACCAGGGGCCACCGCTGGTGCATATCATTTATGAGCCCAACCACCATGGGGACATGGCCTTCTACATGGCGGCCAGGAAAGGCGTGCGACATCACCATTGGAATTTCGGCGACATGCCGCCTGTCCCTGGCGTCACCGCCAGCGAGGTAGGGCACATCATTGCCTATGTGCGCCGTCAGCAGCGGCGGGCCGGCATTGGCGCACCGTGAACCTTGTCCGGCCTTGGCCGGTGATCGTTCACAGGTGCTCCACCAGCCAGTCCGGCGTGAACTGGATGAAGAAGGCGTTGAGGGCGGTGAACTTGCCGGTGATGAGCAGCAGCCCGATGGCAATCAGAAACAAGCCGCTGACCCACTGCACTATATGGGCGTGCTTGTTGAGGCGGCGCAGAAAATCCGTCGCCTGGGTCAGCAGCGCCGCGGCGATCAAAAAGGGTACTGCCAGCCCCAGGGCATAGGTAAGGGTGAAGTAGACGCCCTGAGACGGGTTGGACATGGCCATGGTCATGACGGCGCCAAGGAGTGGACCGATACAGGGCGTCCAGCCCGCCGCGAAGGCCATGCCGATGAGGCTGGAGCGGACATAACCAGGGGTGCTGCCGTGGTCGATATTGACCTGCTTGGTCATGTTGAGAAAGGGGATGTTGAGTACCCCGATGGTGTGCAGGCCGAACAGGATGACCAGCACTCCGCCTACATTGGCGATGATACCGGAATAGGCGTTCAGGGATTCACCGATGAACGTTGCCGGCAGCCCAAACACCAGCGTGAAAATGAGGGTGAAGCCGCCGACGAAGAACAGGGCGTGACTGAAGATATGCCAGCGGTTGGCCTGCTCCTCGTCTGTGACGCTGCTGCCCGACAGGTAGCCGAGATAGACCGGCACCAAGGGCAGGACACAGGGTGAGATGAAAGACAGGAGCCCGGCAAAAAAGGCCAGGGGAGTGGTAATGCTGGCGGTATCCATTTTTCAGTCGCAAACGTCACATTAAGAACAAACCAGCCGATATATTACCAAATCGGTACACAATACGCAGAAAAGTTTGGCTGAAATTTGTACTATAATCCGTGCCGAGGGACGACATTGCAGAAACCGTATGATGTGATGAAAATCAGGCAGATGCAGGACAAGGCAGTATGGGGGCAGGGCGCCGGAACCAGCCCTCGTGCACGGTCGCGCCTGTGGGTGCTGTTGCTGGTGCTGGGGCTGATTCCCGCCACGGTCCTGGCGGAGACGGCCACCGCTGCGCCGGCAGGGGACTATCTCTACGTAGACGACGTCATTTACATCAACCTGCGCAGTGGCCCCGAGACCCAGTCACCCACACTCAAAGTCATCAAGAGCGGCACCCGCATGAAACTCCTTGAGCGTGACGAGGAGCGCGGGGTTTCACGGGTCGAGCTGGATACAGGCGAAGAAGGCTGGGTGCTCAACCGCTTCGTCAAGGGGGTTCCCATCGCCCGGGACCTGCTCGATGCCGCACACAGCAAAATAACTCAACTCGAAGACACTGCCCGCGAGCTGCAAGCGGCGGCCAACCGCGCCCGGCAGGAACGGGACCGCAGCATCGAGGAATTGGCCGGCCTGCAGAAGGAAAACAAGCGCCTGGAAAGAGAGCTTAATGAAATCAGGGCGATAAGCAGCAATGCCGTGAAGACGCTGGAGCAGAATCGCGCCCTGCGACAGGAAAGGGAACGCCAAAACAAGCGCCTGCAGGAGGTGGAGGACAAATACGACGCCCTCAGCGCCAAGGTCTACACCATCGGCATCGGCGCCGCCCTCATCAGCCTGGCCGTGGGTATCTACATCGGCTACACCCCCACCCGCCGCCAGAACCGCTGGCGCCGCGTAGGCTGAAAATCCACGCCACAGCGATTGCGCAAAATACCCTCATGGTATACCCTTGCGCCTGCCAAACTTAAAAGGACGCTCTGAGCAACAGCCATACCAGAGTTTCCCCAGGTTCCCCGGAGAGGTGTCCGAGTGGTCGAAGGAGCACGCCTGGAAAGTGTGTGTACGTCACAAGCGTACCGAGGGTTCGAATCCCTCCCTCTCCGCCATTTACACAATTCCACGAAATCCTTTGCTGCAACCCCGGAAAAACGACACGAATCTCATGGGACTGCCAGGTAAGCTCTTGATTTTGCAAAACGCCAGCCTGCGTGGATATCATGCACATGAAGATACGGAAGCTGCCAGGTAGGTGTTTCAGTTGGGTGACTTGATTTGGTTCGGCGCACTGGTTCTCGGTTTGTGGTATTGGTGGCGCGCCAAAGGCGTGAAGGAAATCGCGACAGAAGTGATCAAGCGCCACTGCAAAGAGATGGATGTGCAGTTGCTGGATGACAGCGTAGTGCTGCGTGGCTACTGGTTCAAACGGAATGCCGAGGGGAGGCTGCGGGCCTGGCGGGCGTACAATTTTGAATTTACGTCGACGGGCGTTGATCGTTTCAATGGCCGGATAGTTTTATTGGGTACGCAGGTGCTGGATGTGCAACTGGAGCCGCATCGGGTGTAGAAGGTGCGGTCATCTCTGATCGGGATGTGATTTTGCTTTGCATCTACAGGGGATAAAATAGGGCCATGTAGATAGAAGCCCCTCTCCACTCCTCGGGAGAGGGGCAAATGCCTTTTACTACACCCTCCACAGGGGAGAGGTGCCTGGTCAATCGTCGATGCTCAGGCTGCTGGCATTGAATTTTCCGGTGCCGGTGTCGAAGGCGCCTGAGATTTCCACCTTGTCGCCCACGGATGGGAGGGTGTTGATTGAGGAGACATCCACGCTGATGCCGCCGATGGAAATGAGGCCACTGCCCACGCCGTCGACTTTGCCTTCGAGTTGGTCATTGCCGCTGTTCTTGCGTTTCAGCTTGACAGCCATATAGTCGCCCGTCGCATCGTCCTGATAGAGGTTGATTTCCACCCGGTCGCCGACGGCCAGGTCGTCTATCCCGAAATAGCGCACGGCGTTGCTGCTGTCGTCCTTGAGCAGGGTGCTGGCATCGACCTTCACGGTTATGCCCATCACGGTAATCGTGCCATTGCCTATGGCGCTGATGGTGGCCTTGAGTTCAATTTCGGTGGCCTCCTTGAAGCTGATTTCCTCTGCGACCAGTTCGCCGTTGCTGTTGAGGGTGCCTTCCACTTTGGCCTGCACGCCGTTGGCAATGGAACTTGCCGTGCCATGTTCATACTCAGTGTCGGCGGTGACGACGATTTTGGTGCCATTGATGCTGAAATCGCTGGTGGCGGTGTCGATGACAATGGGGCCGGACAACTCTACCTCTTCACCTTCATCACCATCGATGCCGTATTTCCCTTTGCTTTCCAGCTCTATTTCGCTGGCGATGAGCTTACCGTTGCCCGTGTCAATACCCCGGATGCTTTTGACCTCTACGAACAGGCCATCGCTCAGGCCGCCTGCCGGGAGGCTGGAAACCGCGCTGTAGTCGATAGTGAGCGTGCCAATTTGAAAAGTGGTGGCGGTCAGATTGCTGATGGCGCCCTTGACCTCGATTTCTTCACCGCTGTGAGAGGCCTTCTTGACTTCCACCCTGGTCGCCTGGATGGTGTTGTCGTCGAGGCGATAGCCGCTGACTTCCACGATATTGCCCGCCTGGATGGTATCGAAACTGCTAACGGCGGCCACCTTGCTTTCGAGTACGGTTGTACCGTCGATGCGGATGGTGAGCCCCATGATCTTCAGGGTGCCGTCGACGCTGTAGTTGTTCAGTTGGACTATCCCTTCCAATTCATCGCTGTATTCGATGCTCAGCGCGCTGCCCGTGGTGCTGTTGGCGTCCACCGTGCCGCGGAGCGTCACCACCATGCCAACCTCCAGGGCGCTCTCGTCTGCGGGGATACCATCCACCACGATATTACTGCTGCTGGTGTCATATTCGACACCGTTGACGAATACGCTTCCAAAGCCTGTGATTACACCGGAAGTGATGCTGCCACTGGTCATCGCATTGTTGCCACCACCGCCGCCGCAGGCGCTCAGGCCGAGGGCGCTGATGACGGCGAGACCTATGATCGATTGACGAAACACTGAGTTCGGCATGAGTTTTCTCCTTCAAGTCAAAGTGAGGGCTGTACGGATTGAAAAATGTATATTGCGCCATTATACAGCAATTGGGAAAATATTCCCATAAATTAGGGTGTGTTTCGTGAGGGGGGCTCAGTTTTTCAGCATCGGATTGTTGCCGGGTTAATAGCTCCGTAAGTCTTTCTATTTGCAGAAAATTCAATGATAGATCAAGCGTGATTCGATCCAAATGGACCTTCCTTAAGGCTGAATTAAGTTGTGGGGATTATAAATACCAGAAATCCCGGACATTGAGTCGGAAGCTGCGGGCCCCCCTGCCGCCGCATTTAAGGAAGGCCTGATTAATCCGACAATCGTCATTCCCGCGCAGGCGGGAATCCAGGAAAATCAAATAACTGGATCCCGGCCTTCGCCGGGATGACGAATTAATCAGACCTTCCTTAACAAATCAAATGGAGGAAACGCCCATGCTCAGGATCATTGCATTCACCATGCTGATGCTTGTCTCCAGTGTGACTTTTTCAGCCCACCCTGCTTTCAAGGATGGGCTGAAGTCCTATCTCAAAGGTGAAACTGAAAAAGCCCTGCTGATATGGCGCAAGCTGGCGGATGAAGGGGATGTGCAATCCCAGAAGCAGCTTGGCCAGTACTATCTCACCGATCATGAACATCGTGATTATGAGCGCGCCATTGAATGGTACCGGAAGGCTGCGGCCCAAGGCGATAAGCAGGCCGCCGGCTATTTGAAAAATGCCCGGGCGGTCTACGCAAGCTGGAAGGCGATTGCCAAAGATATCGGTGCGGAGGCTGCCTATTCGACCATCACTTTCCGGGAGCATCTGCAGGAAGGTGATGATACCCACTGCGGGTTTATTGTCGAGGTCAAGAGCAGGGTTGTGCTGATCCAGACCAGCAACCAGGCGAGATGGTTCAGGAAGGCCGATGTCTATCGGCCTGAGGATAAGCGCTGCACTGTGGGCGTATTGACCCGCAATGGGGGTGAACGGAGCGGTCAGGCGGGTTGATCGCCCCGCATCTCTGTCTCTTCTCCCTGAGGAGAGTGTTGTAAAAGTCAGAAAACCGGTTTTTGCGACACCCTCCTGCTTCCTATGGGCGGAACTCGCAGTTGAAATATGCGAGAATGACGCTTGCGTATTCTATGTGGACCGTTGATGTTGCCTGTTAATGCGATTTTCTCCAAGAGGCATGGCAATGTATTTGCCGACACCAGTTTGGCTGTGGCAATTCGCGCGTTTGGATTGTTCACTCTGGCGCTATTCAATCTGACTGGGGTGGCGCAGGCGCAGGACGTGCTTGACATGGGACTTTCCAAGGACAGTTTTGCCGCAGGTGAGGTGCCGCGTGGCTGGTCCCTGCGCAAGTGGTCCCCCAGTGCCTGGGGTGGCGATGCGCGCTGGGTGCGGGTCGACGGCGAGGCGGCAGTGAGGTTGCATTCCGACGGGGCCCTGACCTTCCTGGAGAAGAATGTGGGTATCGATCTGCGCGATTATCCCCTGCTGCGCTGGCAGTGGCGGGTGGAGAATATTCTGGAAGGGGTTGATGAGCGCACTGTCGCAGGTGATGACCATCCCATCCGCCTGTTCTTTGTCTTCGCGCCCGATGAAGAGAAACAGTCATGGTGGTTCCGGCTCAAGCGCTTCCTCTATCTGGATCTGCGCCACGGCCACCCCTTCGGCGGGCGCTTCATCGAGTATCTGTGGAGCAGCCATCTCGAGGCCGGCACGGTGATAGACGATCCCGGCAAGCCGTGGCAGAAGTTGATGGTAGTGGAGGGCGGGGCGCAGCGTCTGGGACAATGGGTGTCCTACGAAAGAAATCTCTATGCCGATTTCAAGGCCCTTTATCAGGAAGAGCCGCGGCGCCTGATATTCATCGGTATTCTCAATGACACGGATCAGACAGGGCAGCAGGCCGTGAGCTATATCCGTGATCTCGAATTCCACCGTGACCCGCATGGCGAACAATAACGGCGGGACATTGCCCCCGGCCAGCCGCCGCGAGCTGTTATCCTGGGCCTTGTACGACTTCGCCAACTCGGGCTATACCACGGTGGTGCTCACCACCATCTATAGCGCCTACTTCGTGGCGGTGGTGGCGGGCGGCCTGCCGGGCCTGGAAGGGGGCGAGGGCACTTTCATCTGGACCCTGGCGGTGAGTCTCGCCAACCTTATCGTGTTGTTGAGCGCTCCCCTCGTCGGCGCCATGGCGGACCACCGCGCCATGAAGAAACGCTTTCTGCTGTTGTCCACCCTGGGCTGCGTGGCAGCCACCGCCCTGCTGGCGGTAGTGGGGCCGGGCGACGTGTGGTTAGGCGCGGCGCTGCTCGTACTCTCGGCGGTATTTTTCTATACGGGGGAAAACCTGGTGGCGGCCTTTCTGCCGGAGATCGTTTCCTCGGGGCGCATGGGGCGCATGTCCGGCTATGGCTGGGGGCTGGGTTATGCCGGCGGACTGCTGACTCTGGCCATCTGCCTGGGATATATCACCTGGGCCAAGGGACAAGGGCAGACGGAGTCCCAGTTCGTTCCTGTCACTCTGCTGATCACCGCCGTTATCTTTGCCCTGGCCGCAACGCCCGTGTTCCTGTGGCTGCGCGAGCGGGCCACGGCGTCACCACGGGGGCAGGCGTCCTATTTGCGCCAGGCCTATGGGCGGCTGCGCCGCACCCTGGCCGAGGCGGCCCGTCACCGCGATCTGTTTCATTTTCTCATTGCCCTGGTGGTCTACCAGTCTGGCATCAGCACGGTGATCGTGCTGACGGCCATCTATGCCCGCGAAGTGGTGGGCTTCGACAGCCAGTCCCTGGTGATGCTGGTCATGGTGGTCAATGTCACGGCGGCGGTGGGCGCCCTGATCTTTGGGCCCCTGCAGGACCGTTTCGGGTCGGTGCCCTCGCTTGCCTCTACTCTGGTGATCTGGTGCGTGGCTATCTTCCTGGCCTATGGAGCCGAAGCGCCGGCCGATATCTGGCTGGCCGGCAATCTCATCGGACTCGCCATGGGCGCCAGCCAGGCGGGGGGGCGCGCCCTCATCGGTAAGTTCACACCGCAGGCGCGCTCTGCGGAATTCTTTGGCTTGTGGGGTATGATCAATCGCATAGCAGCCATTGCCGGCCCTCTGAGTTATGGTCTCATCAGTTATTTGAGCGGTGGAGATCACCGCCTGGCCATTCTCTCCGTGCTGGTGTTCTTCATTGCCGGGCTGGTAATCCTGCTGGGCGTAAATGAGAAACGGGGCATGGTGGCGGCCGCCGGGGAGCGCAGCCTGCCATGAAGGTCACCTTCTGCGAGCGCATTGACGAGATTCCGGCTGCGCAGTGGAACGGACTGCTTTCCCGGGCGCAACCCTTCGTGCGCCACGAATTTCTGAACGCCCTTGAAGTTCATGGCTGCGTGGGGGAGATTTTCGGCTGGCTGCCCCGCCATATCGCCGTCACGGAGGGAGACCGGCTGGTGGGCGCGCTGCCCCTCTATGAGAAGCGCAATTCCTTCGGTGAGTTCGTGTTCGATCATGCCTGGGCTAATGCCTACCACCAGTTGGGCATGCGCTACTATCCCAAACTGGTGAGCGCCGTGCCTTACACGCCTGTCTGCGGGCCGCGCCTGCTGGTGCGCGATGAGGACAGGCGGCGTGTCTGCCCGGTCTTGCTCGAAGCGGTGCGCCAACTGGCGGATGCCATGGGTGCCAGCAGTTTTCATTGCCTGTTTCCCGGTGATGAAGACCAGGACTGGCTGGAGCAGCGCCAGTTCCTGGTGCGTCACGATTGCCAGTATCATTGGCGCAACCGGGGCTATAGCGATTTTGAGGTTTTCCTCTCCACCCTGAGTGCGAAGAAGCGCAAGAACATTCGCCGCGAGCGGCGCGTCGTGGCGGAGGCCGGCATCCGTTTCCGTCTGCTCGACGGCCATGCGGCGACTGAGGCCGACTGGCATGCGTTTGCCCACTTCTACCGCGACACCTTCTTAAGCAAGGGAAACACCCCCCCGCTCAATGAAGCCTTTTTCATGGCAGTGGCGCAAGACATGCCGGATCAGGTTCTGCTGGTGCTGGCGCGGCGCGGGGGAAAGACCATCGCCGGGTCCTTGATGTGGCGCGATGCGGAAGCCCTGTATGGGCGTTACTGGGGCTGCAGCGAAACAATGGACAGCCTGCATTTCGAGACCTGCTACTACCAGGGTATCGATTACTGCATCGAACAGGGCCTGCGTGTATTCGAGCCGGGCGCCCAGGGCGAGCACAAGATTGCACGGGGTTTCGTGCCAGTGCTGACGCGCTCCAGCCACTGGCTGCAGGATACCCCCCTGCTGGAGCCCATACGCCAATACGTGCAACGCGAGCAGGCGGTCGTAAGCGCGTATAAGCGGAAGCTCGAACTCCGCGTTCCCTACAAGAACGTGCCCTGATGACGTCCGTGACCTCTGTAGAAGGCCGGACTGTTGGCGATCAGGGATGGGTAGTTGGGGCAGAAACGCATGTTCTTCACCGGCCTTCCTTCGTCCAGATAGGCATCGCAGATATGCACACAGCGGGAGCGGGTGCAACGCTGGCAGTTTCTGATATGCCGCTCGATGATCTCCCTTGTCATGATCCTGAAATAGCCTTCGCGGGGGACTCCGAGCTTGTCCAGCATCTTTGCGAGACGCAGTCCGTTCACCCGCCTTTCCAGGCTCTCTGATGGCAGGGGGGCTTGCTTGCGGGGGCGCTGGTTTGTAATGACGGGCCTGAGAACAGCGGCGCTGGTGACGGGATTGCCTGGGCGAGACTCTATGGGTATATTCATGGCTGTACCTCCTTTTTCGGGTACATGTGCTTTGCATTCTTCCTCTTCATATGGGGTATCGGCCCCGGGTCGCCCGGACTTGAGCCTTTTGTTCAAAAATGCATAAACGAAGGGTTTTCTTTTGCCTTGCATATGGACAAATCGGCCATATTTCTATACGGTAACCAGTTCATTGGTGGCCTGTGCCGGCCCCCTCGCAACGGCTAGTTGTAAACCCCGTCAGGCCTGGAAGGGAGCAGCGGTAGCGACGAACTCGTGTGCCGGGGTGTGGTGGGTGCAGGCTGCCGCCAATTTTTCGGTTTTGTCGCGACCGGCCCGGCCCCAAGAGCCGCGGTGCGCTGCCAACGGCCAGAAAACAAATTATATTCATGAGTTATCAAGTTCTTGCCCGCAAGTGGCGGCCCCGCACCTTTACCGAGATGGTGGGGCAGGAGCACGTGCTGCGCGCCCTGGTCAATGCCCTGGACCACGACCGCTTGCACCACGCCTTCTTGTTCACGGGCACCCGCGGAGTGGGCAAGACCACCATTGCGCGCATCCTGGCCAAGTCCCTCAATTGCGAGGAAGGCGTCAGCTCCCGACCCTGCGGCACCTGTTCCGCCTGCCGGGAGATCGACGAAGGCCGTTTCGTGGATCTCATCGAAGTGGACGCGGCCTCCCGGACCAAGGTGGAGGATACCCGAGAGTTGCTGGAGAACGTGCAGTATGCGCCCACCCGTGGGCGTTACAAGGTATATCTCATCGATGAGGTTCACATGCTCTCCAAGCACAGTTTCAACGCCCTGTTGAAGACCCTGGAGGAGCCGCCGCCCCATATCAAGTTCCTCCTGGCCACCACGGACCCCCAGCGCCTGCCGGTCACTATCCTGTCACGCTGCCTGCAGTTCAATCTCAAGCGCCTGCCCCAGCCCCTCATCAGGGATCATCTCGCCCATATCCTGATGCAGGAGGGTATGGATCATGAGGCTGCGGCCCTGGCCCGCCTCGCCAAGGCGGCGGATGGCAGCATGCGCGATGCCCTGAGCCTGATGGATCAGGCCATTGCCTATGGCGGCGGCGCCTTGAAAGAAGGCGAGGTGGCCGCCATGCTGGGGAGCATCGATACGGGTTTTGTCTTCGACCTTCTGGATGCCCTGGCGCGGCGGGACGGGGGCGCCCTGCTGGCGTGCAGTCAGCGGGCCACGGAGCAGGCCTGTGAATTCCCGGAATTGCTGGACGACCTCATTTCGGTATTGCATCGTACTGCTGTCATGCAGGTGGTGCCGGCCATGGGCGAGGACGAAGCCGATGACGAGCAGGCGCGCATCACTGCGTTGGCCCAGTCATTCAGCAGGGAGGACGTGCAGCTTTTCTATCAGATTGCCCTCATGGGCCGTCGCGATCTGCCCCTGGCTCCCGACGTGCGTAGCGGTTTCGAGATGATCCTGTTGCGTATGCTGGCCTTCCGGCCCCTGGCGCCGCCCGGGGATGGCAAGGATAGCCATGGGCGGGGCGTGGCCTCGCGGCCAGCCGCACGTCCGTCCCCGCTTCCCGCCGCCACCGGGAATACGCCTGTCAAGGCGGCGCGGGGAAAGGGTAAAACAGTGTCCGGTGAGGAATGGGGTCGCGTCGTGGACAGCCTGGGGCTGGGCGGCATGATGCGCGAATTTGCCAGCCATTGCATCCTGGCCTCTCACGAAGGGGACAGGGTGCGCCTGGTGCTGGACGATGCCCATGCCTACCTGCTGCACGAGCAGCGTGAACAGCAACTGGAAAAGGCGTTGATGGATTATTTTTCCACTGCTATAAAGCTGGAGGTGGTCACGGGGGCGGCGCAGGGCGATACCCCGGCGAGGCGCAAGGTCAAGGTCAAGGAGGCGCGCGAGCGTTGCGCCATCGAAGCCATCGAGCAGGATGCGGGCATTCGTATTCTGCAGGAGACATTCAATGCGCGGATCGTCCCTGATACGATCCGGCCCGCGGACGAGTATGCGGGCCGCGAAGAGTGACAGATTCCATCGTTTGGATTTTTTGAAGGAGAGGAAAGCATATGAAAGGTGGACTGGGCAATATCATGAAGCAGGCGCAGAAAATGCAGGAGGACATGCAGAAGGCGCAGGAGGAGATCGCCAACATGGAAGTCACCGGGCAGGCCGGTGGTGGCCTGGTGAGCGTGGTGATGACGGGGCGCCATGACCTGAAGCGCGTGCAGATCGATGACAGCCTGCTGCAGGACGACAAGGAAATGCTGGAGGATCTGGTGGCCGCGGCCGTCAACGACGCAGTGCGCAAGATCGAAACGGAGACCCGTGAGCGCATGTCGAATGTGACCAGCGGCATGCCGCTGCCACCGGGGATGAAACTGCCGTTTTAACCCCCTGCCGTGAATAGCAACGAAAGCCCCCTCATCCGGCGTCTTATGGAGGCCTTCCAGTGTCTGCCCGGCGTCGGGCCGAAGTCCGCCCAGCGCATGAGCTATCACTTGCTGGAGCGCGACCGGGAAGGCGGGCGGCGCATCGCGCAGGCCCTGTTGGAGGCTGTTGAAAAAGTGGGCCACTGCAGCCATTGCCGCACTCTCAACGAAGCGGAGGTATGCGCTATCTGCGCCAATCCCGGTCGTGACAGGACCCAGCTGTGCATCCTGGAAACGCCCGCGGACGTGCTGGCGGTGGAGCAGTCCACTTCTTACAGGGGGGTATACTTCGTTCTCATGGGCCGCCTGTCACCCCTTGACGGCATCACTCCCGAGGACATCGGGCTGGACCTCCTGGCGCAGCGTTTCGCCACGGGCGAGGTGCGGGAAGTGATCATCGCCACCAATCCCACGGTGGAGGGGGAGGCCACGGCCCACTATATCGCCGAGATGGCGAAGGAATACGCCATCAAGCCCTCACGCATCGCCTTTGGCGTGCCTTTTGGCGGAGAACTGGAGTACCTGGATTCCGGCACCCTTTCCCACGCCATCCAGGGGCGCCGCGAACTATAAAGGCGGGACCCATTGGGGTATCATAGGGTTGCCATATGCCGCAGTTATTAACCCGGCAACAATATATATCGTATTCAGGACTTCAGGCCTGTGCTGGAACAAGGCGCGGTGCGCAGGCAATGGTCATTCCATTGGCAAGCGCCGCAACGCGGTGCCGGCGCAGGCCTGAAGTCCCTAACAGATTGATATTAAAAGACAGGCCATTGCGTGCCGGCCCGCTGACTGCGTTGGCGAAATTTGCTGTAGAATGACGACAGCGGCCTTTCGCCGCCTTGCAGCGAACCGGCACACAATGGCTGAATACGATATATATGGTTGCCGGGTTAATATGTCCATTGTTACCGGCTCCAGGGAGGGTTCGTATCATGAATGCCTGTTTGTGGATCGCGCGGGCCACCCTG
>JALSGV010000052.1 GCA_026982565.1 Gammaproteobacteria bacterium
TTCTGCAGGGCGCCCAGCGAGGCGCGTGAGCTGTTGACGCTGTTCAGGGCGCGGTCGACGATGTCGATGGCGGTCTGCGAACCAGCGGCCGTGGAGATGTCGATGCTGTCCACACCGGAATTTGCCACAAGCGATGCAGCCGTGGTCCCGGCGGTCAGGCCGGCGTTGCCCGGGTTCGTGCCGCCGATCACCAGATCGACACCGTTGCTGGTCACGGAAATGGTGCCGCGGTAGGTCACCGAGTTGGCGGTGCCGGTGCCGCCAGTCAAACCCTCGCTGGCGCCTGAATCGGCACCGCTCTCTGACAATACGATGTTGCTGCCGTCGGCCTTGGTGATGCTGAGGTCGGTGCCGCTGTAGGACGCCGTGTAGCCTGAGATCGCATCAATGAGAGTAGCAACTTCGGCCCCTGTGATCCTGCCATCCGCCCCAACTGAACTGAAATCAAGCGTGTTTCCATCTATTTCGAGTGTGTAGGTGGGCGGCACCGCGGTGACTGCTGGCGTACCATTCGTAGACGACGTAGCATTAGCGAAAGAACCGGCTGTGCCGGCAAAGTTTGAAGTGATATTAATCGCCATATCGGTACCATCGGCCTTCGATAGCACTAGATCACCAGCAACAAAACTTCCAGTAGCGGAATAACCACTATTGTTGCTGAGGAATGTCCCCAATGCCGTGTCCAGTTCCGCAGCAGTAACCGTGTCACTAGCAGCAGTGGAAGTTTCGGTGTAAAGCTGAATCCCGTCGATATCGATCGTGAAAACCTCACCACTAGCATTCGCAACAGCCGCGGTGTACGCGCCTGGTGACAACGTGGTAGGTGTTGCTGCTGACGCTTCCGTACCCACCACATCAGCAAAAGTGATGGCCGTCTGGGCGTTGGTCGCCGTGGCCGTCACGTCGCTTGCGGCCGCCTCGATGGCGGCGGCGATCAGGGAGGCATCGCCGGCGGTGGCCGCCACGGCATTGCCGTTGACGGTCAGATCGCCCGCCGCGATACCCGTGGCCGCGATGGCGGTGCCGGCGGCGGAGGCGGTGCTGTTCTGCCCCAGCGCGTCGGTATTGACGTCGGCGATGGAGGAGATGGACACGGTCTGGTTGGCGTTGGCCCCGACCTGGAAGGCCTGGGCGGTGAAGCTGCCGTCCAGCAGGTTGACGCTGTTGAATGAAGTGGTGTTGGCGACGCGGTCGATTTCCGCCACCAGCTGGGTCACTTCGGTCTGCAGCGCCGCGCGGTCCGTTGCGCTGTTGGTGGCGTTGGACGACTGCACGGCCAGCTCGCGGATGCGCTGCAGCAGGTTGGTGACGCCGCCCAGCGCGCCTTCAGCGGTCTGCGCCAGGGAGATGCCGTCGTTGGCGTTGCGGGCCGCCTGATTCAGGCCGCGGATCTGCGTGGTGAAACGCTCGGCGATGGCCAGGCCGGCGGCGTCGTCCTTTGCGCTGTTGATGCGCAGGCCGGTCGACAAGCGCTGCAGTGAAATACCGAGTTCAGCACTCGACTTGTTAAGATTGCGTTGCGCATTCAGAGATGCGATATTACTGTTTACGGTTAGCGCCATGATTGGGAACTCCTGTTTTTCAAGTAGCGGGGGCCGTCTCGTCTGGCGTGAGCGGCGCCGCTCCTGTTGTCACTAACGGATATACCACTTGCCTGGTATTCACCGCTTCCATCCCTGTTTAGCGTTCACCACCGGGGAAACTTTAGGAAATATCTGAGTATTTTTTCTCTCTTTTCCCGCCAACCTGGTCAGTGGCGCCTGCAGAGGCCGCGACGACGCCCAGCCGCGCGCCAGGGAGGAAAAACAGATATTATTAACCCGGCATGATTTTCACCCTGCGGATACAAATGAGCCGGAATCCATGTCGTTGAAACCACTGGATTCCCGCTTACACCATGCGGGAATGACATATAGCGACTATTCCGCCATATGAGGGGTAAGTTACATTATTTACATTAAAGATCCTGAGAGTACCGGGCACTGTCATTCCTGCGGAGGGTGTTGTAAAAGTTATTCGTAGGTTGGGCTGAGGAACGAAGCCCAACAGTAACAGCTTGAAAAGCCAAACATGTTGGGCTTCGTTCCTCAGCCCAACCTACAGAAAAACCGGCTTTTGCGACACCCTCCTGCGGAGGCGGGAATGAGCATGATGCAGCGCTGTATTTTATCAAGATTCAACTGGTTGCACAGGTCTCGCTGCTCTCAGGTAAAGATGACTTCTGAACATTCAGGCAAAAGGCGGCCGCCGGGCGGGCGGCCGGGGGCAATCAGATATAGTTGAACAGGGACATGCCCATGATCTGCACATAGGACTGCTGGGCGGCCTGCAGCGCCACCTGCTGCTGGTTGAGGCGCGTGATGGCCTCGGCATAGTCGAGATCCTGGAGCCCGGAGAGGGCGCTCTCGAGTTGCAGCTTGTAGTCTTCATTCAGACTTTCCTGCGCATCGATGGCGTTGAGACGCGCGCCCACCTTGGCCCTCACCTCATTGACGCGGTCCAGGGAGCGGTCGATATCCATCAGGGCGCGGTTGATGGCGTTGTTCAGAAAGGCCTTCCCATTGGGATCGCTGGCCCCCGCCTCCAGGGCATCCGCCAGATCATTGAGGGTCGTGAACATATCCTGGTTGCGGCTCGGCTTGACCGTGAAGCCGTCGCTGCTGCGCGGCGCGCCCGTGATAAAGGTCTGTATGCCATTGAATGCGATCTGCGCGCCTTCCTTGTAGGCGCCGCTGCCCTCCATATTGCCGCTGCTGTCCTCCACGACATAGAAATCCGCATCTCCGGCGCCGAAGGCTTGATCCACACTGGGCGCCGTCGCACCGCTCAACTGAGACCCGAAATACCCACTGACGGCGTCATCGTCCCCATCGCTTCCCCCTGACATGGCCTCGGTGACGACGATGGGTGTCGCCGAGGGCGTCGTGTTGGCGAGGTAGAGAACACCGTCCGCGACATAGGCCTTGACGCCCGTTGCCGGAACGTCATCATTGATCTCTGCGGCCAGATCATCCAATGTGGAAGCCGGCGTCCCATCCTCGTCCACAGTGTAAACCACCGTACCATTGATGCTCAGGGAATAACTCAGCGTATCATTGCCATTGCCGTCCCCAAACGACAGGGATGCCGCCGCCTGTGTCTCGATGGGAAAAACAATACGGTAGTCGTCTCCATCATAGGCGGCCGGATCGGCCACGAAACCCGGGTCGATGACGCCGCTCCCCCCATTGGCGCTGTCCTCGCGCACCGTAAATGCGCCATTACCATTGCGTATGGCCATAAAGACATCCGCGCCGGAGTCGCCCACGGCCACCTGGCGCGAGGCGCCGATCTGTACGAAGCGCTGGCCATTGTCGCCATTGTAGGAATAGTTTCCTGCTGAATCCACTGAAAACGGCTGAACCGTCTCCTGATAACCGGCATAGAGGTAATTCCCGGCGGCATCGCGGCTGTTGGCCAGGGCCAGCAACTCATCGATGCGCTGGCGCACTTCCAATGCTATGGAGCCGCGCTCGTTGTCGGATAAAGCGGCATTGTTGCCCTGGAGGGCCAATTCCCGCACCCTGCCCAGCACGTTGCTGATACTGCTCAGGCTGGTCTCTTCAGTATTGAGACGAATCCGCGCATAGCCGGCGTTTTCCTGGTATTGCGTCGTAATGTTCAGGGACTGCTGCAAGTTCAACACATTGGCCGCAGCCGCCGGGTCATCCGCGGGTGTGAGGATTTTCTTTCCCGAGGCGATCTGAAGCTGGGTCTTGTTCAACCTGGCCTGCTGGTCGAGCATGGCATTCAGCCCCGAGAACAGTACCTGGTTACTCGAAACGCGCATACACCTTACCTTCTCACCACATCCATCAGGGTCTGAAACATGCTATCGGCCGTGGAGATGATTTGCGCAGCCGCCGTATAGGCCTGCTGGAAACGCAACAGGTTGGCGGCCTCCTCGTCCAGGTTGACCCCCGATTTCTCTTCCCTGGCCGCCACGGCCTGATTCAACAAGCCCTCCTGGGCGTCGCGATTGACCTCTGACTGGCGGGTCTTGGTGCCCACATCCACCACAAAACGGCCGTAGGCCGCCTCAAAGGTCGCGCGGCCCTCGTCGAGCAGCTTCGATGTCTGCAGGCCCGCCAGCATCAAGGCATTGCGGTTGTCGCCCACGCCGTTGGTATTGGGTGTCAGGGTGAATAGATCACCGCTGGCCGGCGAGCCGCTGATGGCAAACTCCAGGGTATCGATAACGATGGCGCTGTTTTCGCTGTAGGCGCCACTGGCTACCGTATTCCCGCTCCCATCCAGGGCAATGTAGCTATCGGCCTGCCCGCTGAAATTCAGGGTATTGGAGGGACTGCCGCCATTCAGCGCACTGCCGAAATAACCCGTCACGCTGTCCGCCGCATCCAGGGCCAGCGGCGCCCCATTGCTGTCCATCAGGCGCTCGGTGACCGTCACGGGCGCGGCCGTGGGGGGCTCATTGGCGAAATAGAGTGTGTTTGCGGTATTGTCCACATAGGCCCGCACGCCCGTCGCGGCAATATCGTCGTTGATGACGCCCGCCAGGGCATCCAGGCCGGACAACAGCGCATCGCCCTCATTCTGTGTATAGACCACGGTGCCGTTGACGATCAACTGATATTGCAGCGCATTGTCTGTCCCGCCCGCATCGGAGATCAGGCCGTTACTGGCCCCATCCGCGGAGGCAGGCGTGGATTTGACGGCGTATAGCGAATAGTTGTCCGGCGTATAAGCGCCCGGATCAGCGACCCTGACACTTGAAATTGCCGCATCCGATGTATTGGCCAGATCCGGCTGCGCCCTGACGAGACCGGCGGCGGCGATGCCATTGGGGTCCTTGACGGCGACGGCAAAGTTGCGCGCGCCGTTACGCGTGGGGCGTATCAGGAAACTGTCGCCATCCGCCATGCTCCCGCTATCGAGGCTCAGGGTCAGGCCGTCCACAGTGCCGCTGCCCGACGGGAAATTTGTCAGCACAGTCGTGGCATTGTCGCTGAGGCGAATCAGGCTATAGGCGTCGCCGTTGCGTTCCAGACGATAGTCGCTGGTGGTCAGCAGGCCGGCGTCGCCGATGGTGACGCTGATCTGCGCAGCCGGGAGGCCCGTGTTGCGCGTATTGGCGTAGACCTGGGCCACCGGCGTCACGGTACTGGTGTCGATGGGCGAGAAGAAGTCGCCGCCCTGCCGGCCGTTCATGTCGATGCCTGAGGCATGCAGGGCATTGAAGGCGCTGGTGAGTCCGATGGCGATGCGCCCAAGGGCATTCCGCGCCTGATCCAGTATCTGGTTACGGAATTCGACGGTGCCGCCCAGGATGCCGCCACTCAACTGCTCGGATATCATCACTACGTTGTTATTGGAAACGTATCCCACTTCCGTTCGTGTCGGATCGAAGCTGTTGGGTATAGCGCTCAGCTGCCGGGACTCGGTCCCGGCCACCACCACCTGGCCATTGCCGATGAAGACATTGATGTCGCCGTCATCCTGGGGAACGGTGGTCACCGACACATATTCAGACAGCCTGGAAATGAGCAGATCCCGCTGATCAAGCAGATCGTTGGGCTCGCCACTCCCGGTGGTCTTGGCGATGCCGATGTCGCGGTTCACATTGGCGATGGCCGCCGTGAGGCTGTTGATTTCGGAAACCGCATTGCTGACACTGATATTGACGTTCTCCGACAGGGCCCCCAGGCGCTGATCCAGATATTTGAAGCGCGACTCCAGGCTCTGCGCCTCGCTGATCATGACCTGCCTTGCCGCGGACGAGGAGGGGTCATCCGCCACGCCCTGCACCGCGTTGAAAAACCCCTGAAGAGACGGCATCAGGCCTGCCTGGGGGTCTGCCAGCAGGCTGTCCACCTGGGCGGCCAGGGCATTGAATTGCCGCGCCTGGTTGAACCCGGAATTATTGGTGCGGATCTGCCGGGTGATGAAGTCGTCATAGACGCGTTCGACGGAATTGACGAAAACCCCGGAGCCGATGAACCCGCCGCTGTCCGCCTGCGGTTTACGGGCGCTGAATTCAATTTCCTGCCGACTGTAGCCTTCCGTATTGACATTGGCGATATTCTGCGAGGTGACGGCCAGCGCCCGCTGCAAAGAAAGCAGACCTGAAACACCTGTCCCCAGAACGCCCATCAGCCATATCCCCCGGAGATTGGTTCACGAAGCTCTATGCCGCGTTTCATATTCATATCAGACCTGCTGAAACAATTCACTCTGCAATATGCCGCTGATCTTGCGCGCATAGGCGGGGTCCGTGGCGTAGCCCGCCTCCTGCAAAGACATGGCATAGGCCTCGGGATCATTGCCGTTGCGCAACGCCGCTTCATAGCGTGGATCGCCGCGCAGGAAACGGGCGTAGTCCTCAAAGCTTTCCTCGAAGGATTGATAGGCCCTGAACACGGCCTGCTCCTTCACGGCGACGCCATCGGCATATTCGACAGTGGTCGTCACGGCGCGCGCGCCCTCCCAGCGATTATCCGCCTTGATGCCAAAGAGATTGTAGCTGTTACCGCCATCCGCTTTCCTGATCATGTGCCGGCCCCACCCGGTTTCCAGCGCCGACTGCGCCAGCAGGGCCTTGGGTGACACGCCCAGCTTCTCACCGACATCTCTGGCCAAACCCTTCAAGCGGCTGACGAACGCCCCGGGCGATGAGAAAAAGGAAGCAGCCTGGGAAGATTCATCAGGGTGGGGAGCTTTCTGCGTTGCCCCGACCCCTCCTGCAAGCTGTCTGACCATGAGATCGGCGAGTCCCAGCCCCTGCCCCCGCGCGAGGGAGGCGGCGATCTGCTTATCAAACATCTCCTGATAGAATTTCCCCTGGTCACTGTCCATCATGCCTTCCCCCAGTGAGGCTTCACGCATGTTCTTCAGCATCATCTGCATGAAGATCGCCTCGAACTCCTTGGCGACGGCGCGGATTGCCTCCGGTGATTCATCACGGGAATTTGCACGCAACCTGGAAAGCCCCTGCATATCGTTGTACAGCGATGCCTGTGAAAGTGCGGGTGTCATGGCGCTAGATCACGATCAGCTCGGCACGCAGGGCGCCGGCCTCCTTGAGGGCCTCGAGTATGGCCACCAGGTCGCCGGGCGCGGCGCCCACCTGGTTGACGGCGCGCACGATCTCATTGAGCGACACGCCCGGCTCAAAGAGGAACATGCGGCTGCCTTCCTCCTCCACCTGGATGTCGGAAGTGGGGACCACGACGGTATCGCCACCGGACAGGGCGCCTGGCTGGCTGACCTGCTGCCGTTCGGTGATGGTCACCGTGAGACTGCCGTGGGAGACGGCGGCGGCCGTCACCCTGACATGGCGGCCGATGACCACCGTGCCGGAACGTGAATTGACAATCACCCTGGCGGAGGCTTCGCCCGGCTCCAGGGTCAGGTTTTCGAGCATGGATACGAAGGCGACGCGCTGCGCCTTGGAGCGGGGCGCGTTGACATAAATGGACGAGCCATCGATGGGATAGGAGGTCCCCATGCCAAACTTGGTATTGATGGCCTCGGCGATGCGCTTGGCGGTCGTAAAATCGGACTCGTGCAGATTGAAGATGATGGCGTTCTCGGAGCCGAAAGGCGTCGGCGCAGGGCGCTCGATCGTGGCGCCATTGGGAATCCTGCCCACACTGGGGATATTGATGGACACGCGCGAGCCGTCACTGCCCTCCACGCCCAGCCCGCCGACGATCAGGTTGCCCTGGGCGACGGCGTAGACCTCGCCGTTCACTGCCTTCAGGGGCGTCATCAGCAGGCTGCCGCCACGCAGGCTCTTGGCGTTGCCCACCGAGGAGACGGTGACATCGATGGTCTGCCCCGGCTTGCCGAAGGCAGGCAGGCTGGCATGCACCATCACGGCCGCCACGTTCTTGAGTTGGGGGTTGGCGCCGTCCGGCACGGCAATGCCATACTGGATCAACATATTCTTCAGGGATTGGGCGACGAAGGGAATCTGCGTGGTCTGGTCCCCCGTGCCGTCGAGGCCGACCACCAGCCCGTAGCCGACCAACTGGTTGTCACGCACGCCCGCAATGGAGGCAATGTCCTTGATTCTCTCACCGGACGCCGTCCCGCTGACCAGCAATAACAGGGAAAGGACTATTGCGCCTGCCGCGCCCTGCCTGATTTTCATCATGTCATCCCTCGTTTCATATATCAATGGCGATCAGAATGGAAACCACTTGCTGTTGAAAAACCTGCCCATCCAGCCCATGTCGTTGGAGTCCGCCACGATCCCCGAGCCGCCATAGGTGATGACGGCATTGGCCACCTGGGTAGAGGGGACGGTATTGTCCGTGCTGATATCCTGCAATCTCACCAGGCCCGTGATACGCACGGTTTCGTCACCCTGGTTGATGGCGATCACTTTCTCGCCCTCGATCCTGAGCACCCGGTTGGGCAGGACCTCCACCACCATGGCCTGTACGGTGCCCCGCAACTGATTGCTCTGGTCGCTCTGCCCCTCGCCATCGAAACTCTTCTGGGCGCTGAGACTCTGCTCGAGGTTGGACAATTTACCTCTCGTAAGTCTGTCGAGCGTCAGCGGCAGCCCGAACAAGGTGGGATTATCCACGCCGACGGAATTATCCTTGCTCGTCGAGGTGCTGGCCGACTTGCTGGCCCGGGTCTCCTCATCGAGGATGATGGTGAGGATGTCGCCCACGTAGCGCGCCCGCACGTCCTCGAACAGGGCCGTGCTGTAGCCCGCCTGGTATATAGAGCCATTGTCCTCCTTGGGTGGCGGCGGTGGCGGCGTAAAGACCTGCCTGGCCGGCTCCTGGGGCTTCTGGGGCGTCATCGCGCACCCCCCCATCACCAGGCTCGTCAAGAGCAGGGCCGGCAGGATTCCATATGTTTTGATTGCCATCATGAGCCGCCTGAGTCAGAGGTTATTGTTGACGTATTCCCACATCCGGTCGCTGGACTGGATGGCCTTGGAAACCATTTCGTAGCGGCGCTGGGTCTCGATCATGTCCACCAGGGATTCGATGACGTTGACATTGGATGTTTCCACCGAGCCCTGCAAGACGCTCCCCATGCCGTTCTGGCCAGGGTCGCCGGTCTGCGGGGAACCGCTGGAAGCCGTTTCCAGATACAGGTTGTCACCGATGGGCTGCAGCCCCCCCGGATTGATGAAATCGGCCAGCTGGATGGTGCCCACCGGGCTGGGCGTCGTCGAGCCCTGCGTGGTGACGCTGACGGTGCCATCGTAGCCTATCGTGATATTCACCGCGTCACTGGGTATGGTGATGGCGGGTTGCAATTGCAGCCCGTTGGAAGTCACCATCTGGCCGTTTTCGTTCAACTGGAAGGCGCCATCCCGGGTATAGGACATGGTGCCATCGGGCATCAGCACCTGAAAGAAGCCTTTGCCCTGTACAGCGACATCCAGAGGGTTCTCGGTTTCGACAAGATTCCCCTGGGTGAAGATCTTTTCCGTAGCCAGGGTCTTGACCCCGGTTCCCACGCTCATCCCGGAGGAAAAACGCGAGTTCTGCGCCGACTGCGCGCCGGCCTGGCGCACATTCTGATAGAGCAGATCGGCGAAGACCGGCCGGCTCTTCTTGAAACCCGTGGTGTTGGAGTTGGCCAGGTTGTTGGTGATCACAGACATCTTGGTCTGCATGGCCTGAAGCCCGGTCTTGGCGATCCACAGTGCTTGGCTCATCGATAATATCCTCTTTTCTGAATCCTGTTATGCAAGCTTCAACAACTGCGCCGAGGCCGCATCATTTTCCTTGGCGGTATTCATCAACTTGACGCTCATTTCATACTGCCTGGCCAGCGCGATCATATTCACCATGGCGTCGATGGCATTGACGTTACTCATCTCCAGTGAGCCCTTGACGATGGTGACAGAGGCATCGGGGACCGCCACCTCATCGTTTCTGAGACGGATCTTGCCATCCTCACCCTTGTACATGTCGTTGACATCGGGGTTCACCAGCTTGATGCGGTCGACGACGGCCAGAGACTGGGGGCTCTGTCCCAGGGGGCGCACGGAAATGGAGCCATCGTTGCCTATCTCCACTTTCTCGGCCGGCGGAATGGCAATGGGTCCCCCGCCATTGCCCAGAACCGGCGCGCCATCCGCCGTCACCAGCATGCCCAGGGAGGTAATGCGCAGATTCCCCGCGCGGGTGTATGTCTCGCCGCCATCCGGCGACTGGACTGCCATCCAGCCCTCGCCCTTGATGGCGATGTCCAGGTCGCGGCCTGTTTCCACCACGGGGCCGGGGGCGGCATTGAAGCCTTTTTCCACGGAGACGACGTTGACGCGCGTCGGCAGCCCCGGCCCGTTGATGGGCCGGCTTTCGAACAGGGCCAGGTCCTCCCGGAAACCGGGGGTGTTGGCGTTGACGAGGTTGTTGGTGTTGATGGCCTGCGAAAGCATCATCTGCTTGGCGCCCGACATGGCCACATACAACATATGATCCATTGTTATCCCCTCTTATCCTGATTCACTGCCTGTATCAGCGGATATTGATGATGGCCTGGGTAATGGTGTCCGCCGTGGAGATGACCTGGGCATTGGCCTGGAAATTACGCTGCGCGGTGATCATGCCGACCAGTTGCTCTGTCAGGTCCACGTTTGAGCCCTCCAGCGCCCCTGATTCAATCAGGCCCAGGCTGGAAGACCCGGGCGCGCCCACCAGGGCAGCGCCGGATTCGAAACTTTCCGCCCAGTTCAGGTCGCCCTGTTGAGTCAAGCCCTGGGGATTGCTGAAATTGGCCAGGGCGATCTGGGCCAGTGTGCGAGATTGTCCATTGGTGAAGCGGGCCAGAATGATGCCCGTGTCATCGATGTCGATACCGCTCAGGCGGCCGGTGGCGAAACCGTCCTGGGTCAGGGAGTTGACGTTGAATCCCCCGCCATACTGGCTGATCTTGGAATAATCCATGGTCAGGGTCATGTCCTCGGCCCCGTTGCCAGGGCTGAAGCTGGTGGTCGTGAAGGTGGATGGCGGAGCCGTATTGCCATTGATCTCCGCCAGGGAACCATCGGGATTGAACTGCAGCAGATCGGAACCGTTGCTCTGCGAGCCCGGAATCCGCGACCCATTGAAATAGAAATAGGTCTCCCACTGGTTGGGAATGCCGGTCTTGCGGTAGTAGACCGTGGCCAGGTTGGCCCCGCCCAAAGAGTCGTATACGGTCAGTGATGTGGAATTGTTGTAGGTCGAGGCATCGGTGGTATCGAAAGCCCCCTGCACCGAGCCGTTGGCGCTGGCCGCGAGATCCGTTCCACCTCCATTGGTGGTGCTGACCTGTGTGATGGTGGAAACATCGATGGTGATATCCACGCTGTCCTGCGCGCCGGCCGCCCCATCGGGATCCCAGGACAGGGTGACGCTGCCGGTGCTGCCGACCGTCATGGAGGCCGTGTTCACGGTGCCGCCCGCGCCAAGCAGGGTGACATCCCAGTCATTCCCGGCGGTGTTGGTGAACTGCAGTTGGACGCCCGTCACTTCCTGGCCATAGGTATCCACCAGCGTCATGGCCGGCGAGACAATGGGGGAGTCGCTATCGTCCAGGACCGGGGCGCCGCCACTGCCATCCAGGGTGAACCGGGATGTCGGCACGGGCGCCGCGGGTATGGATGACGACGCATCCAGGTTCAGGCCGTATCCCACCCGCGTGGTCACCTGGGGCGCGATATCCGAGCTGTCCAGTTGTATATCACCCAGGGCGCCCGTAATATTGCCGCTGCTGTCGGCGATGAATCCCGTCAGGCGCTGGTCCTGCGTATTGACAATATAGCCATTGCGGTCCACGCCGAATGAACCGGCGCGGGAAAAGGTCGAAATGCCATTGTCATTGAGGCGGAAGAATCCCTGTCCGCTGATTGCCAGGTCGAGATTGTTGTCGGTGAAGGTAATATTGCCCTGCGAAAACTGCTGGGATATTTCTCCTATGCGGACGCCGCTTCCGATGGCGTTCGATGCGGCCCCCAGGTTGGCCGTGGCAAAGATATCGGCAAACTCCACCCGGGATTTCTTGAATCCCGTGGTGCTCGCGTTTGCTACGTTGTTCCCGATAACGCGCAGCTCTGCTGACGCCGCGTTAAGTCCGCTTAGTGCAATACGAAATGGCATAGTCCTTCTCCTCCTGACCCTGTTTACATAACCCGTTTGACACTGGAGAGCTGCATGGAGCCCTGCCCCGCCAGATTCAAGGTGACCCCTTGCCCCTGGCCACCTACCGAAACGCTGTCGACCCTGGCGGCAAGAAAGGTTTCCAGGCCTGCGCTCTCACCCCCATACCGCGCCTCCGCCCTGATCTGATATGTTCCTCCCGGCGCCATGTTGCCGTCCGAGTCGCGGCCGTCCCAGCGGAATGTCGTTTCACCACCCGTGTTCGCGCCCATATCTATCTGGCGCACCAGCTGCCCGGTGACATCGAAGATGTTGATGGTGAGCCGGTCGGTGCTGGATGGCAGCTCCACGACACCCTCTATGCCAGACTGTCCATCGGTATCAGTCTGGGAGGCGGGGACGAGCACGGACCGCCCCACCATGGTCGACGCCTGCAACACCTGGCTCGAATACATGGCCGTGGCCACCTGCTGAAAGCTGTTCTGCAGCTCCTGGATGCTGGCCACGGAACTGAATTGCGCGATCTGGCTGAAGAACTCGGCGCCCTCCATGGGCTTGGTCGGGTCCTGGTTGTTCAACTGCGCCGTCATCAGCTTGAGAAAGTCTGATTGTCCAAGCGCATCCTTCTTCCCTTCCCTTCCCGTGGGCTGGCTGCTTGACAGTCCCAGGCCTTCGAGGGCCTTATTATCCAGAGTGTTCATAATTTATGACTCCTGATACCCGTCGTTGCGGTCACTGTCCCAGGCGCAGCGTGTTCAACAACAGTTCTTTCGATGTTTTCATGACCTCGACACTGTTCTGATAGGCGCGTGAAGCGGAAATCATGTTGGCCATTTCCTCCACCGTATTGACGTTGGACTTGTAGATATACCCATCCTCATCCGCCAGGGAATTCTCCGGGGCGTATTCCCGGTAAATGGGTGACTGGCTGACCACCACGCCGTCTACCCTGACCCCTGCCACATCCTTATTGACGCGATCGAATACCGTGGCGAAGACAGGCTGGCGTGAGCGATAGGCCTCGGACTCGCTGCTGCTGACCGTTTCGCTGTTGGCCAGGTTGCTGGCGGTGGTGTTGAGCCGTATATTCTGCGCGCTCATCGCGGAACCGGAAATATCAAAAATACTGAACAAGGACATGGTTTATTCTCCTTTGATGGCCGACATCAGCCCCTTCACCCTGCCGGTCAGGAACGTCAAGGTTGCCTGATAGCGTATGGAGTTCTGCATGAACTGCGCCTGTTCTATTTGGGCATCCACCGTGTTGCCATCCAGGGTATTCTGAGTGGCTTCACGGTAATAGGTGTCGGCCTGGAGCGGCGATGAAGCGGTGCTGATATGCCGGCTGTTGGTCGTCTTGATGGTGACACCCTGTTGCGCCGAGGCCTTGAGCAAGGCCGCCCTGAAATCCAAATCCTTGGCCTTGTAGCCCGGGGTATCCGCATTGGCGAGGTTGGCCGCCAGAACCTGGGCGCGCATCGAGCGTAATTCAAGTGCTTTCGCATGTATCCCAAATGCCTTGTCGATATTCATTTCCCGCAACGTCTCTACAGATTGATTACCTGACAGACAAAGAGCAATTGCTATGCCAAGAGGATATAGGCCTTTAATATCATCAGCTTAGGGAGAACCCGCGGCTTGCCCCCGGGCCGGGTTGCGGCAAATATGCCCCACATGCCGGCAAAGCCTGCCATGCGCTCCGGGGGGGAAGAGGAAACCCGGCAAATGGCGCCGGGAAGGGAAAAGCTATTTTCAGCCTGAATCCGTGGGTTCAGGGCGGATGCAGAGTGCAAGATATTGGTTTCACAGCGGTTCAAAAAATCTTAGCTTCACCCAAAGGTTAAGGAAGGCCTGATTAATCCGACAATCGTCATTCCCGCGCAGGCGGGAATCCAGGAAAATCAAATAACTGGATCCCGGCCTTCGCCGGGATGACGAATTAATCAGACCTTCCTTAAGTGGGCATTTTTTGAACCGCTGTGGAAGCAAGAGCGTGGGCTATGCGCCGTCATGAACCCACGGATTCAGGTTTAAGTTTGTACACCATGCCGCCACGGTAACGCAGCGTTTCGAAACGATCGGTAAAGGAGGCTATTGATTCAGTACCGCCCAGATACAAGTATCCTTCGGGTTTGAGCGCATCGGCAAGGCGGTTGATGATGTCTTTCTTGTTATCGGTGGAAAAATAGATCAGGACATTGCGGCAGAAAATACAGTCGAAACGCCCCAGGGAGGCAAAACTCTTGAGGAGATTGACCTCTTTGAAGGTAATGCGTTCGCGAATGACCGGCTTGACCTTGCTGTAACCGTCATGTTGATCGAAATAGCGCCTCTTGAATTCATCACTCAGACCACGGCTCAAGGCCGATTCCTCGAACAGGCCCTCGGATGCATCCGCCAACATGGAAGGGGAGATATCTGTCGCCACAATCCTGATGCCCGGCAGGGTATTGGGCCTGCCGCGCAGATATTCCTGGATGACCATGGAAATGGAATAAGGCTCCTGCCCCGAGGAACAGGCTGCCGACCAAATGGCCGCGCCCTGCCCTACCCTGGCGCTCAGATCGGGAAGAATTATTTCCCGCAGACTCTCGAATGGATGGTTGTCCCTGAACCAGGAAGTTTCATTGGTGGTCATCGCGTCGATGACGCTGACCTGCACAGCCCTGTGCCGGCTGGACCCCAGCACACTGACCAGTTCACCCAGGGAGGAGAATCCCTGCTCCTTCACCACACGGCTCAGGCGGCTGTTGACCAGATAGTGCTTATTCTCACCCAGGACGATGCCGCATGAGTCCTCGAGGAACTGGCGTATGGCGTCATATTCCTGCTGCGTAACCGACTGCCGTTGTTCAATGATTGCGGGGTTCATGACAAAATCTGTATTTTAGTCCGGGAAACCATTCTGTAAACCGCATCTGGGACGAATATTCGTTTCAAGCTGGTGAATGATGAGTGGATGAGACAAGGCTGTCTATGCCGCGGCCGGCGCTTCCTCATCGATACTTTTCATGCGGTCCAGGACCACTTGAGTCAAGACATCAGGGTCGTATTTGGCAATGAACTGGTTGGCGCCAACCTTTTCCACCATGACCTTGTTGAACACGCCACTCAGAGAGCTGTGCAGGAGGACGTAGATTTCCTTCAATGCGCTGTCCTTGCGCACTTCCGCGGTAAAAGTGTAACCATCCATCTCCGGCATTTCGATGTCGGAGATCACCATAATGAGACGGCTCAACCTTCCGGGATCGTTGGCGGCCCAGTCCTTGAGGTAATCCAGGGCCTCCCGGCCATTCTTTGCGATGACATATTCAATGCCCATCTGGTCCAGGGGCCTGGAAATCTGCTTGCGCGCGACCGCTGAATCATCCGATACCAGAATAAACATGTCTTCCTGCTTCAGCTCCCTTCCTTCGTTCGCAAGGGAATCAGACACCTCCACAGGGGTGCCGCACAGATCGGCAAGGATTTTTTCCACATCCAGGATACCGACGAACTCCTCGTCCACCCGCGTCACGGCAGTCAAATAACTGGCGGACGTCATTCCCTTGGGCGGGGGAAGAATATCTTCCCAATTCATATTGATGATACGGTCGACACCACTCACCAGGTATCCCTGGATCTTGGTATTGTATTCGGTGACGATGATGAAACCGTCTTGCGGATTTTCAAGAGGCATCTTGCCAATCACCATGGCGAGATCGATGACCGGCAAGGTCTTGCCGCGAATATCGGCGATACCGCGCACAACGGGGTGTGACCTGGGTATTCTGGTCAGGCTCGGGCAGTGAATAACCTCTTGTACTTTAAATACATTTATGCCAAACCGTTGCTTGTCCCCCAGGTGAAACATCAACAGTTCCATGCGATTGTGGCCGGCCAGTTGCGTCAGCCGGTTTACTCCGTCCATTACACTCGTCATCGTCCTCTGTCTCCACTTTCGTGCTGTGTCTACAGCTGTATCGACTCTGTCATACAATTCTTAACCCGCCTCCTGTAATCAGGCAGTCAGCTTTTTGATGGCATGTTTCCTGCACATATTCTATTGAGGAAGGTCTGAATTCAGAATCCGCCATCCCCGCGCAGGCCGGGATGACGGGTCAGGCAGGGCTTCCTGAAAAGATTTACAAGATGGATACGGGGCTCTACTGACAATCATGTACAGATATCGTGCCAAAAGAAAATCCGGCTATTGCCTGATCCTGCTGTGGTCAATGCTGCTGTTCATGACGGCGCCGCCCGCCATGGGGCAAGCAGTCCAGTCTCTGGAAGCCATCCGTGATGCGGTAAAGGCGTTTCTCATCCAGCAAAACCCACAGACACAGGGCAGGCGGGAAATTTCCGTCGGAAAACTCGATGCGCGCCTGCGCCTGGTGATGTGTGACCGCAAACTCCGCGTCTTCAAACCACCGGGCAGCCGTCTGCTGGGTCACACCACGGTGGGTGTGAGCTGTGAAAGCGCCAAACCCTGGAAACTCTATGTTCCGGTCAACATCAGGATCTATAAGCAGGTGTTGGCGGCGCGTCATTACCTGCCGCGCGGGACAGTAATCAGGGCAGAAGACCTGGAAATAATCGATGGCGATATTTCGACGCTGGGCCGCGGCTATTTTAGCGAATATCAGAACGTGGCTGGCAAGGTAGTCAAGCAGGCCCTGATGGCCGGCAAGGTCATCAATCCCTACCATATCGACAATCCCAAGATAGTGCGCCGGGGTGAAAGTGTGACCATTCTCGCCAGCACGGACGGATTCGAAATCAGGATGAAGGGAAAAGCCATGATGGATGGCACCTCTGGCGACCTGATTAAAGTAAAAAATCTCAAATCGAGGCGCATTGTCGAGGGAAGAGTCGTCGCATCCGGTTTGGTAAAGGTTCTATTCTGAATTCATGGAAGCAGGCGGCGGCCAGCGTTCAAAAACTTTCGACCTGCAAAGACAATCTCAAAGAGGAGCAGCCACATGACCATTGAAATCAATAATCAGGCAAATTCCCCGCGCCTGAATGCACGTG
The DNA here is from genome assembly GCA_026982565.1 of Gammaproteobacteria bacterium. GTDB lineage: Bacteria > Pseudomonadota > Gammaproteobacteria > SZUA-140 > SZUA-140 > SZUA-140. The sequence continues at coordinate 17,130 of JALSGV010000052.1, forward strand.
AGGATCTATCAGTCCAGACCCGAGGATCAGAAAAGGGCGGCAAGACGCAACCCGAAAGCGCATCAATACCTTCTGACACTGTGAGCCTGACGGAAACAGCGGCCATGATGCAAAAAATACAGGACAGCCTGTCCCGGATTCCTGTGGTGGACACTGGCAGGGTCGAATCCATCAAGGCCGCCATCGCCGATGGCAGCTACAAGATGGATTCAGAGGTGCTGGCGGACAAGTTGTCGAGTTTCGAGAGACAACTTGCCGAGAGCCTGTAGTCAGGCACCAACAAGGAGACAGCTCATGACTTCCCTTGAAAACAGGAAAATCCAGGAACAGGGTATCGCCTCCGCCAAGGCGTTACTCGACGCGCTCACAAGGGAGTATGAGGCCCTTGCACACAACGACCTCGACGCCCTCGTCGCGCTTCTGCCGGAAAAACAGCAGGCCCTGTCCCAGCTACTGCTGATCGAGGCGCATGTTGAAAAACAAGGAATTACCACCCTGAAAGACGGTGTTGCAGGCGCCGCTGATGAACGCGCGAAGGGACCGTTATGGAATGAATTCAGTCGGCTCATGAACCAATGCCGCCATCAGAATGCCGTCAATGGCCGCATTATCCACATGCGTCAGCACAGCACCGATTCGGCCTTGGCCATTCTGCGTGGACAGGAAAACCCCCAACAAACCGCATACAGCGCCAGCGGCAAGGCGATCGCCTCCTCCACGCAGACACGTATCGCAACGGCATGATCGCCAGCATTCCGTGCGCCACAAGTTACAATGAGAACCCCACAATCAACAGACCATACGAACGGCGGCATGGGTATCCTGTCCGGCAAACTTCGTCAAGTTTCAGCTTATGGATATTGGCATCAGCATTTGTTGATCTCATCCATCAGAATCTTAAAGTTTTCAAAATAAGCGTCGTTAACTGTTTTATCAGAATATCCTGAGAGGACAGTAATGATGGAGCAGACTGCAGGAGGAAATGAGGGGGGGCAGCGCCACGTGGAATGTGGCAGGCACCTCAATATTGGCGGCGTCACCGAGCTGCGGAACATCCTTGGCGACTCTATAAATAATAATAGAGAAATAACGATAGAGATCACGGACCCAGAACGCATCGATACCGCGGGTATACAACTCTTATACAGTATCGTGAATGAAGCCCGCTCCAGGAAGGTGAATCTGAGCTGGGGCGGGGAGCTACCCGATCATTTCACAAGAGTAGCAGCGTTGCTGGGGATGGGAGGGCATCTTGGCCTCCCAAAGCAAAGAGCCTGATAATTTATTGAATACTCCATCGTTAACACACGCAGACAGGAGAAGTGTTATGGCAAGCATATTAGCAGTTGATGACTCTGAGTCCATGCGCCAAATGGTGTCTTTTGCGCTGAAGAACGCCGGTCACACTGTTGTCGAGGCAGTCGATGGGCAGGATGCGCTGGCACAGGCCAAGACCAACAAAGTCAACCTGGTCATCACGGATGTCAACATGCCCAGAATGGACGGCATTTCATTGATACGTGAACTGAGAAACCTTCCCGACTACAAGTTCACGCCCATTCTGATGCTGACCACCGAATCGACAGCGGAAAAAAAACAACAGGGTAAGGAGGCAGGCGCGACCGGGTGGCTGGTCAAGCCTTTCAATCCGGATCAGCTGATCTCCACTATCAACAAGGTCCTGGGCTGATTCCAGACATGTCCATCGATATCACGCAATTTCACCAGACTTTCTTCGAAGAAAGCTTTGAAGGCCTTGACATCATGGAGTCAGGCCTGCTGGATCTCGATATTGGCGCCGTTGACAACGATACCATCAACGCGATTTTCAGGGCCGCGCACTCCATAAAGGGTGGCAGCGCCACTTTCGGCTTCACGAACATCGCGACATTCACCCATGCGATGGAGACCTTGCTTGATGAAATCCGTGATGGCCACAGAAGCGTCAGCACAGAGATAGTCGAGGTCCTGCTCCAGTCCGTTGACTGCCTCAGGGACATGATCACTGCACAGCGTGACGAGGAAGAACCTGACGGGGAGCGCATCACGCAATTACAGCAGGCACTGGATGGCCTGCTGGGCAAGGAAAATGAGGACAGTGAAGACGACTCGCTGGGCGGCAGCCAGAACAAGCATGATGATGGCGCGCCCAGGGAATGGGATATCTCATTCACACCACACCCCCACCTCCTGAAGACAGGCAATGACCCGGCGCTGCTGTTCAGGGAGCTTGAGTCACTGGGGACTCTGACAACAGAGGTCGACTTGACAGGCCTCCCTCCCCTCTCGGAAATGGACCCCGAGGAATGTTACCTATCCTGGAAATTGAAACTGTCCGGCAGTGGCGTAAGCGAAGAGAATATCAAAGAGGTGTTCGAGTGGGTGGAAGACGACTGCGACCTCGTCATCAAGGAAATTGCACCCGCCACGGCAACAGAGGAAAAACCACCCCGGGAGATACCCAGCAATAAAAAACCCATCGCCAAATCGGTCTCTAAGAAGTCCCTCACACCAGAAAGCAGTTCGATAAGGGTCAGCATAGACAAGGTCGACACACTGATCAATATGGTGGGTGAGCTGGTTATCACCCAATCCATGATGGGCAACCTCGACGGTGACTTCGAGGATTTCGATCATGCGCGCCTCGAGCAGTTGCGCGAGGGACTGTCTTTACTGGAAAGGAATATCAGGGAACTTCAGGAAAGCGTAATGCGCATCCGCATGCTTCCCATCAGCTTCATATTCAGCCGCTTTCCGCGCATGGTTCACGATCTCAGCCAGCAGCTTGGCAAACAGATAAATTTTGAAATGTCCGGCGAACAAACCGAGCTGGATAAAACCGTCATGGAAAAGATTGGCGACCCTCTCGTACACCTGGTGAGGAATTCCATAGACCATGGCATAGAGACCCCTGAAATCAGAAAACAGGCCGGAAAGCCCGAAGCGGGGAGTGTAAACCTCAACGCCTACCACAAGGGTGGAAACATCGTAATCGAGATAAGTGACGATGGCGCGGGGCTTAACAAGGATAGGATTCTCAGCAAGGCGCTTGAAAAAGGACTCATAGAGGAAGGCTGCCAGCTATCCGATGAGAAGATATTCGAATTGCTGTTTCAACCTGGGTTTTCCACGGCTGAAACTGTCAGCGACATTTCAGGCAGAGGCGTTGGCATGGACGTGGTGCGCCGCAATATCAGAGGACTGGGTGGGAACATCGACATTGCCTCGAAAGAAGGGCAAGGAACAACGTTCACCATCCGGCTGCCGCTCACCCTGGCTATACTCGATGGACAACTCGTGCGGATTGGCAATGAAACCTACATCATCCCCCTGATTTCAATCGTCGAGTCCTTACTCATAGCACCGGAAAATGTCAACTCCATTGCCAGCACTTCCGAGGTCTACAAGTTGCGTGAGGAATATATCCCCATAATCCGGACACACGGGCTGTTTGGCACCACCTCGGATGCTGAAGATCTTGAAGATGGCCTGCTCGTCGTCATAGAGGGTGATGGACAGAAGGTGGGCCTGTTCGTGGATGAACTTCTGGGACAACAGCAAGTCGTCATCAAGAGTCTCGAAACGAATTACCAACGGGTCGCGGGGATCTCAGGCGCAACGATTCTTGGAGATGGCACCGTTGCGCTGATTTTGGATGTAGAAGGCATTATCGGCATGTCGCGCAAACCCGGAAACGGCAGGAACCAGCACCTGGAAAAGGCAGTCGCTTAGGAAGCATATGCGGCAAGGACACTAGAGGAGAACATAATGAGCAGTATCTCAGATTCCACCAAACTGGATATCGGCAATGACGCGCGGATAAATTCCAGCCAATACCTCACCTTTCTGCTTGGTGGAGAAGAATACGGCGTGGATATCCTCCGCGTTCAGGAAATAAAGGGTTGGGACAACGTCACTCAGATTCCCAACACTCCTGACTACATCAAGGGCGTCATCAATCTGCGCGGCGCCATAGTTCCCATTATCGACCTCAGACAGCGCTTCAACCTGGAGAACAGTTCATACGGCCCGACCACCGTCGTCATCGTTCTGAAAGTTATCAATCATGAAAAAGAGCGGACTGTGGGAATCGTCGTCGATGCAGTATCCGATGTATATAACATTGCCACCGACGAGATGAAGCCGCCGCCCGACTTCGGCGGCATCGACATCGAATTCGTCAATGGGCTGGCCACCATCGAGGACAAAATGGTCATTACATTGAATATAGACGAACTGCTGAATACAGCAAGCATCTCGGAAGCAGAGACGGCCGCACACTGAGCATATGGAGCCATCGAAATGAAAAAGAAATACATGCCAATGCGCCAGGGTCACGCCCTCCTGCAAAGGAGGCCTTATAAAAGGCTTCCCCCGGCGTCACGAAAAAAACCTGGCGCGGAATCCGGCGGAGGCAGTGTATTGGACAGGAGCATGGTCGAGCAAGTTCTTGCCGGCCTGGCTTGGCATGGATAACGCATGGATTTTAT